>NZ_WSRO01000002.1:5510357-5818392 GCF_009769735.1 Streptomyces sp. BA2
TCGAGGCCCTCTCGGTCCTGCTCCTCGCCGCCCTGGTCGGCGCGATCGTCCTCTCCCGCAGGAACGCCCGCATGACCCGCCTGAACGAAGCCCCCGGCGACACCCGCACGACCGGTGCTCCCCGCACGACCGGTGCCCCCAGCGACGCCCCCAGCGACAAGGAGCAGCGCTGATGCACCTCGCCTATCCCGCCGTCCTGGCCGTCCTCCTCTTCTGCGTAGGCCTGTACGGAGTGCTCGCCCGCCGCAACGCGATCCTGGTCCTGATGTCCGTCGAGCTCATGCTCAACGCCGTCAACCTCAACCTGGTCGCCTTCGACGTCTGGCTCCGCGACGCCCTCCACTCCGGCCAGGCCCTGACCCTCTTCACCATCGCCATCGCCGCCGCGGAGATCGGCATCGGCCTCGCGATCGTCCTGTCGGTCTACCGCAACCGCGGCTCCTCCGCCGTCGACGACCTCCGCGACACCGCCGAGGGCCCCGACGATGACGCCGAAGACGCCGCCGAAGACGCCGCCGGAGAAGAGCCCGCCCCGGCACAGAAGGCTGAGGCCACCGCGTGACCACGACCACCCTCGCCGTACTCGTCCCCCTCCTGCCGTTCCTCGGCGCGGTCGCCGGCCTGCTGCTCGGCCGCACCGTCCCGGGACTCGTACGCCCCCTCGCGGTGCTGCCCACCCTGGCGGCGCTGGTCCTCGCCGTGCTTGTCGCCGCCCGCCACGGCGGCGGCGCCGACATCGACTCCGCCACCGAGCTCACCCCGACCGGCTCGGTCCCCATCGAACTCGCCCTGCACGTCGACGGCTTCGCCGCCCTCGTCGCCGTCCTGGTCGGCGTCGTCGCCTCCTGCGTGCAGATCTACTCGACGGGCTACCTGCGCGACGACCCGCGCTACCCCTCGTACGCCGCTCTGGTCTCCCTCTTCACCTCCGCGATGCTGCTCGTCGTCTACTCCGGCGACCTGATGGTGCTCCTGGTCGGCTGGGAGATCATGGGCATCTGCTCGTACTTCCTCGTCGGCCACTACTGGGAGACGCCCGAAGCCCGCGCCGCCTCCCTCAAGGCCTTCCTGGTCACCAAGCTCGGCGACGTCCCCTTCCTGATCGGCCTGTTCGCGCTCGCCGTCGACACGGGGTCGTTCCGCATCACGACGATCCTCGCGACGGTCGCGGACGGCGGCCTCGACCATCCGACGCTGATCGCCCTGCTGCTCCTGGCCGGTGTGGCGGGCAAGTCGGCGCAGTTCCCGCTGCACACCTGGCTGCCCGACGCGATGGCGGGCCCCACCCCCGTCTCCGCGCTCATCCACGCCGCGACGATGGTCGCCGCCGGTGTCTACTTCGTGGCCCGGCTCCTCCCGGTCTTCGCCGAGTCGGCGGCGGCCCTGGTCGTCCTCGCCGTCATGGCCGCCGTCACGATGGCCGGCTCGGCCCTCGCGGCGCTCGCCCAGGACGACATCAAGCGCGTACTCGCCTACTCGACGATCGGTCAGCTCGGCTATCTGACCGGCGCCCTCGCCGTCGGCGACCGCGGTGCCGCCGTCTTCCACCTCCTCTCGCACGGCGCGTTCAAGGCGCTCCTCTTCCTCGGCGCGGGCGTGATCATCCACGCCGCCGGCACCAACTCCCTAGCCGCGATGTCCCGTATGAGGGGCCTGCGCGACCGGGTGCCCGACGCCTTCTGGACGATGACCGTGGCGCTCCTCGCGCTCGCCGCGATCCCGCCCTTCAGCGGCTTCTTCTCCAAGGAAGCCGTCCTGGGCGCCGCCGAGCACGCGGCCACAGGACACTCCGAGACCGCGCCCACCGCGGCGGGCTGGATCGTCCTGGTTGCCGGTCTGCTGACCGCCCTCCTCACCGCCGCCTACGCGACGCGTCTGTGGCTGCTCGCCTTCAACGGACAGGGCCCCGAAGCCCCGGCCCACGGCCGCCAGCCCGTCACGATGACCGCCGTGCTCTGGGTGCTCGCCGTCCCCTCACTCGCCTTCGGCCTCACCGTCGGAGTCCTGCCGGACTGGTTCGACGGCCACTCGCTCAACCCGACCCTCACCACCTCCGTCCTCGGCACGGGACTCGCCCTCGTCGGCGGGCTCGTCACGTACGGAGCGTGGCGCCACACCACGGCGCTGGCCGTCCGCCACCCGATGGGCGCGGTCGCCGCCGACACGGGAGCCGACGGAGGCCTGGTCGAGGCCGAGGCCATCGCCACGCACGCCCCTGCCTACGGAGACGTGGCCCAGGCCCACGATCCGGCCGACCCCGGCCGCCTCCTGCTCGGCCCGCTGCACCGGCACGCCGCCGTCGGCTTCCACCTCGACGCCGTCTACGCCGCCCTGTTCGTGCGCCCCGTCCAGGCCGCCGCGCGCCTCGTCCGGTTCCTCGACCGCGAGGTCGTCGACACCTACGTACGCGGCGCGGGCACCGCACCCCGATGGCTCGGCGCGGCAGTCCGCCGCGCGCAGACCGGCAACGTGCAGACCTACCTGAGCGCGCTGCTCGCAGGCACCGTCGTCCTGGCTGTCGCCGCCGTCCTCGTCGCCACCGCCGGAGCGTGAGCAGCCGTGATCGATATCAGTGAATCCGTGATGCAGCTTCTTCTGGCGTTGATCGTGGTCGGCCCGCTCATCGGCGCCGTGGCCGCCCTGCTCCCGGCCCCGCCCGGACTGAAGGGGAAGTCGCCCGACCAGGCCGTACTCCGCCACGGCGTGATCGTGACCGGCGCGATCCTCATCGCCGCGCTCGTCCTGACCCTCGGCTTCGACCATGACCACCCGTCAAAGATGCAGGCCACGACCGATATCAGCTGGATCCCCGCACTCGACGTGCGCATCCACCTCGGCATCGACGGCATCTCGCTCCCCCTTCTGGTCCTGACCGCGCTCCTGACCTTCCTCTGCGCGCTGTACTCCTACTTCAAAATGCCAACGGGCCCGTCTCCCAAGGCATTCGTCGCGCTGATCCTCGTGCTCGAGTCCGGCACCCTCGCGACCTTCGCCGTCCTCGATCTGCTGCTGTTCTTCCTGGCGTTCGAGATGGTCCTCATCCCGATGTACTTCCTCATCGCACGCTGGGGCGGCGCCCAACGCACGCAAGCCGCCTGGAAGTTCATCCTCTACACGCTTCTCGGCTCCGTCGTGATGCTGCTCGGTCTCCTCCTCATCGGCCTCAAGTCCGGCACATTTGACATGGTGGCACTCGCCACTGACAACGGCCCTCGCCTGAGCACATCCGTGCAGGTCATCGCCGTTCTGGCGATCGGGATCGGGCTCGCGGTCAAGACGCCGATGTGGCCGCTGCACAGCTGGCTGCCGGACGCGCACACCGCCGCGCCGACCGTCGGCTCGGTCCTGCTGGCCGGCGTGCTGCTGAAGATGGGCACGTACGGATTCGTCCGGATCCTGCTGCCGATCACGCCCGACGGGATGCGGACCTTCGCGCCGTACCTCGCGGCCTTCGCGGTCGTCGGGATCATCTACGGTTCGCTCGCCTGCCTCGCCCTCGCCAAGCAGGGCGCGAAGGGCGACCTCAAGCGCCTCATCGCGTACTCGTCCGTGGGCCACATGGGCTTCGTGCTCCTCGGCATCTCGACGATGAGCCCGACCGGCGTGAACGGCGCGCTGTTCGCCAACATCGCGCACGGCCTCATCACCGGCCTGCTGTTCTTCCTCGTCGGCGCGCTGAAGGACCGCACGGGCACCAGCGACCTCGACACCCTCGCGCAGGAGTCGGGCGCCGCGCTCTACGGCAAGGCACCCCGCCTCGGCGGTCTCCTCGCCTTCGGCGCGGTCGCCTCGCTCGGGCTTCCGGGCCTCGCCGGGTTCTGGGGCGAAATGCTCGCCCTGTTCGGCGCGTTCAAGCCCGCCGACGAACTGAGCCGCCCGGCCTTCCTCACCTTCATGGCGATCGCCGCCTTCGGCACCCTGCTCACCGCCGCGTACATGCTCGTCGTCGTACGCCGCGTCTGCATGGGCCCGGTGGCCCAGGGGCCCCAGGGCGCCGCCAAGACCGAATCCCCGGCGCTCGCCGACGTCCAGGGCTACGAGTTCGCCGCCTGGACCCCGCTCGTCGCCCTCACCGTCCTCGCCGGACTCTGGCCCGCCGCTCTGCTCGGCCTCACCGACCCGGCCGTGCAGCAGCTCCTCTCAGGAGGCAAGTCGTGACCGTGGCCGCCGAAAGCGCCGCCGGCGTCGTCCAGTCCGTCGACTGGCTCGCGATCGCTCCGCCCACCATCGCGGCGGTCGTCGGTCTCCTCGTGCTCGTCGCCGACCTTTTCGTGGACGCCCGGAAGAAGGCACTGCTCGGCTGGATCTCCGTCGCGGGACTCGCCGTCGCCGCGCTCTTCCTGCTGCCGATCCTGAACGACGACCGGTCGACCTTCTGCCTGACCGGCGGCGCCGAGGCCTGCAGCTACACCGCCGACCGCTTCACGCTCGTCATCCAACTCCTCGTACTCGGCGGCGCCTTGCTGGCCGCCCTGCTCTCGATGAGCACGCTCAAGGACGCGAACGGCACCGCCAAGGAACTCCCCGAAGGGGAGTTCTGGTTCCTGCTGCTGTCCTCCGCGGCGGGCGCCGCGCTGCTGCCAGCCTCGCGTGACCTGGCCACGCTCATCGTCGCCCTGGAAGTGGCCTCCCTCCCCGCCTTCGCGCTCGTCGGCCTCAGGCACGGCGACAAGCGGTCCTCCGAAGCGGCCCTGAAGTTCTTCCTCTCCTCCGTCACCGCGACCGCCGTCACGCTGATGGGCGTCAGCTTCGTGTACGCGGCTACCGGCACCCTGCACCTCACGGAGATCGCCGAAGAGCTCCAGCACGTCGACGGGCAGCTGGACACCCTCGCCCAGACCGGCGTCGCCCTCACCCTCGTCGGCTTCGCCTTCAAGGTGGCCGCCGTGCCCTTCCACTTCTGGGTGCCCGACACCTACGTAGGCGCCCCCTTGCCGGTGGCGGCCTACCTCTCCGTGGTCGGCAAGGCGGTCGGCTTCACCGGCCTGATCCTCGTCACCGTCGTCGCCTTCCCCTCGTACGCGGACGTGTGGGGCCCGGCACTCGCCGTGCTCGCCGCCCTCACCATGACCGCGGGCAACGTGGCGGCGCTGCGCCAGCAGGCCACGCGCGCGTACAGCGCGGTCCGACTGCTCGCCTGGTCCTCGGTCGGCCAGGCGGGATACCTCCTGGTGCCGATCGCCGCGGCCGGATACGCCGACAACCCCGCCGAGGCAGAGAAAGCCGTCGGCTCCACCGTCGCGTACGCCCTCATGTACGCGGCTGTGAACCTCGGCGCCTTCGCCGTCGCCGCGCTCGTCGGCCGCACGCAGCGCTTGAACCGAGTCAGCGACTACCGGGGCCTGTACGCCAGGAGCCCCCTCGCGGCCCTGGTGCTCGGCTTCTTCCTGCTCTGCCTCGCGGGCCTGCCGCCGGGCATCATCGGCCTCTTCGCGAAGGTCACCGTCTTCTCGGCGGCGGTCGACGCGGGCCTCGGCTGGCTCGCCGTGGTGATGGCCGTGAACGTGGTGATCGCGCTCTTCTACTACCTCCAGTGGACCGCGCTGCTGTTCCGCGCCCCCGAGGGCGAGCCGGTCAGGCACCGCGTGCCGGCCCCCCTGACGGCGGCCATCGCCCTGGCCGCGGTCCTCGGCATCGCGCTCTCCGGAGCGCCTCAACTCGTCCTGAGGTTCTCCGACACCGGCCTGTTCTGACGGGCCGCCTTCTCCGTAGGGCCGCTCGGGCCGTCACCCGAGCGGCCCACGTCACACCTGCGCCGCTCCTGCGCGCACAAGGGAACTAGTGCTCCCCGCCTGGCGTTGACCAGTACGGGAGGGTCCACTGAAGAGTGGAAGCACCAGTAGACAGAGGGTTCCCCCACGCACCACAGGAGGGCGTACCGTGCACCGCCGGCACAACGGGCTGAAGACCGCCGTACTCCTCGGGGGACTGTCCGCTCTCATCCTCGTCATCGGCAGTTTCTTCGGACGTACGGGCTTGATCGTCGCGCTCTTCGTGGCGCTCGGCACCAACGCGTACGCGTACTGGAACAGCGACAAGCTCGCCCTGCGCGCCATGCGCGCGCGCCCGGTGAGCGAATTCGAGGCCCCCGAGCTGTATCGCATGGTCCGTGAGCTCTCCACCCAGGCCCGCCAGCCCATGCCCCGGCTCTACATCTCACCCACAGAGGCGCCGAACGCCTTCGCGACGGGCCGCAATCCGCGCAACGCCGCGGTGTGCTGCACCGACGGCATCCTGCGCCTCCTCGACGAGCGTGAGCTGCGGGGCGTTATCGGGCACGAGCTCAGCCACGTCTACAACCGCGACATCCTGATCTCGTCGGTCGCCGGCGCACTTGCCTCCGTGATCATGTTCCTGGTCAACTTCGCCTGGCTGATCCCGATCGGCAGGTCGAACGACAACGACGGCCCCGGCATCTTCGGCATGCTCCTGATCATGCTTCTCGGCCCGCTCGCGGCTTCCATCATCCAGCTCGCGATCAGCCGCTCCAGGGAGTACGAGGCCGACGCGTCCGGTGCGCAGCTCACGGGGGACCCGTTGGCGCTCGCGAGCGCCCTGCGCAAGCTCGACGCGGGGACGAAGCAGCTTCCGCTGCCGCCCGAGCCACGCCTTGAGACGGCAAGTCACATGATGATTGCGAACCCTTTCCGTCCGGGGCAGGGCATGTCCAAGATGTTCTCCACGCACCCGCCGATGGCGGAGCGCATTGCCCGGCTCGAGCAGATGGCAGGTCGCCAACAGTGAAGACAATCCTGAACGTCATTTGGCTCGTCCTGTGCGGCTTCTGGATGTTCCTCGGCTATCTCCTGGCCGGTGTGCTCCTGTGCATCACGGTCATCGGCATCCCCTTCGGAGTCGCCAGTTTCCGGATCGGCCGCTATGCCCTGTGGCCCTTCGGCTACACGACAGTCGAGCGCCGTGACGCGGGCGCGCCGTCCTGCGTCGCGAACATCCTGTGGCTGATCCTCGCGGGCTGGTGGCTCGCGCTCGGCCACATCGTGACCGGCTTCCTCCTGTGCGTCACGATCATCGGCATCCCGCTGGGCGTCGCCAACTTCAAGCTGATCCCGGTGTCGTTGATGCCCCTCGGCCGCGAAATCGTGCGCACGGACCAGCCGTTCGCGTCGCGCTAGCGCGCGTGCCGGGCCGTGCCGCGACCGGTGTGTCGTACACCCCACCTGGCTGATCACCGCAACCACGCCCCGCCCTCGTGTCGTCCTCCAGGACAACAGCACAAAGAGGGCACGACGAGGGGCAGGTTCACCGCATGGGCATCATCAGCTGGATCGTTCTGGGGCTGCTCGCCGGTGCCGTGGCCAAGGTCTTGCTGCCCGGCCGCGACCCGGGCGGCTTCATCGGCACGACCGTCATCGGCATCGCTGGCGCCTTCATCGGCGGCTGGCTCTCCGCCCGCTATCTCGACCGCCCGATAGCCAACGACTTCTACGACGGCGCCACCTGGGCGGCGGCCATCGGCGGCTCACTCGTCCTGCTCGTCGCCTACCGCATCCTCTTCGGCCACTCGCGCCGCTGAGCCGCGCACGCGCCACCCACGCCGCCTGAGGCGTCGTCCCCCGATCTGCGGCCAGCAGCAAGGGCGGGCACCCGAGCCGGGTGCCCGCCCTTCGGCGTAGGACGACGAGCAATCACCAGTACTTGACGAGCAAACACCAGTACTTACTGAGCACCTACTGGCAATTACCGGTAGTTGACGAACTGCACCGCGAAGTCGAAGTCCTGCCCCTTGAGCAGCGCCTGCACGGCCTGCAGGTCGTCGCGGCTCTTCGAGCTGACCCGCAGCTCGTCGCCCTGGACCTGCGCCTTGACGCCCTTGGGGCCCTCATCGCGGATGATCTTGGCGACCTTCTTCGCGTTCTCCTGGGTGATGCCCTCTTCGATCGAGGCGAAGATCTTGTACTCCTTGCCGGACAGCTGCGGCTCGCCCGCGTCCAGCGACTTCAGCGAGATGCCGCGCTTGATCAGCTTGGACTGGAAGATGTCGAGGATCGCCTTGACCCGCTCCTCGCCGTTCGCCTCCATCAGGATCTTCTCGCCGGACCAGGCGATCGAGGCGCCCGTCCCCTTGAAGTCGTAGCGCTGCGAGATCTCCTTGGCGGCCTGGTTGAGGGCGTTGTCGACCTCCTGCCGCTCGACCTTCGAGACGATGTCGAAACTGGAGTCGGCCATGTCCTGTGGCTCCTTGTATCGGGGTCTGCGTACGTCTGCGTACTGAGCTGGTGCACGGCCTTCGGTCCCTGGCCGCATCCGCAAAGCCTAGCCATCGCCCCCGTGCCGGGGGCCGATCAATCGGGTGGCGAAGCACCCCTGTCCATCAGGTATCGTTTACGTCGTTGCCACGGAGCGCCGCCCCAAAGCGGTCGATTCCAGGCAGCGACCCAGGCGGTGTGCCCGAGCGGCCAAAGGGAGCAGACTGTAAATCTGCCGGCTCAGCCTTCCCAGGTTCGAATCCTGGCGCCGCCACACGAAGGAGACCCTCTCCGATCTTGCGGAAACGCAAGTCGGAGGGGGTCTTTTCGTACGCTGAGGCCATGCCGTTCACGCAGTCCATGCCGTCAGGGTCCTCACGCCGCAGGAACTGCCCCGAGTGCCGCCGTGAAATCGCGGTCGTCGGGGGACGGTTCGCACGTCACGATCCGCCGGGTCAGCGCGGCAGCGGCGATCTCGTCTCCTGCCCCGGCTCGCGCAGGCAGGCCATGCTGGGCGCCGCACAGCCCTCTCTGGACGGCTACACCGTCCCGGACTTCCCCGGCCAGCTCCCGCTTTTCTGAGGCGCTCTCATGGCCCTCCAGGGCGCCTGACGCGGCCTGGGGCGTGCGTCACGGCCGTGCGTCACGGCTGCCTGACGTCCATCCGGCTCACCAGGCCGTCCTCCCGGAACGTGTAGACGTGCTCGACCGTCGCCGGCGCCCAGTGGTCGCCCGTTTCGTCCCGCAGTCCGGGCCGCACGGTCGCCACGACCCGCCGCCCGTCGTCGTCGAGCCGCAGCCGCTCCAGGTGCACCAAGGGGTGCATCACCGCGAACTGCCGTGCCCAGTAGGCGCGGACCGCCGCGATGCCGCGGGCGCGGGTGTTGTCCAGGAGGTTCGGCCAGTCCACGTCGGGTGCCAGGGAGCGGGGGATGAACGCATCGCGCTCTTCGGTACTGAAGACGGCGTACATCTGCCGCAAGAGGGCCTCGTGCGCGGCGGGCACATCGGAAGCGGGCATGGCGGGCGTTCCTCACGTAGGCGGCAGCTCAAGACAATCACCGCCCCGCGCGCGGGACATCCCTCAGGAGGCCGACTTCGCCGTACGGATGTCAGATGCCGTAAAGGAGCAGACGTCAGTTCCCCGCAACGGACTTGACCGCGACGGACACCGGCGTGGACCCGCTCACCAGCTCCAGCGTCAGGCCTGCCGTCGCCGCGGAATCCACGAGCTCGGCGAGGACCGCGGCCACGTCGTCACGCGGGATCGGCCCCCGTCCGGTCGACGCCTCCAAGCGTACGAGACCGGTGCCCGCGTCGTCCGTCAGTATGCCGGGGCGCAGGATCGTCCAGTCCAGGGCCTTGCGGCCGCGTACGGCTGCGTCGGCCTCGCCCTTGGCCCGCAGGTAGGCATCGAAGATCTCGTCGCCCTCGTGCGCGGGGTCCGCGCCCATCGACGACACGACGACGTAGCGCCGCACGCCCGCGCGCTCCGCCGCGTCCGCGAAGAGCACGGCTGCGTCGCGGTCCACGGTGATCTTGCGGTCGGCGCCGCTCCCCGGGCCCGCGCCCGCCGCGAAGACAGCCGCGTCGGCGCCTTCCAGAAGCCCGGCGACCTCGTCGACGGACGCCGACTCCAGGTCGCACAGGGCCGCCTCGGCGCCCGCTTCCCGCAGATCGGCTTCCTGTCCGGCTCTGCGGACGAGCCCGACGACCTCGTCACCCCGCGCGGCGAGCAACCGCTCGAGCCGCAGCGCGATCTGACCATGACCTCCAGCGATGACAATGCGCATGTCTCCGACCGTACGGCAGCCCCCGCAAGATCGCCCCGCGCACGCGGGAGCACGCACGCGGGAGCGCGTCAGGAAGCGCCGCCCGCCCTCACGTCGCCTGCCCTCACGCCGCCCGCCCTCACGACGGTTCCGCCCCCGTCGCCCGCCCCGGACCGCTCCCCTTCGAGCGGCCCTGCCGCGGCAGGTCGAGCGCCACGGCGGCCGCCGAATCGCAGTACTCCCGCACCGCGCTCGTCCGTGCCACCACGCGCCCCCGGTGCACCACGACGCGGCTGTACGCGAGCGAGAGCGCCCCCGCGAGATGGTCGCCGCGCACCGCGAGCAACTCGGCGGGGAAGCCCGCCTCCACCCGGACCTGGGGGAGCCCCATCGCGGCCCGTGCCGCCGAGCTGACCGTGCCGTACGCGTCCTCGGGGCGCAGCCCGCACCGCGAGGCCAGCAGATAGGCGGCCTCCAGCGGATCCCCGCGCCCCACGGGGTTCGACACGTCCCGCAAGGCCCCGCTGCCCGCTGCCACCCGCACCCCGGCCGCCCGCAGCAGCCGCACCGGAGCCACCGCGCCCCGCCGGTCCACGCTTCCGCACCCGCCCTGCGGCAGGCACACCACCGTCACGCCGGCCGCCGCCAGCTGTTCCGCCGTCCGCGCGGCCACGTCCGACGGCAGCCGCCCGAGCCCGCCGCACGGCCCGATCGTCACCCCGGGCCGCAGCCCGCCCGCCATCGCAGCGAGCCGCCCGAGCCGCGCCGGATCGCTGCCGTCCGTATGCAGGTCGACGGGGCAGCCGTGCTCGGCGGCGACCTCGAGCACCGCCTCCACGTACCCGGTGGGATCGGGATCCAGGTCGGGGCAGCCGCCCACCACAGAGGCGCCCATCTTCACCGCGTCCCGCAGCATCGCGAGCCCGTCGGCACCGGCCACCCCGGTCAGCAGGCGCGGCACGGCCACGGCCGCCAGGTCGACGAGGCCGCGCAGCGAACGCCGTGCCTGCAGCACCGCCTCCATCGAGGTGAGCCCGGGGACGTCGCCGATCCGCACGTGCGAGCGCAGCGCCGTCGCGCCGTGCCCGAGCTGCAGCAGGGCGGCCTCGGTGGTGCGGCGCTGGACGTCGGCGAGTTCGTACGAGACAGGGCCCTCCGCGTCCGCGGACAGTGCCGTGTCGCTGTGCGCGTGCGGTTCGGCGGCGGCCGGCAGCAGGAGATAGCCGCCGAGGTCCACGCGCGCGGTGTGTGCGGTCAGGCTGCCCGCCGTGCCGACCGCTTCGATGCGCCCGGAGCCGAGCCGCACGTCCACGGTCCGGCCGTCGGTCAGCCGGGCGCCGCACAGGAGCAGCGCGGAGGCGTCGTCGTCACCTGAGGAGCCGGAGGAGCCGGAAGAGCCGGAAGAACCGGAGGGCCCGGAGGAGTGGGGCTGCGGCTGGCTGTCGGGCATCGCGCTCCTGAGGTTCGGGGGCGGCTGCGGGGCATGGCGTCGTCCGGGGCGGAGGCGTCCGGGACCAAGACGTCCAAGATCACGCAGAGTGGGTCGAGCCTAGGGCGGCGACCGGCCCTCTTCGAGGAGGAGCGGAATAGTCGTACCGGCGTGGTGTGGAGCTACGAACCGGCACGCCACGAGCCAGCGAACAGCCGCTCCACGAGCCACCGAACCGGTGTGGCGCGAGGCGCCGAAGTGACGTGGTGAGACGGCTGGGACGCCGTCCGAGATGCCCCCGGACAGCCCCGGCGAAACGGATTTGGGCGATCGGCGACCGACCGTGTAATGTCTTCATCGCTCGCCCCAATAGCTCAGTCGGTAGAGCGTCTCCATGGTAAGGAGAAGGTCTACGGTTCGATTCCGTATTGGGGCTCTGATGTCGAGTGATCCTCGCCTTCGGGCGAGGGGATCCGGCATCGCAGCGGTGTAGCTCAGTCGGTAGAGCAAGCGGCTCATAATCGCTGTGTCACCGGTTCAAGTCCGGTCACCGCTACTCAATTGGTAGCCGATTGTGGGGTCGGACCTTCGATCGGCTACTCTTTTTTTGCGTTCATCCGTCCATCCGTCCGTCAAGGAGCACTCACGTGGCTGCCACAGACGTCCGCCCGAAGATCACGCTGGCCTGCGTGGAGTGCAAGGAGCGGAACTACATCACCAAGAAGAACCGGCGTAACGACCCGGACCGTCTTGAGATGAAGAAGCACTGCCCGCGCTGCAACGCGCACACTGCGCACCGCGAAACGCGCTAGATACAGGCTCGTACACGAGGCCGTCCCCGATTTCTGGGGGCGGCCTCGCGTCGTTCACCCACACCTGCAGGAGGTACCGAGTCCATGGCGCTCGACCAGTCCTTCGTAGGGCGGTCCTACCCGCCCACCGATCCCTATGAGGTCGGCCGGGAGAAGATCCGTGAGTTCGCCGAGGCGGTGGGCGACACCAACCCCGCGTACATCGACGCGGAGGCCGCCAAGGCGTTCGGGCACTCTGATGTGATCGCCCCGCCGACCTTTGTGTTCGCCATCTCCTTCAAGGCCGCGGGCCAGGTCATCGAGGACCCGCAGCTGGGGCTCGACTACAGCCGTGTCGTGCACGGGGACCAGAAGTTCGCGTACACCCGCCCGGTGCGCGCGGGGGACCGGCTCACGGTCACCTCGACCATCGAGGCCATCAAGTCGCTGGCGGGCAACGACATCCTGGATATCCGCGGCGAGGTCCACGACGAGGCCGGCGAGCACGTCGTGACCGCCTGGACCAAGCTCGTCGCGCGTGCGGCGGAGCCCGCGGCAGAGGGAGCGTGACGCGATGACCGCCAAGATTTCGTACGACAGCGTCGAGGTCGGCACCGAGCTGACGGCCCAGAGCTTCCCTGTGACGCGTGCCACGCTCGTGCGGTACGCGGGCGCTTCCGGTGACTTCAACCCGATCCACTGGAACGAGAAGTTCGCGGTCGAGGTCGGCCTTCCCGACGTCATCGCGCACGGCATGTTCACCATGGCCGAGGCGATCCGTGTGGTGACCGACTGGGTGGGTGACCCGGCCGCCGTCGTCGAGTACGGCGTGCGCTTCACCAAGCCCGTCGTGGTCCCGAACGACGACAAGGGCGCGTTGATCGAGGTCAGCGCCAAGGTCGCCCAGAAGCTCGACGACAACCGGGTCCGCGTGGACCTGGTGGCGAAGAGCGGGGATCAGAAGGTGCTTGGCATGTCGCGCGCGGTGGTGCAGCTCGCCTGATCTTCGTAGGCGTGAATGAGTAAGGGGCACCCGCCCATAGCGGGTGCCCCTTACTCGTGCGCTGCTCTGCCAGGGAGGACCGGTTGACGTAGGTAGTGGTTGACGTAGGTAGTGATTGGCCACTAACTTAATCGCATGGTCAGGATGAGCGCAGAGGAGCGACGCGAGAGCGTCATCCGCGCGGCGATGATCGAGTTCGCCCGCGGTGGCTACAACGGCACGTCCACCGAGGTGATCGCCAAGCGCGTGGGCGTCTCGCAGCCGTATCTCTTCCGCCTCTTCCCGAGCAAGCAGGCGATCTTCCTCGCCGCGTCCGGGCGTTGCTGCCAGGAGGTCACCGAGGTCTTCCGGAAGGCAGCGGAGGGGTTCGAGGGGGAGGAGGCCCTGCACGCCATGGGTGAGGCCTATCAGGCGCTCATCGCCGACGACCCGGACAAGCTGCTCATGCAGATGCAGATGTACGTCGCCGTGGCCTCCGCGGAGGCGTCCGGTGACCGGGAGTTCGGCGAGGCGCTGCGGGCCGCCTGGATGGAGATGTACGACACGGTCCGCCTCGCGCTGGGAGCGGACGTCGGTGAGACGACGCAGTTCCTGGCGTACGGGATGCTGATCAACGTCCTGGTGTCGATGGGGTACCGGCCCGACCATCGGGTGTGGACCGGTTTCTACGAGTCGGTGCAGCCCAAGGCGTGAGCCGTGCGGGGCAGGGGGGTGCGTACTTTTGCGCCCACGAAAGTTAGTCATCAATAACTAACCACAGGGGAAAGCAATGTCACAGCAGACAGCGCGGCGCGGGGAAGCGGCCTGGGCCATCGCCATCACCAGCGTCGCCGGATTCATGGCGGCCCTCGACAATCTCGTCGTCACCACGGCCCTGCCCGCCATCCGCGAGGACTTCGGGGGAGCGCTGCACGACCTCGAATGGACGGTGAGCGCCTACACCCTCACCTTCGCCGTGCTGCTGATGTTCGGCGCGGCCCTGGGGGACCGCTTCGGACGCCGCAAGCTCTTCATCGTCGGCCTCGCGGTCTTCACCGGAGCCTCCGCCGCCGCAGCCCTCGCGCCCGGCATCGAGGCACTGATCGCCGCCCGCGCGGTCCAGGGCGTCGGCGCCGCGATCATGATGCCGCTGACGCTGACCCTGCTGACGGCGGCCGTCCCGGTGGCCAAGCGCGGGATGGTGTACGGGATCTGGGGCGCCGTCAACGGCCTCGCGGTCGCCAGCGGACCTCTCATCGGCGGCAGTCTCACCGAACACGCGTCCTGGCAGTGGATCTTCTGGCTGAACGTCCCGCTCGGCCTCGCGGTGCTGCCTCTCGCCCGGCTCCGGCTCTCCGAGTCGTACGGCACGGGAGCGCCGCTCGACATCACCGGAACGCTGCTTGCCAGCGGCGGCCTCTTCGGCATCGTGTACGCGCTGATCCGCGGCAACCTCGACGGCTGGACCAGCGCGACCGTCCTCATCGGTCTGATCGGCGGCGGCGCCCTCCTGGCCCTCTTCGTGCGGCACGGAATCCGCAGCGAGAACCCGATGCTGCCGATGCGGCTCTTCCACAGCCGTGCGTTCTCCGCGATCAACGCCGCGAGCCTGCTGATGTTCGTCGGGATGTTCGGGTCGATCTTCCTGCTCGCCCAGTTCCTGCAGAACGTCGTCGGCTACTCGCCCACCGAAGCGGGCCTGCGGATGCTCCCCTGGACCGGCATGCCGATGATCGTCTCTCCCATCGCGGCCTATCTCGCGGACCGGTTCGGCGGCCGCCCCGTCGTGACCGCGGGCCTCGCGCTCCAGGCCATCGGCCTCGCCTGGTTCGCGGTCATCGTGGAGCCCGACATGTCGTACGCCGCCCAGCTTCCCGCCCTGATCGTCAGCGGGATCGGCATGGCGCTGTACTTCGCCCCCGCCGCGAACCTGGTGATGTCCAGCGTCCGCCCCTCCGAGCAGGGCATCGCGTCCGGCGCCAACAACGCCCTGCGGGAGGTCGGCGGCGCCCTCGGCATCGCGATCCTCGCCTCGGTCTTCTCCGCCCAGGGCGGCTACGGGCCCGCCCAGCACTTCGTGGACGGCCTCGGCCCCGCGCTGTGGGCCGGCGCCGCGCTGGTCGGCGTGGGCGCGGTGGCGGCGGCGCTGCTCCCGGGGAGGGGCGCGGCCGAGAAGCAGGCCGGCGGCGTTCCGGCAGTGACCGAAGAGCGCACTCCGGCCGGCGTCTGAAGCCGCGCCGTCCGGTCCCACGCGTACGGTCCGTGGCCCCGCCCGAGCGGCGGGGCCACGGACCGTACCCTTGAGCACGTGCAGGAACTCCACGATGCCCCCCTCGCCCCGCTGACCACCTTCCGGCTCGGCGGTCCCGCGGCCCGTCTGATCACCGCGACGACCGACGCCGAGGTGATCGCCGCCGTCCGCGAAGCCGACGACTCCGGGACCCCGCTGCTGCTCATCGGCGGCGGCTCGAACCTGGTCATCGGAGACAAGGGCTTCGACGGCACCGCCCTGCGCATCGCCACGAAGGGCTTCGAACTCGACGGCACCAAGCTCGAATTGGCGGCCGGTGAGGTATGGACCGACGCCGTGGCCCGCGTCGTGGAGGCGGGCCTCGCGGGCATCGAGTGCCTCGCCGGGATCCCGGGCTCCGCGGGGGCGACGCCGATCCAGAACGTGGGGGCGTACGGCCAGGAGGTCTCGTCGACCATCACCGAAGTGATCGCGTACGACAGGAAGACGCACGAGACGGTCACCGTCGCGAACGCCGAGTGCGACTTCTCGTACCGCCACAGCCGCTTCAAGGCCGAACCCGACCGCTTCGTAGTGCTGCGCGTCCGTTTCGCACTGGAGGACGCGCGGGGGATGAGCGCTCCCCTCAAGTACCCGGAGACGGCCCGCACGCTCGGCGTCGAGGCGGGCGACCGGGTCCCCGCGGCCGTCGCCCGTGAGACCGTCCTGAAGCTGCGCGCGGGCAAGGGCATGGTGCTGGACCCCGAGGACCACGACAGCTGGTCGGCCGGGTCCTTCTTCACCAACCCGATCCTCACGGAGGAGGAGTTCGCCGCCTTCCACGCGCGCGTAGTGGACCGTCTCGGCGCGGACGTGGCACCCCCCGCCTTCCCGACGGAGGACGGCCGTGTGAAGACCTCCGCCGCCTGGCTCATCGACAGGGCGGGCTTCACCAAGGGCTACGGAGATGGCCCGGCCCGCATCTCCACCAAGCACACGCTCGCCCTGACCAACCGCGGCGGCGCGACCACGGAGGACCTGCTGGCCCTGGCCCGTGAGGTCGTCGCCGGAGTACGGGACGCCTTCGGGGTCACGCTGGTCAACGAGCCGGTGACGGTGGGCGTCAGCCTCTGAGCCCCTGAGGGGCGGCTAGTAGGCGACGCCCACGCCCTGCCTCACCGTCGACAGGTCGTCGATCGCCGCCAGCATCGCGTGCGCCACATCCGCCCTCCCGATGAACCGCCCGCTGGCAGGCGTGCCCCCGACGACCTTGCGGTAGACGCCCGTGGCCGGCTTGTCCTGCAGCCTCGGCGGGCGTACGGACGTCCAGTCCGTCGCGCTGCTCGCAAGCCCGGCCTCCATGGTCCGCAGGTCGTCGTACACAGGCTTCAGGATCTTGCTGACCAGGGCTCCCATGATCCGGTCGGCCGTCGGCTGGCGTTCGGCCGGAGGGCCCACCGGCGCCGCGCTCACCACCACCAGCCTGCGCACCCCCTCGTCCTCCATCGCGCGCACCACCGACCGCGTGAGCCGGGCCGCGATCCCCGCGTCCGCCTTCTTGCGCGCCCCGAGGCCCGAGAGCACCGCGTCCCGGCCTGCCACCGCCGCCCGCAGGGCCTCCGGGTCGGTCAGGTCGGCCCGGAACACCTCAAGGCCCTCGCCTGTCGCACTCAGCCGTGCGGGGTCACGCACGACGGCCGTGACCTCGTGGCCCGCCCCGAGCGCCTGTCGGACGATCTCCCCGCCGACACCCCCGGTCGCACCGAACACCGTGAGCTTCATTGCGCACCCTCCCCACGTGGGTAAGTATTCACTCACCCCTAGGGTGAGTATCCACTCACCTCTTCGTCAAGGTTGGTTGGACGGCACATGCAGCAGAAGCCCACCCGGGCCCGCATCCTCGACGCGGCGCACGACCTCATGCTCACCATCGGCCTCGCCCGTGCCACCACCAAGGAGATCGCCAAGGCGGCGGGCTGCTCCGAAGCGGCCCTCTACAAGCACTTCGCGAGCAAGGAGGAGCTGTTCGTGGCCGTCCTCCAGGAGCGGCTGCCCCGGCTCGGCCCGCTCCTGCACCGCCTCGCCGAGGACCCGGGGGAGCGCTCCGTGGAGGAGAACCTCGCCGAGATCGCCCGTCTGGCCAGCCACTTCTACGTCCAGAGCTTCCCGATCGCCGCGTCCCTCTACGCCGAGACCAAACTCAAGCGCCGCCACGAGGACTCCATGCGGGCGATGGGCACGGGCCCGCACATGCCCATCGAGGCCCTCGACGCCTATCTGCGCACCGAACGCGACGCCGGCCGGATCGCCCCCGGAGCCGACACCTTCGCGGCCGCATCGCTGCTCCTGGGCGCCTGCGCCCAGCGCGCCTTCGCCTACGACTCCACGGTCGGCAAGCAACCCCCGCAGCCCGTCGAGGAGTTCGCCGCCGCCCTCGCCCGCACCCTCCTCGCGGGCATCAGCCGCTGAGCCACTCCTCGATCCCCGACAGCAGCTTCTCCCGTACGCCGACGGGGGCGGCCGAGCCGCGCACCGACTGCCGGGCGAGCTCGGCCAGGTCGCTGTCGTCGAAGGCGTGGTGCTTGCGCACGATCTCGTACTGCGCGGCCAGCCGTGACCCGAAGAGCAGCGGATCGTCGGCCCCCAGAGCCATCGGCACCCCGGCGTCGTACAAGGTGCGCAGCGGTACGTCCTCGGGCTTCTCGTAGACGCCGAGGGCCACGTTCGACGCCGGACACACCTCGCAGGTCACGCCCCGCTCGGCAAGACGCTTCAGGAGCCGCGGATCCTCGGCCGCCCGCACCCCGTGCCCGATCCGCCCCGCGTGCAGGTCGTCGAGGCAGTCCCGCACCGAGGCGGGCCCGCTGAGCTCACCGCCGTGCGGCGCGGCGAGCAGGCCGCCGTCCCGCGCGATCGCGAAGGCCCGGTCGAAGTCCCGTGCGAAGCCCCGGCGCTCGTCGTTGGAGAGCCCGAAGCCGACGACTCCGCGATCGGCGTACCGCACCGCGAGCCGGGCCAGCGTGCGGGCGTCCAGAGGGTGCTTCATGCGGTTCGCGGCAACGAGCACGCGCATTCCGAGGCCGGTGTCCCGCGAGGCGCTCTCGACGGCGTCCAGGATGATTTCCAGGGCCGGAATGAGCCCGCCGAGCCGCGGCGCGTACGAGGTCGGGTCGACCTGGATCTCCAGCCACCCCGACCCGTCCCGCAGATCCTCCTCCGCGGCCTCCCGGACCAGGCGCTGGATGTCCTCGGGCTCCCGCAGGCAGGACCGCGCCATGTCGTAGAGCCGCTGGAAGCGGAACCACCCGCGCTCATCGGTCGCCCGCAGCTGCGGAGGTTCACCGCCGGTCAGCGCCGGGGGCAGCCGCACCCCGTACTTGTCGGCGAGCTCCAGCAGGGTCGTGGGCCGCATCGACCCGGTGAAGTGCAGATGCAGATGGGCCTTGGGCAGCTCTCTTACGTCACGTACACGCTCCATTCGAGGATCTTGCCGTACGCACGCGTCGCGCCGATAGCCACTTTCCCCCTTCGTGGCCTACCCCGAACGAAGAAACGGGCCGCCTCCCCGGAGAGGGAGACGGCCCGCACATACCCACATGGGGAGGCGCTCAGTCGCGCGCCTCGGCCAGCAGCTTCTGGATCCGCGAGACGCCCTCGACGAGGTCCTCGTCACCCAGGGCGTACGAAAGACGCAGGTAACCCGGCGTCCCGAAGGCCTCGCCCGGAACGACCGCGACCTCGGCCTCCTCCAGGATCAGCGCCGCGAGCTCCACGGAGTCCTGCGGGCGCTTGCCGCGGATCTCCTTGCCGATGAGGCCCTTCACCGAGGGGTAGGCGTAGAAGGCGCCCTCCGGCTCGGGGCAGAGCACGCCGTCGATGTCGTTCAGCATCCGCACAATGGTCTTGCGGCGCCGGTCGAAGGCCTCGCGCATCTTCTCGACGGCGGCCAGGTCGCCGGAGACGGCCGCGATGGCCGCCACCTGCGCGACGTTGGAGACGTTCGACGTGGCGTGCGACTGGAGGTTCGTCGCGGCCTTCACGACGTCCTTCGGGCCGACGATCCACCCCACGCGCCAGCCGGTCATCGCGTACGTCTTGGCCACGCCGTTGACCACGATGCACTTGTCGCGCAGCTCGGGCAGGATCGCCGGGAGCGAGGTGAACTTCGCGTCTCCGTAGACGAGGTGTTCGTAGATCTCGTCGGTCATGACCCACAGGCCGTGCTCGACGGCCCAGCGGCCGATCGCCTCGGCGTCGGCCTCGCTGTAGACGGCGCCCGTCGGGTTGGACGGCGACACGAAGAGGACGACCTTCGTGCGCTCCGTGCGCGCGGCCTCCAGCTGCTCCACGGAGACGCGGTAGCCCGTGGTCTCGTCGGCGACGACCTCGACCGGCACACCGCCCGCGAGACGGATCGACTCCGGGTATGTCGTCCAGTAGGGAGCCGGGACGATGACCTCGTCGCCCGGGTCGAGGATCGCGGCGAACGCCTGATAGATCGCCTGCTTGCCGCCGTTGGTCACCAGGATCTGCGAGGCGTCGACCTCGTAGCCGGAGTCGCGCAGCGTCTTCGCGGCGATCGCGGCCTTGAGCTCGGGGAGCCCGCCGGCCGGGGTGTAGCGGTGGTACTTCGGGTTCTTGCAGGCCTCGACGGCGGCTTCGACGATGTAGTCGGGCGTCGGGAAGTCGGGCTCACCCGCGCCGAAACCGATCACCGGCCGCCCGGCGGCCTTGAGGGCCTTCGCCTTGGCGTCGACAGCGAGGGTCGCGGACTCGGAGATCGCGCCGATGCGGGCGGAGACCCGGCGCTCGGTGGGAGAAGTGGAAGCGCTCATCGCCCCATCGTTCCAGACCCCAAAGGCCCCCGGCACGCGGCTTTCGGTGTTTGCCGGGGGCCGCCGGATCCGTTTCTGTTCGACGGGGCGCCGCAGAGCACGTACACTCACTGCTCGTTGGCCCTCACCGGCCGCACCTTCTCCTCGCACTCTGTGCACCCGGGTGGATGCGGTAGGTTGGGGGAAATCAAAGGGTCGTAGCTCAATTGGTAGAGCACTGGTCTCCAAAACCAGCGGTTGGGGGTTCAAGTCCCTCCGGCCCTGCTACACACTCCTCTCGCCAGGACGTGTGCGCACATGTACGTACTGCATTGCACCGCCGTGCGGCTCATACCGGGCGCGGCACGGCCACGACCCGGAATCAGGTGAGGACGAGTGACGGACGCCGTGGGCTCCATCGACATGCCTGATGCCCAGGACGAGGCGCCGGATTCCAAGAAGAAGGCCCGCAAGGGCGGCAAGCGCGGCAAGAAGGGCCCCTTCGGCCGTCTCGCGCTCTTCTACCGCCAGATCGTCGCGGAGCTCCGCAAGGTCGTCTGGCCGACTCGCAGTCAGCTCACGACGTACACCACCGTGGTGATTGTCTTCGTCGTCATCATGATCGGCCTTGTGACCGTGATTGACTATGGGTTCAACCAGGCCGTCAAGTACGTCTTCGGCTGAGCCGATGGCACAGCCGAGAGCGAAGGGCGCCGTACCCGGCGCCCGTTTCGCGCGTTCCACCCCTCTGTATCCAGGAAGAAGCAGCCACCGTGTCTGACCCGAACCTGAACGACGCCGTTGAGCCGCGCGTGGATTCCGAGGAGTCCGTGGAGGACCAGCTCGACATCGTCGAGGCGGCGGACGCCGAGGACCCGGACCAGGCCGAGGCTGCTGACGCCGCCGCTGGCGCTCCCGCCGAGGAGTCGGCGCTGCACGTCGAGACCGACACCGAGTCTGCCGACGACGCGGAGGCGGGCGACGAAGCCGCCGCCGAGTCCGAAGAGGACGAGACCGAAGAGGGCACCGAGGCCGCCGAGTCCGACGAGTCCGCAGAGGACGAGGAGGAGGCCGAGCCGGTCGACCCGATCGTGGCCCTGCGCGACGAGCTCCGCACCCTGCCCGGCGAGTGGTACGTCATCCACACCTACGCCGGTTACGAGAACCGCGTGAAGACCAACCTCGAACAGCGTGCCGTCTCGCTGAACGTCGAGGACTTCATCTTCCAGGCCGAGGTGCCGCAGGAAGAGGTCGCGCAGATCAAGAACGGCGAGCGCAAGACGATCCGTCAGAACAAGCTCCCCGGGTACGTCCTGGTGCGCATGGACCTGACGAACGAGTCCTGGGGCGTCGTCCGCAACACCCCCGGCGTCACCGGCTTCGTGGGCAACGCCTACGACCCGTACCCGCTGACCCTGGACGAGATCGTCAAGATGCTCGCCCCCGAGGCCGAGGAGAAGGCGGCCCGCGAGGCCGCCGAGGCCGAGGGCAAGCCGGCTCCGTCCCGCAAGGTCGAGGTTCAGGTGCTCGACTTCGAGGTCGGGGACTCGGTCACCGTCACCGACGGCCCGTTCGCGACGCTGCAGGCGACGATCAACGAGATCAACGCCGACTCGAAGAAGGTCAAGGGTCTCGTCGAGATCTTCGGCCGCGAGACCCCGGTCGAGCTCAGCTTCGACCAGATCCAGAAGAACTAGCCCTCGCGGCTCCCTCTGGAACATACGCCTCCGAACAGGTCAGACGGGCTCTCAAAGCCTGTCTGACCTGCTCGGTTTTTGGCCGCGCGACTATACCCGTTATCGTTGTGCGGTATGCCTCCATCCGGATGACTGGATGGTGGCTGGAAACTCTCACTAGGACCCGGAGAGAGCAATGCCTCCCAAGAAGAAGAAGGTCACGGGGCTTATCAAGCTCCAGATCCAGGCCGGCGCAGCCAACCCGGCCCCGCCGGTCGGCCCCGCCCTGGGCCAGCACGGCGTCAACATCATGGAGTTCTGCAAGGCCTACAACGCCGCGACCGAGTCGCAGCGTGGCTGGGTCATCCCGGTGGAGATCACGGTCTACGAAGACCGCTCCTTCACCTTCGTGACCAAGACTCCGCCGGCCGCCAAGATGATCCTCAAGGCCGCGGGTGTCGAGAAGGGCTCCGGCGAGCCGCACAAGACCAAGGTCGCCAAGATCACCGAGGCGCAGGTCCGCGAGATCGCCACCACCAAGATGGAAGACCTCAACGCCAACGACCTGGACGCCGCGTCGAAGATCATCGCCGGCACCGCCCGTTCCATGGGCATCACGGTCGAGGGCTGAGAGCTTTCCCCGTCTGACCTTTCTCAGTGGTAGGGCCACGCGCCGGCCCGCACCACGACTCCACACCTGTCACGCGGCGGAGCCGCATGATGTAACCGCAACAGGAGCAGAAGTGAAGCGCAGCAAGACTCTCCGCGCTGCGGACGCCAAGATCGACCGGGACAAGCTCTACGCCCCGCTCGAGGCCGTCCGTCTCGCCAAGGAGACCTCCGCGACCAAGTTCGACGGCACCGTCGAGGTCGCCTTCCGCCTGGGTGTCGACCCGCGCAAGGCCGACCAGATGGTCCGTGGCACCGTGAACCTCCCGCACGGCACCGGCAAGACCGCCCGGGTCCTGGTCTTCGCGACCGGTGACCGTGCTGCGGCCGCGGAAGCCGCTGGGGCCGACATCGTCGGCGCCGACGAGCTCATCGACGAGGTCGCCAAGGGTCGTCTGGACTTCGACGCCGTCGTCGCCACCCCGGACCTCATGGGCAAGGTCGGCCGCCTCGGCCGCGTGCTCGGTCCGCGTGGTCTGATGCCGAACCCGAAGACCGGCACCGTGACCCCCGACGTCGTGAAGGCTGTCAACGACATCAAGGGCGGCAAGATCGAGTTCCGCGTCGACAAGCACTCGAACCTGCACTTCATCATCGGCAAGGTGTCCTTCGACGACACCAAGCTGGTGGAGAACTACGCCGCGGCGCTGGAGGAGATCCTCCGTCTGAAGCCGTCGGCCGCCAAGGGTCGCTACATCAAGAAGGCCGCGCTCACCACCACGATGGGCCCCGGCATTCCGCTGGACAGCAACCGCACCCGCAACCTCCTCGTCGAGGAGGACCCGGCCGCCGTCTGAATGTGACGGCAGTCGCGTCGTGTACGCGTTTGTGATGACGGGCCCCGCAACCTTTCGAGGTGCGGGGCCCGTCCTCGTATGCGTGCATGTCCGTCGGAGCGTTCGGGGACTGCGCTAGCGTGCGTGATTCACACGATTACAAGGGGTGGGATGTCATGAACAGCACGACCATGCGACGCGCGGGCCTGTCGATCGCGGTGGCCGCGGCGCTGACCGGGGTCGCGGCCTGTGGCTCCTCCGGCGGCGGCGACAGCGACGCGAAGGGCAAGAAGAAGGGCTCCGTCGCTCTGAGCCCGATAGCCGCCCTGCGCACCATCGAGAACAAGACCGACAACGCAGACTCGGCCAAGGTCGAGGGCAAGACGGTCATGGGCACCCAGATGTCGATGGACATGAAGGGCGTCATGGGCTGGAAGGACGGGGTGACCGGCGAGGTGACGGCGACCCTCACCGGCGGCACCGCGGCCGACCAGATGGAACAGCTCGGCCAGTCCACCATCGACTACCGCTATCTGCCCGACGCGTACTACGCCAACATGGGCGACAAGTTCGCTTCCCAGTCCGGCGGCAAGCACTGGATCGAGTACGACTACGCCACGCTGGCCGAGATGGGCGGCGCCGCCGGTGAGGCCTTCAAGGACCAGATGCAGAACACCACGCCCAACCAGTCGGTGAAGATGCTCCTCGCGTCCGGCGACGTGAAGCGCGTGGGCCAGGAGAAGGTCCGCGGGACGGAGGCGACCCACTACTCGGGCACCGTCGACGTCGCGGACCTCACCGGCAAGAACACGGACCTCGACGCCGAGCAGATGTCCGAGCTGAAGAAGCAGTTCAAGCAGGCCGGCATGAGCACCGAGAAGATCGACATCTGGGTCAACGGCGACGACCTGCTGGTCAAGAAGACCGAGAAGGCCGACATGAAGACCGGCTCCTTCTCACAGACGGTCTACTACAGCGACTACGGCACCCCGGTCTCCGCCGAGAAGCCCCCGGCCTCGGACACGATGAGCTTCAAGGACCTCATGAACCAGCAGCCGCAGGCCTGACCTCGGACGTCGGGTATTCTCGCCAGACTGAATTGTGTCGATCATGTGTTCCTAGGGGTGGGGTCATGACTGTGAAGAGAATGGCGGGCGCCGTGCTCGCCACCACGCTGCTGTGTACGGGTGCGGTGGCCTGTGGAGGCTCCGACAAGGACGGCAAGGCCGGGGCGGGCTCGGGGGAGACCCAGTCCCGGTCGCAGGTGACCGAGGTCATCACGGCGGCGTACGAGAAGACCGCGAAGGCGAAGTCGGCCAAGGTCGAGATGACGATGACGGCGCCCAAGTCGATGGGCGGCGGCTCCGAAGACATGAAGATGTCCGGCGTCATGGGCTGGGACCCGACCGTCATGGATATGACGATGTCGGGCTCGGCGCTCACGGACAGCGACCCGGAGGCGCCGGAGAAGGTCCGGATGCTCTGGCTCGACAACGTGATGTACATGGACATGGGGGCTGTCGCCGCCAAGGACATGGACGGCAAGCAGTGGGTCAAGATGGACCTGAACACCATCGCGGAGCAGGTCGGTGACGAGAAGGCCGCCAAGCAGCTGACCGGCGGCCTGGACAGCATGAACCAGGACCCGGCGCAGCAGCTCGCGATGCTCCTGGACTCGCCGAACCTGAAGCATGTCGGACCGGCCAAGGTCGACGGCGTCTCGACCCAGCGCTACAAGGGCCGTCTCTCCGTCAAGGAGATGATGGAGTCCAACAAGGGCCTCGACGAGATGCTCGGCAAGAGCGAGCGCGAACAGCTCCTCAAGAACATCGAGAAGTCGGGCATCAAGGGGTACGACACCGAGGTCTGGGTGAACGAGGACGACTACCCCGTCCGTATGGACATCGACATCAAGTCCCCCGAAGGCACGATGAAGACGTCCCAGAAGTTCTCCGAGTACGGCGCGGCCGCCAAGGTGACCCCGCCGCCGGCCGGGGAGACCTTCGACCTGATGGAGATGTTCAAGGAGCTCGAGGGCATGGGGAAGCCGGACTCCGGCAGCTCCGGTAGCTCCGACAGCGGCTTCTGACGCCGATTTGCTTGACGCGAACCCGTTCGCGTACTCTTCCACAGAAGCCAAAGACCGCTGGTCGTTGCCGTGTGCTCGTAAGAGGGTGCGGTGGCCGAAGGATCCGCTGAAACTGCGGACGACCCGCGTAGGTGACTGTGGAAGTGAGTGCTCCCGGACGGGATTCCGTCAGGTCGAGCTCATGCCCCGGCGCCTGCGCCGGGGCGTTTTGTTTTGTCAGCCCCTTTTGAGCGGTCCTCATCACCCGGAAGGAGGCTGACGCTCTATGCCGACGCCCGACAAGGCTGCCGCGGTAGCCGAGCTCACGGACAAGTTCCGCAGCTCGAACGCCGCCGTGCTGACCGAGTACCGGGGTCTCACCGTGGCCCAGCTCAAGCAGCTGCGCCGTTCGCTCGGTGAGAACTCCGAGTACGCCGTGGTGAAGAACACGCTGACCAAGATCGCGGCCAACGAGGCCGGGATCAACACGCTGGACGACCTGTTCTCGGGTCCGACGGCTGTTGCCTTCGTCACCGGTGACCCGGTGGAGTCGGCGAAGGGTCTTCGTGACTTCGCCAAGGACAACCCCAACCTCGTCATCAAGGGCGGTGTCCTTGACGGCAAGGCGCTGTCCGCCGACGAGATCAAGAAGCTCGCGGACCTCGAGTCCCGCGAGGTTCTGCTCGCCAAGCTGGCGGGCGCCATGAAGGGCAAGCAGACGCAGACCGCGCAGCTCTTCCAGGCGCTTCCCTCGAAGTTCGTCCGCACCGCGGAGGCGCTTCGTGCCAAGCAGGCCGAGCAGGGCGGTGCCGAGTAATTCGGCTCGCGCATTGATCGCCGCCCGCTAGGGCGACGGTCGCAGCGGGCCGAACGTACGCCCGCCTTCATATACACCCGGCACCAGCCGAATTAGTGGAAGGATCGCCCATCATGGCGAAGCTCAGCCAGGAAGACCTGCTTGCTCAGTTCGAGGAGCTCACCCTCATCGAGCTCTCCGAGTTCGTGAAGGCCTTCGAGGAGAAGTTCGACGTCACCGCCGCCGCGGCCGTCGCCGCTGCCCCGGCCGGCCCGGCCGCCGCCGCCGAGGTTGCCGAGGAGCAGGACGAGTTCGACGTCATCCTCACCGGCGCCGGCGAGAAGAAGATCCAGGTCATCAAGGTCGTGCGCGAGCTCACCTCCCTGGGCCTCAAGGAGGCCAAGGACCTCGTCGACGGCACCCCGAAGCCGGTCCTCGAGAAGGTCGCCAAGGAGGCCGCCGAGAAGGCTGCCGAGTCCCTCAAGGCCGCCGGCGCCTCCGTCGAGGTCAAGTAACACCTCGCGAGTCGTCTGCCGCGCGCCTGCGGGCGTGTAGGTGGCAGGACTTTCCAGCGCTGCTCAGGCAGCGCGCGTCAAGGGCGATCACCCATCTGGGTGGTCGCCCTTCGGCGTTCTCCGGCGCACCCCTACGGCTGCCTTGCGTAGCCCGCGCCGACGAGTATGGTGATCTTCGTCGTGCCTCGGAACGGCCGTGACGGTGACGATCTGAGAGCCAAGTCGGGGCAGGGGGGCCTTGACGAACCGCACGCAGCGCGCAATTCTCAGGACGCGTCGTCACAACGATCCGCATCCGAGGCATGGATCGACGGCGAAGAGGGCAGTATCGATGTGCATCGAGGGCGTGGCTTGCAGCAGGGGTTGAGAACAACGAGGGTCTTCAAAAACCCGCACTGGACATCAGTGGGCCTAGTGGCTACACTGACCCTTTGCGCTGCCTGTTAGCTGCCTCCTGCCCGTCACCAGGGGCATGCCCATGCTTGAGCACAGTGGACTGGACTTTCCCTGACCTGGGATGTTCCGTCTCTGCGTCCAGCCTGGGACCGGTACGCGCGTAGTGAGTCCGAGCCCTCGGAAGGACCCCCTCTTGGCCGCCTCGCGCACTGCCTCGACCGCGAATACGAACAACGGCGCCAGCACCGCCCCGCTGCGCATCTCCTTTGCAAAGATCAAGGAGCCCCTCGAGGTTCCGAACCTTCTTGCGCTGCAGACCGAGAGCTTTGACTGGCTGCTCGGGAATGAAGCGTGGAAGGCTCGTGTCGAGGCGGCTCTGGACAGCGGACAGGACGTCCCCACCAAGTCAGGTCTGGAGGAGATCTTCGAGGAGATCTCCCCGATCGAGGACTTCTCTGGGTCGATGTCCTTGACGTTCCGCGACCACCGTTTTGAGCCTCCGAAGAACTCCATCGACGAGTGCAAGGAGCGCGACTTCACGTTCGCCGCCCCGCTCTTCGTCACTGCCGAGTTCACCAACAACGAGACCGGCGAGATCAAGTCCCAGACGGTCTTCATGGGCGATTTCCCGCTCATGACGAACAAGGGCACCTTCGTCATCAACGGCACCGAGCGTGTCGTCGTGTCGCAGCTGGTCCGTTCGCCGGGTGTCTACTTCGATTCCTCGATCGACAAGACGTCCGACAAGGACATCTTCTCCGCCAAGATCATCCCGTCCCGGGGTGCCTGGCTGGAGATGGAAATTGACAAGCGCGACATGGTCGGTGTCCGCATCGACCGCAAGCGCAAGCAGTCGGTCACCGTTCTGCTCAAGGCTCTCGGTTGGACGACCGAGCAGATCCTCGAGGAGTTCGGCGAGTACGAGTCCATGCGCGCCACCCTGGAGAAGGACCACACCCAGGGCCAGGACGACGCGCTGCTCGACATCTACCGCAAGCTCCGTCCGGGCGAGCCGCCGACGCGTGAGGCCGCTCAGACTCTGCTTGAGAACCTCTACTTCAACCCCAAGCGCTACGACCTCGCGAAGGTCGGCCGCTACAAGGTCAACAAGAAGCTGGGTGCGGACGCTCCGCTCGACGCGGGCATCCTCACGGTCGAGGACATCATCGCCTCGATCAAGTACCTGGTGAAGCTGCACGCCGGTGAGGTCGAGACCGTTGGTGACAGCGGTACGTCGATCGTCGTCGAGACCGACGACATCGACCACTTCGGCAACCGTCGTCTGCGCAACGTCGGCGAGCTCATCCAGAACCAGGTCCGCACGGGTCTGGCTCGTATGGAGCGCGTCGTCCGCGAGCGCATGACGACGCAGGACGTCGAGGCGATCACGCCGCAGACCCTGATCAACATTCGCCCGGTCGTGGCGTCGATCAAGGAATTCTTCGGCACCTCGCAGCTGTCGCAGTTCATGGACCAGAACAACCCGCTGTCGGGTCTCACCCACAAGCGCCGTCTGTCGGCGCTTGGCCCGGGTGGTCTCTCCCGTGAGCGGGCCGGCTTCGAGGTCCGTGACGTGCACCCGTCTCACTACGGCCGCATGTGCCCGATTGAGACCCCTGAAGGCCCGAACATCGGTCTGATCGGTTCGCTCGCCTCGTACGGCCGCGTCAACGCGTTCGGCTTCGTCGAGACGCCGTACCGCAAGGTCGTCGAGGGCGTCGTCACCGACGACGTCGACTACCTCACGGCCGACGAAGAAGACCGCTTCGTGATCGCCCAGGCCAACGCCGTGCTCGGTGAGGACATGCGCTTCACCGAGTCGCGCGTCCTCGTCCGCCGTCGTGGCGGCGAGATCGACTACATCCCCGGCGACGACGTCGACTACATGGACGTCTCGCCGCGCCAGATGGTGTCGGTCGCGACCGCGATGATCCCGTTCCTCGAGCACGACGACGCCAACCGTGCCCTCATGGGCGCGAACATGATGCGTCAGGCCGTGCCGCTGATCACCGCCGAGGCTCCCCTCGTCGGCACCGGCATGGAGTACCGCTGTGCGGTCGACGCCGGTGACGTGATCAAGGCCGAGAAGGCGGGTGTGGTCCAGGAGGTCTCCGCGGACTACGTCACCGTCACGAACGACGACGGCACGTACACCACGTACCGCATCGCCAAGTTCTCCCGGTCGAACCAGGGCACCTCCGTCAACCAGAAGGTTGTCGTCGACGAGGGCGCCCGCGTGATCGAGGGCCAGGTCCTGGCCGACGGTCCCGCGACCGAAGAGGGCGAAATGGCCCTCGGCAAGAACCTGCTCGTCGCGTTCATGCCCTGGGAAGGTCACAACTACGAGGACGCGATCATCCTGTCGCAGCGCCTCGTGCAGGACGACGTCCTCTCCTCGATCCACATCGAGGAGCACGAGGTCGACGCCCGTGACACCAAGCTGGGCCCGGAGGAGATCACCCGGGACATCCCGAACGTCTCCGAAGAGGTCCTCGCCGACCTCGACGAGCGCGGCATCATCCGTATCGGTGCCGAGGTCGTCGCCGGCGACATCCTCGTCGGCAAGGTCACGCCCAAGGGTGAGACCGAGCTGACCCCCGAGGAGCGCCTGCTCCGCGCGATCTTCGGTGAGAAGGCGCGCGAGGTGCGCGACACCTCGCTGAAGGTGCCGCACGGTGAGATCGGCAAGGTCATCGGCGTACGCGTCTTCGACCGTGAAGAGGGCGACGAGCTGCCGCCGGGCGTGAACCAGCTGGTTCGTGTCTACGTGGCGCAGAAGCGCAAGATCACGGACGGCGACAAGCTGGCAGGACGGCACGGAAACAAGGGCGTCATCTCCAAGATCCTTCCGATCGAGGACATGCCCTTCCTTGAGGACGGCACGCCCGTCGACATCATCCTCAACCCGCTGGGTGTCCCGTCCCGAATGAACCCGGGTCAGGTCCTGGAGATCCACCTCGGCTGGCTCGCCAGCCAGGGCTGGGACGTCTCCGGTCTCAGCGAGGACTGGGCGCAGAGCCTGCAGCGCATCGGCGCCGACCAGGTCGGCCCGCGGACGAACGTCGCGACTCCGGTCTTCGACGGCGCCCGCGAGGACGAGCTGTCCGGCCTCCTCGAGCACACCATCCCGAACCGCGACGGCGACCGCATGGTCCTCCCGTCCGGCAAGGCGCGGCTGTTCGACGGGCGCTCCGGCGAGCCGTTCCCGGACCCGATCTCGATCGGGTACATGTACATCCTCAAGCTGCACCACCTGGTCGACGACAAGCTCCACGCTCGCTCGACCGGTCCGTACTCCATGATCACCCAGCAGCCGCTGGGTGGTAAGGCTCAGTTCGGTGGTCAGCGCTTCGGTGAGATGGAGGTGTGGGCGCTGGAGGCTTATGGCGCCGCGTACGCACTCCAGGAGCTCCTGACGATCAAGTCCGACGACGTGACCGGCCGCGTGAAGGTCTACGAGGCCATCGTCAAGGGCGAGAACATCCCCGAGCCCGGCATTCCCGAGTCCTTCAAGGTGCTCATCAAGGAAATGCAGTCGCTCTGCCTCAACGTGGAGGTGCTGTCCTCGGACGGCATGTCCATCGAGATGCGCGACACCGACGAGGACGTCTTCCGCGCGGCGGAGGAGCTCGGTATCGACCTGTCCCGGCGCGAGCCGAGCAGCGTCGAAGAGGTCTGACGGGTCTGGCCGGGACCTCCTCGTGAGGTCCCGGCCCTGCCCCGGACCCGTACAGACCATGATTGAGACACGACCCCGAAAGAGGGATTGACGACAAGTGCTCGACGTCAACTTCTTCGACGAGCTGCGGATCGGCCTTGCCACCGCGGACGACATCCGACAGTGGTCGCACGGCGAGGTCAAGAAGCCGGAGACCATCAACTACCGCACGCTCAAGCCCGAAAAGGACGGACTCTTCTGCGAGAAGATCTTCGGTCCGACCCGGGACTGGGAGTGCTACTGCGGTAAGTACAAGCGTGTCCGCTTCAAGGGCATCATCTGCGAGCGCTGCGGCGTCGAGGTCACTCGCGCCAAGGTGCGTCGTGAGCGGATGGGCCACATTGAGCTGGCCGCCCCTGTCACGCACATCTGGTATTTCAAGGGCGTCCCGTCGCGCCTCGGCTACCTGCTTGATCTCGCCCCGAAGGACCTCGAAAAGGTCATCTACTTCGCGGCGTACATGATCACGTTCGTGGACGAGGAGCGCCGTACGCGTGACCTGCCCTCCCTGGAGGCGCACGTCTCCGTGGAGCGTCAGCAGGTCGAGAACCGTCGCGACTCCGACCTCGAAGCCCGCGCCAAGAAGCTCGAGACCGACCTGGCCGAGCTCGAGGCCGAGGGCGCCAAGGCCGACGTACGCCGCAAGGTGCGCGAAGGTGCCGAGCGTGAGATGAAGCAGCTGCGTGACCGTGCGCAGCGCGAGATCGACCGTCTCGACGAGGTGTGGAACCGCTTCAAGAACCTCAAGGTCCAGGACCTGGAGGGTGACGAGCTGCTCTACCGCGAGCTGCGTGACCGCTTCGGCACGTACTTCGACGGTTCGATGGGTGCCGCTGCACTGCAGAAGCGCCTTGAGTCGTTCGACCTGGATGAGGAAGCCGAGCGGCTTCGCGAGATCATCCGTACCGGCAAGGGCCAGAAGAAGACCCGTGCGCTCAAGCGCCTCAAGGTCGTCTCCGCGTTCCTGCAGACCAGCAACAGCCCCAAGGGCATGGTGCTCGACTGCGTGCCGGTCATCCCGCCGGACCTGCGTCCGATGGTGCAGCTGGACGGTGGCCGCTTCGCGACCTCCGACCTGAACGACCTGTACCGCCGCGTCATCAACCGCAACAACCGCCTGAAGCGGCTTCTCGACCTCGGTGCGCCCGAGATCATCGTGAACAACGAGAAGCGCATGCTCCAGGAGGCCGTGGACGCCCTCTTCGACAACGGTCGTCGTGGTCGCCCGGTCACCGGTCCCGGTAACCGCCCGCTGAAGTCCCTGAGCGACATGCTCAAGGGCAAGCAGGGTCGTTTCCGTCAGAACCTTCTCGGTAAGCGTGTGGACTACTCCGCGCGTTCCGTGATCGTCGTCGGCCCGCAGCTGAAGCTGCACCAGTGTGGTCTGCCGAAGGCCATGGCGCTGGAGCTCTTCAAGCCGTTCGTGATGAAGCGCCTGGTTGACCTCAACCACGCGCAGAACATCAAGTCGGCGAAGCGCATGGTCGAGCGCGGCCGCACGGTCGTGTACGACGTCCTGGAAGAGGTCATCGCCGAGCACCCGGTTCTCCTGAACCGTGCGCCGACGCTGCACCGCCTCGGCATCCAGGCCTTCGAGCCGCAGCTGGTCGAGGGCAAGGCCATTCAGATTCACCCGCTCGTCTGCACCGCGTTCAACGCGGACTTCGACGGTGACCAGATGGCCGTGCACCTGCCGCTCTCCGCGGAGGCGCAGGCCGAGGCCCGCATCCTGATGCTGTCCTCGAACAACATCCTGAAGCCGGCAGACGGCCGTCCCGTCACCATGCCGACCCAGGACATGGTTCTCGGTCTCTTCTTCCTCACGACGGACGAGGAAGAGCGCAAGGTCATCGGTGAGGGCCGTTCGTTCGGTTCCTCCGCCGAGGCGACCATGGCGTTCGACGCCAAGGAGCTCTCGCTCCAGGCGAAGGTCGACATCCGCTTCCCGGTGGGCACCATCCCGCCGCGCGGCTGGACCCCGCCGGCCGTCGAAGAGGGCGAGCAGGAGTACCAGCAGGGCGACAGCTTCCGGCTGCGTACGACCCTGGGCCGCGCGCTCTTCAACGAGCTGCTGCCCGAGGACTACCCGTTCGTCGACTACTCGGTGGGCAAGAAGCAGCTCTCCGAGATCGTCAACGACCTGGCCGAGCGCTACCCCAAGGTCATCGTGGCGGCGACGCTCGACAACCTGAAGGCGGCGGGCTTCTACTGGGCGACCCGTTCCGGTGTCACCGTGGCCATCTCCGACGTCGTGGTCCCCGAGGCCAAGAAGGCGATCGTCGCGGGCTACGAGGCGCAGGACGAGAAGGTCCAGAAGCAGTACGAGCGCGGTCTGATCACCAAGGACGAGCGCACGCAGGAGCTCATCGCGATCTGGACCAAGGCGACCAACGAGGTTGCCGAGGCGATGAACGCGAACTTCCCCAAGACGAACCCCATCTTCATGATGGTTGACTCGGGTGCCCGAGGAAACATGATGCAGATGCGTCAGATCGCCGGTATGCGTGGTCTGGTGTCGAACGCGAAGAACGAGACCATCCCGCGTCCGATTAAGGCCTCGTTCCGCGAGGGCCTCTCGGTCCTTGAGTACTTCATCTCCACGCACGGTGCCCGTAAGGGTCTGGCGGACACGGCTCTCCGTACCGCCGACTCCGGTTACCTCACCCGTCGTCTGGTCGACGTCTCGCAGGACGTCATCATTCGCGAGGAGGACTGTGGCACCGAGCGCGGTCTGAAGCTGAAGATCGCGGTCAAGGGCGAGGACGGTGTGCTCCGCAAGACGGAGAACGTCGAGACCTCGGTGTACGCCCGCATGCTGGCCGAGGACGTCGTCATCGACGGCAAGGTCATCGCGCCGGCGAACGTCGACCTCGGTGACGTCCTCATCGACGCCCTGGTCGCCAACGGCGTCGAGGAGGTCAAGACCCGTTCGGTCCTGACCTGTGAGTCCGCGGTCGGCACCTGTGCCTTCTGCTACGGCCGTTCGCTCGCCACCGGCAAGCTGGTCGACATCGGTGAGGCGGTCGGCATCATCGCCGCCCAGTCCATCGGTGAGCCCGGCACGCAGCTGACGATGCGTACGTTCCACACCGGTGGTGTGGCCGGTGACGACATCACCCAGGGTCTGCCCCGTGTCGTCGAGCTCTTCGAGGCTCGTACGCCCAAGGGTGTCGCCCCGATCTCGGAGGCGGCAGGCCGCATCCGTATCGAGGAGACCGAGAAGACCAAGAAGATCGTCGTCACGCCGGACGACGGCAGCGACGAGACTCCCTTCCCGATCTCGAAGCGTGCCAAGGTCCTCGTGCGTGAGGGTGACCACGTCGAGGTGGGCCAGAAGCTCACCTTCGGTGCCACCAACCCGCACGACGTGCTGCGGATCCTCGGTCAGCGCGCGGTCCAGGTCCACCTGGTCGGCGAAGTCCAGAAGGTCTACAACAGCCAGGGCGTGTCGATCCACGACAAGCACATCGAGATCATCATCCGGCAGATGCTGCGCCGCGTGACGATCATCGAGTCCGGCGACGCGGAGCTGCTGCCGGGCGAGCTCGTCGAGCGCTCGAAGTTCGAGACCGAGAACCGTCGGGTCGTGACGGAAGGTGGCCACCCGGCCTCCGGCCGCCCGCAGCTGATGGGTATCACCAAGGCCTCGCTGGCAACGGAATCGTGGCTGTCGGCCGCCTCCTTCCAGGAGACGACCAGGGTCCTGACGGACGCGGCGATCAACGCCAAGTCCGACTCCCTGATCGGCCTCAAGGAGAACGTCATCATCGGTAAGCTCATCCCGGCCGGTACGGGTCTGTCCCGCTACCGCAACATCCGGGTCGAGCCGACCGAAGAGGCCAAGGCCGCGATGTACTCGGCCGTCGGCTACGACGACATCGACTACTCGCCCTTCGGGACGGGGTCGGGTCAGGCTGTTCCGCTGGAGGACTACGACTACGGGCCTTACAACCAGTAGGCGTGGCTTGCTAGTCGCTTGAGTTGAACTGAAGGGCGCTCACTCCGTTTCTTACGGGGTGGGCGCCCTTCGGCGTTTTCGGGCGTGGCTCAGAGGTGCGTCCGCAGATAGGGCTCAAGGGCCAGCAGCCGGGTGTGCGTCTCGGGGTGGCTGGAGAGCAGCTGGGCCAGCTTGCCCGGCTTCTTGACCCTGCGTCCGGCGGCGACGGCCCGCGCGCGTTCGGCGTCGTCCTGCGCCTGCATCTCGTGCAGGACCTCCGCCAGCATGGGGGCGAAGCCCAGGGCGGCGGCCTGCTGGTCGGCGCGGAGTTCGCCGCGGCGGCCGAAGTGGGCGAGTAGGTACGGGGTGAAGACCAGTGGGATCACGACGAACCACAGGGCAGCCGTCACGGCCATCAGGAGGGCGCCCAGGCACAACAAGACGACGCCGGTCGCGGCGAGCGAGATGTGCCGCGCCACGAAGAACGCGAGCCAAGTGATGCGCCGGGCCACGGCCCAGACGACGCGTCCGGGCGTCGAGTACCAGTAGCCGAGCAGTCCCGCCCAGGCGTGCCCGCCCGTGTGGTGGCCCAGCTCATGGGCCAGTACGGCGGCCAGCCGGCTGCTGGGCAGCCGGTTCAGGGAGAACGTCGTGACGCCGACGACGTGGCCGGCGGCCGCCATGGCGTTCAGGTCGTCGCTGTGCTCCACCATCAGCTCGTACGTCTGCGGTTCGATGCCCGCACGTGCGGTGACCTCACGCCAGACGGGTTCGAGCCGCATCCGTTCCTCGGCCAGCGGCTGCCGCAGGCCGAGGACGTGCCGGGCGAAGGCCAGCTCGGTCGGCCGGTGGAAGACGAGGGCGCCGGATGCGAGCCAGGCCAGGACGACGAGCCATCCGGCGTTGCCGAACAGGCTGACGGAGAGACCGCCGACGATGAGGAAGCTGACGAGAAACCCCGGCACCTGCACGAGGAGGCGTCCCACGGCGGTGGCATCGGCCCCCCGCTGATGGGCAGCCACGTGCAGCCGCGAGCCTTGGTGCCTGTAGTCGAGATCATCGGCGCCCTGGGGGACCATCGGCGGTCGCGACGGGGGAGGCCCTGCCGGGTGAACCGCACTCCCTTGCGGGAGGGGCGACCCGGGGCGGGGGTGCGGTGGGCCTTGGGGTGGAGGGGTGATGGTGCCTGGGTGGGTCGGGTGCGGGCCCTGGTGCGGGTATGGGGGGTCTGGGGGCGGGGCTGGATATGGGGCTGGGGCTGAGCCCGGGGCCGGGTAGGTGAGCTCGGGGGATGTGGGGTACGCGGGCTCGGGGTAAGCGGGTGCGGGGTTAGTGGGCTGGGGGTAGGTGGGTGCCGGGTGCGTGGCCTGCGGGTAGGTCGGTGCCGGGTGCGTGGCCTGCGGGTAGGTCGGTGCCGGGTGTGCAGGCTGGGGGTACGTGGCCTGCGGGTAGGTCGGTGCCGGGTGTGCAGGCTGGGGGTACGTGGGTGCCGGGCCCCCGGGGTCCGCATGAGTGGTACTCGGGGGCGAGGGCTCCGGGCGGGTGGTCTTCGGGTCCACGGGACCCTCGTACGCAGGCTCAGGGTCCACGGGCCCCGAGTGCGTAGGCTCCGGGTGGGCTGTCACCGGATATGTAGGCTCCTGGTGCGCCGTCCCCGGATACGTAGGCTCCGGGCCCGTCGGTGGTTCTGGTTGGGGAGGGTTTGTTGGGTGGGGCGGGGCCATGGGCCGGCTCCTTCGCTTTGTGTGGTCGTCAGCCGATGAGGAGAGCCGCGGGCAGCAGCGCGGTGCCGGCGCAGAAGGCGATCAGCCCCACGCGAATCCACTGGTGCTTGCGCACGGCGATGCGGCTCGTCTCGGTGAGCGCCGCGGTGAGCCCGGACAGGGGATCGCGCTCGGTCTCGGCGAGGGCATGGGTCAACTGCCCCTCGCGTACGGCCTGTTGGATGTCCCCGAAGTAGGACAGAGGGCGCCCGGCCGTCCACGTCGTACCTCGTAAGCGAGGCAGCACCGCGAGCAGCAGGGCGAGCAGGGCGGACGTAAAAGCCAGGACGCCCGCCCACCAGACCGCCGCACCGGCCGCGGACAGCGTGCCCGGCTGCCAGTTCCGTCCCGCCAGCAGCCCGGTGAAGACGCCCGCCGTCATGCCCAGGGCGGCCACCAGGACCGACGCCTTGCTGTCGGCTCGGGCGATCTCGGACCGCAGGTCGGCGAGGAGGCGCTCGGCGGTCTTCTCGCCCGGCGGCCGGGGTGGGAAGGCCGGTGCTGTGTCCGGCGGCGAGACCGGCGCTGACGGGGGCGCGTCCGGCGTGCTCATGCGGGCGTCGGGTCGTGCGGAGGCGTGCGCGGATCCGAGGCTGGTGTGCCGGCCTCGCCCTCGGCGGGCGGCCCGGCCGGGGGCGGTGCCCAGGCGTACGTGGCTGCGGGCCCGGGCGGCGCACCCTCCGGTGCCTGAGGGGCGTACGGCTGCTCCGTGTACGCCCCAGGCTGCTGCGGCAGGGCCGCCGGTTCCGCTTCCGCGTCGGTCGGAGGTGCGGTGGGTGCGAGGCCCTGCTGGTGGATGAGTTCGTTGACCGCGTGCAGGGCGAACTTCGCCGACTCGGCCTTCTGGTAGTCCTCCAGGCCGTCACCGCTGATCAGCTCCAACTGGCTCTGGATGAGGGAGAGCTGGTCCTTGCGGATGCTGCTCATCACGAGCTGGGTGTCCTCGGGGTGCTCGGCGAGATGCAGCGCCCACATCCCGACCCCGCTGTGCTGGAGGTGATAGCGGTAGAACTCGATCTTCCGTGCGGTCAGCTCCTGCGCCTGCTGCTGGCGCAGGACCTCCAGCTCGTGCTGCTGACGCGCCTGCTGCAGGTGGTACTGGTGCTCGGGGGCCAGCATCTCGTGCTCGTAGCGCAGACTGCGCCTTCGCCGCCGGTGTGCGACCGCCTCGTCGTCGAGCCGCAGCCGCAGCATGCAGGTGACGGCGACCCCGATCCCCGCGGCGAAGACCCCGGCCTCCACGGTCTGCTGCACCGCCTCCTCGGCGGCCGGGCTGTCCTCGATGGAGAACCGGCGGCTGACCGGTCGCGCGCACTGGTGCAGCTCACGGGTGAGCCGGGCGGGCAGGTTCCGCTCACCGCTGCGCACGTACGCGATCGGATCAGCCACCCGCCAGGTCAGATCGGCGGTGGCCCCGAAGGAGAACGCGTCGTCGTCGCTGGGCAGTTCCAGCTCCAGCTGAACCGGATGGCTGCCCATGTCGACCTCGTACACGGATACGTAGCGCCGGGTCGCGGCGTCCGTGCGGGTGGGCCGGTGCGGAGGGATGTAGACGTCGTAGACGCCCGCGGCGGTGGCGAAGACCAGGGCGTGGTCGATCGCGGTGACGGGTCTGCGGGCCGTGTAGTCGAAGCGGGAGATCGGCCGGACGGTGAGCACTGGGTCGATCAACTGGCTGTGCCGGTCGGCATGTTGCTGCCACTCCGGCTGACGGCGGAACTCCGCCATGGGCTCAACTCCTCGGTGGATCGGGCAGGGGTCAGTGAGCGACGGCCGTGGCGCCCGCCGGGTGCACCGCGGCAAGGAGCCGGTCGGCGACCTCGGGGCGGGGCCCGCCGTCCTCGGCGCGCAGGGTCTGCAGCAGGTGCGCCAGGCGGTCCCGGTCGGCCGCCGTTCTGACCAGGGAGGGCAGCAGCAGGGCAAGCGCCCGCTCGGCGTCGGGGCGCCGCACGGCGACGTACACCCAGGTCCGCAGCGCGGCCAGGGCCTCGCGCGTGTGGGCACGCTCGCCCAGGGCCGTGTGCCATAGCGTCGCGAGGTCGCGGGCCCACTCCGGACTGTGCATCCCGGAGTCCGCGTACCACTCGACGAGGCTCCCCTCCTCGCGGTTGTCGCAGGCGCGGACGAAGGCGCCGAGGGCGAGCGCCCGGACGGCGGGGGTGTCCAGGTGGAGCAGCCGCACCAGCTCCGCGAGCATCTCTCCGCGGTTCCCCGCGGACAGGAGCAGCGCCGTCGACTCGATCAGGTTGTGGCGCTCGGCGTCGCTGCTGTCGTCGGCGCGCGCCCGCGAGGACAGCGCGTCGAGGGCGGGCCCGGCCAGGTCGGGCCGGAGCGGCGCGAGCAGCGCGAAGGCCCGGATCGCCGTCCAGCGGCGCGCCCAGTGGCGGTCGGTGCACCACTGCGAGAGCAACTGCGGGATCACCGGGGCGCCGGAGAGCTGCGCCAGGGTGAGCGTGTTGGCCGCCGTCACCCGCGGCCCGAAGGAGCCGGAGGCCGACCAGCCGTCGACCAGCAGAGCCACGGTCGAGGGCAGATCGGCGGCTGCGAGCAGCGCGGTCGCTGCGGCGGCACGGGTGCGCACCAGCGGTCGGCCGTCGCGGGCCAGCTGCTTGAGCCAGGGGACCAGGGCGGGACGCGTCGAGGGATGGCCCGTCCACACCTCGGTGAGCAGCGCGCCCGGCATGCGGGCCTCACTGAACTGAGCCAGGTACTGAGGTACGGGCCCCCAGTCCGTCGCCTCGCTGCGCAGCTCGCCGACAGCTCGCGCGAGGTCGAGGCGGTCGCCCGGCGCGGGACCGAACACCGGGATCTCCGGCGGCTGTTCGGGATGCTGGAGCCGCTGGAAGTGGACGAAGAGCGTGTCGGCGAACTCGGCGGCCAGCACATACGGCGCCTGGTCGAAGACCGCGAGCGAAATGAGGAACGCCTTGTCGCGCAGGCCGAGCGCGGGATCGCTCAGCCAGTCCCTGCACTGCTTCTCGACCGAGGCGAGGCTGAACCCCCGCAGCCGGTCGAGCGCCTGCTCAGTGCCGTCGTACGCGGTGAGACCGGTGGCGAGGTCGACGGCCTCGGCGGGCCTGCGGTGGCCGTGCCCGAGGAAGTCCCGCACCGGTTCGAGGTCGAGGAGCCGGTCGACGTCGGCCGGTTCCGGGAGGCGCGCGGACAGGTGTGCGCGCAGCACGTCGGCGGCGTCCGGGGCCTCCCAGCCGACCGGGGTGACGCCCAGCAGATGGGGGGAGTTCTCGACGGTGATCACGAGGTGCCCGCCGGTCTGCCTGAGCTGGTCGCGCGCCGCGTAGAGATGGGTGTCGCGCAGCGGCTTGTTCCTGCTCAGCGGCATGTCGCACAGCACGTGGCCGCCGCCGTTGGCGAGCTGACCTGCCAGCTCGGTGGGGCTGGTCTCGGGCTGCAGGGCACGCACGGCAGGGGCACCGACGCGGCGCAGGAGCATCAGGGCCGCCGCGCTGCGCCCGGTGGCGTGGGCACCGCGGAGCACAAGGACCTGCTCCTCACGCAGGCGTCGCAGGGCGAGCGCGAAGGCGGGGCCCTCGACGAACACCTCGGCGAGGGTGTCAAGGCGCGCGCTCGGGATCTCTCCGGAGGCGTACGCGGACGAGGTCGCGGCGCCGTGATGGTGGATCTCCGTCTTGGCACCCATCACGACGTCGCGGCCGACGTGCCCGCCGGACACGCCGTGCTGGGCCCCGCCGACCAAGGACCCACCGAAGGATGCCGCCGAGCCGAGCATGAACTCCGGGGCGTGCGCGAACAGTTCGCGCTGCGCCGCGCGTGCCTCCTGGGCCTGCTCCTCCGGCTCCATGGGTTCGGCGGTGTGCGGATCGGGCGCCTCGGTCCTGATCGGCGGGCTCTGGCCCTGGTTCCGCGCCGGTCCGCCCGGGCGCGCGTGGCCGGCCTGCGGCTGTGGTGGCGTTGCACGCGGGGGGAGGTTCACGAGGCCTCGCCCCGGTCGGGGGCGGTGTTGCCGGAGCCGCCGATGTGGATGTCGCCGTGCACGGTCCCGCCGGACACGATGTGCTGGTCGCCGCCGACCAGGCTGCCGCCGAAGCTCGGCGCGCCGCCGTTGAAGGTGAAGCTGGCGCCGCCCGCGGGGGCCGCCCCCTGCCCCGGCGCCGGACGCTCCCCCGAGCCGGCGTCCGGCGCCGGGGCTCCCCCGGCCCCCCTCTCACTGTGGTCGTCGGCCTCGGCGCCCGGGGGCACCGGACCGTGCAGCCAGGCCCGCAGCGGGCCGTTCTTGCCGGCCACGGTCACGGCGCGGAAGTCATCGGCCGGTACGCCGGGCCTGTCGTGCCGGACGACCCCCGCGTACACGCTCTCGGAGACACAGAGCGCGAAATCGTTCGTGCGTTCCCGCAGTGCCGCACGCAGTACGTCGGCGTCCAGCAGCCGACACGCATGGTTGAGGTCGGAGCCGACCCAGCCGTCGAGTTCGTCCACCGCGACGTACCCCGTCGCGAGCACCGCCCGGAGCCGGATCTGCGCGGAGCTCGAAGCCATCCGGTTGACGGCCCGCAGCTGCACCGGCACCTCGGTGAGCAGGGCGCGCAGGAGCGCGGTCAGGGAGGCGTTGGCGTCGATCAGCTCCATCACGCTGTCACCGCGGTCGGCGCGCAGGCGCAGCGTCTCGTCGATGCAGGCGTTCTCCAGGGCGCGGTCGGTGATGTCGTAGAGCATGCGTCGCAGATAGGCCTGCTCGACATCGTCACGGTCGCTGAACTTCTCGATGTCGAGCAGCAGGATCGTGCGGCTCACGGGGTCGGTCATGGTCGCCCTTCGGTGGGGAATCCGAACTGACCAGCAGCGTGGCCGTGCGGGAGCCGTCGTCGTGAGGGCGGATGACGCACTCGAACTGTGACCGTGTGCACAGAGTCGCCCTACGGGAGCAGGCGGGCACCGAGAGTCACGACGGGCCTGTGTGACCCGCCCGTGCGATCCGCCGCAGCACGTCAGGCCGCATGATCACCAGCTCCCGGCGGCCGGTGGCCACCGCCTCCCGGTCCCGCAGTTCCTTGAGCAGTCGCTGCACCATCTCCCGGGAGGCGCCCACGGAACCGGCGAGCTCCTGCTTGCTCAGGGGGACGGCGAGCTCGATGCCTTCATCGGTACGTCGCCCATGGGTGCGGGCCAGGTCGAGGAGCAGCGCCGCGAAGCGCTCGCGCACGGTCATCGACGCGAACTCCAGGCGGCGCCGGTCCGCGGCCCGTGTCCGGTCGGAGGTGAGGCCGAGCAGGGCGAAGGAGACCGTGGGGGAGCGGGCGAGGAAGCCGGTGAACTGCGCGAGCTCGACGGCCACGGCACGGACCGGTTCGAGTGCGGTGACCGTCGCGGAGCGCGGGCGCCCGGTCAGCGCGGCGGACTCGCCGACGATGTCACCGGGGCCTCGCAGGGCGAGCAGCGCTTCGTACCCGTTGGCGGCGGAGGCGGTCACCTTGGTCCAGCCGTGCAGGATCAGCAGGACGTGCGACGAGGGTTCGTGCTGATGGATCAGTGCCGCGCGGGCCGCGAAGGGCAGGGTGCTGCCGAGCGCGAGCAGCGCGGAACGGTCCTCCCGCTCCAGGCGGGCGAGGAACGGCACCCTGTCGTCGAGGCCTCCGTCGCCCGGTAGCTGCGCAGCCGTCATACGTCCCCCGATCATTGAGCCGACCGATGAACGTAGTGAAGGTTGCCGTCGCACGAGCGGGAACGGCTGAAAGCTGCTGCCCGGCCGCCCTGAACGGCTGAAATCGCGTCGGACGCGTCGGGTCGGAGGTGCGAAAAGCCCGGCGTGTCGGCCCCCACCGCATTTGTTTTGACCGAACTCGATGAGGTAGGTACGCTCAGACCTTGTGCCTGGGGTGTGCCTGGGCTCGCGCGCGTGTCCTCAACCGCAGCGTGAGTCCGTGAACGGCCACCGTAATCTGCGCCCCTCCTCGCCTTGCGGCGGGAGTCTGCAGCATTCGACACACCCGACCGCGTGGGTCGGCGACGTTCCAGGTTAGCTTTACTATTCGGCACACAGAAACCGGAGAAGTAGTGCCTACGATCCAGCAGCTGGTCCGGAAGGGCCGGCAGGACAAGGTCGAGAAGAACAAGACGCCCGCACTCGAGGGTTCGCCCCAGCGCCGCGGCGTCTGCACGCGTGTGTTCACGACCACCCCGAAGAAGCCGAACTCGGCCCTCCGTAAGGTCGCGCGTGTGCGTCTGACCTCCGGGATCGAGGTCACGGCCTACATTCCGGGTGAGGGACACAACCTGCAGGAGCACTCCATCGTGCTCGTGCGTGGTGGCCGTGTGAAGGACCTGCCGGGTGTTCGTTACAAGATCATCCGCGGCTCCCTTGACACCCAGGGTGTCAAGAACCGCAAGCAGGCCCGCAGCCGCTACGGCGCCAAGAAGGAGAAGTAGAAATGCCTCGTAAGGGCCCCGCCCCGAAGCGCCCGGTCATCATCGACCCGGTCTATGGTTCTCCTCTGGTGACCTCCCTCATCAACAAGGTGCTGCTGAACGGCAAGCGCTCCACCGCCGAGCGCATCGTGTACGGCGCCATGGAGGGCCTGCGCGAGAAGACCGGCAACGACCCGGTCATCACGCTCAAGCGCGCGCTCGAGAACATCAAGCCGACCCTCGAGGTCAAGTCCCGCCGCGTCGGTGGTGCGACCTACCAGGTTCCGATCGAGGTCAAGCCCGGTCGTGCCAACACGCTGGCCCTGCGCTGGCTGGTCGGTTACTCCCGCGCCCGTCGCGAGAAGACGATGACCGAGCGTCTCCTCAACGAGCTCCTCGACGCCTCCAACGGCCTTGGTGCCGCTGTGAAGAAGCGTGAGGACACCCACAAGATGGCCGAGTCCAACAAGGCCTTCGCGCACTACCGCTGGTAGTCGCTACCCACATCGAGACCGAGAGAAGACTGAGCCGATATGGCTACCACTTCACTTGACCTGGCCAAGGTGCGCAACATCGGCATCATGGCCCACATCGACGCGGGCAAGACGACGACCACCGAGCGGATCCTGTTCTACACCGGTGTCTCGTACAAGATCGGTGAGGTCCACGACGGTGCCGCGACCATGGACTGGATGGAGCAGGAGCAGGAGCGTGGCATCACGATCACCTCTGCTGCCACCACCTGTCACTGGCCGCTGAACGATGTCGACCACACCATCAACATCATCGACACCCCGGGCCACGTCGACTTCACCGTCGAGGTAGAGCGTTCGCTCCGTGTCCTCGACGGTGCCGTGACGGTGTTCGACGGCGTCGCCGGTGTTGAGCCCCAGTCCGAGACCGTGTGGCGTCAGGCGGACCGCTACGGCGTCCCGCGCATCTGTTTCGTCAACAAGCTCGACCGTACGGGTGCCGAGTTCCACCGCTGCGTCGACATGATCGTCGAGCGCCTCGGTGCGACCCCGATCGTCATGCAGCTGCCCATCGGCGCAGAGGCTGACTTCAAGGGCGTCGTCGACCTCGTCACCATGAAGGCGTTCGTCTGGTCCGCAGAGACCAAGATGGGCGAGGCGTACGACATCGTCGACATCCCCGACACGCACACCGAGGCTGCCGAGGAGTACCGCGGCAAGCTGCTCGAGGCCGTCGCGGAGAACGACGAGCAGATGATGGAGCTGTACCTCGAGGGCCAGGAGCCCACCGAGGACCAGCTGTACGAGGCCATCCGCCGCGTCACCATCGCCTCGGGCAAGGGCGGCGACACCACCGTCACCCCCGTGTTCTGTGGCACCGCGTTCAAGAACAAGGGCGTCCAGCCCCTGCTCGACGCGGTCGTGCGTTACCTGCCTTCGCCCCTGGACGTCGAGGCCATCGAGGGCCACGACGTCAAGGACCCCGAGACCGTCGTCAAGCGCAAGCCTTCGGACGAGGAGCCGCTCTCGGCTCTCGCGTTCAAGATCGCGAGCGACCCGCACCTCGGCAAGCTCACCTTCGTCCGGATCTACTCCGGTCGCCTGGAGGCCGGCACCGCGGTGCTGAACTCCGTCAAGGGCAAGAAGGAGCGCATCGGCAAGATCTACCGCATGCACGCGAACAAGCGTGAGGAGATCGACTCGGTGGGCGCCGGCGACATCGTCGCCGTCATGGGCCTGAAGCAGACCACCACCGGTGAGACGCTGTGTGACGACAAGAAGCCGGTCATCCTGGAGTCCATGGACTTCCCGGCGCCGGTCATTCAGGTCGCCATCGAGCCCAAGTCCAAGGGTGACCAGGAGAAGCTGGGTGTAGCCATCCAGCGTCTCTCGGAGGAGGACCCCTCCTTCCAGGTCCACTCGGACGAGGAGACCGGCCAGACCATCATCGGTGGTATGGGCGAGCTTCACCTCGAGGTGCTCGTCGACCGCATGAAGCGCGAATTCCGCGTCGAGGCGAACGTCGGCAAGCCCCAGGTCGCGTACCGCGAGACGATCCGTCAGGCCGTCGAGCGCGTGGACTACACCCACAAGAAGCAGACCGGTGGTACCGGTCAGTTCGCCAAGGTGCAGATCGCGATCGAGCCCATCGACAGCGGCGACGCTTCGTACGAGTTCGTGAACAAGGTCACCGGTGGCCGTATCCCGCGGGAGTACATCCCGTCGGTGGACGCCGGTGCGCAGGAGGCCATGCAGTTCGGCATCCTGGCGGGCTACGAGATGACTGGTGTTCGCATCACGCTTCTCGACGGCGCCTACCACGAGGTCGACTCCTCCGAGCTCGCCTTCAAGATCGCCGGTTCGCAGGCCTTCAAGGAGGCCGCGCGTAAGGCCAAGCCCGTGCTGCTCGAGCCGATGATGGCCGTCGAGGTCACCACGCCCGAGGACTACATGGGCGATGTCATCGGTGACATCAACTCCCGTCGTGGCCAGATCCAGGCCATGGAGGAGCGCAGCGGCGCTCGCGTCGTGAAGGGCCTCGTGCCCCTCTCGGAGATGTTCGGCTACGTCGGAGACCTCCGCAGCAAGACGTCGGGTCGCGCAAGCTACTCAATGCAGTTCGACTCCTACGCCGAGGTTCCGCGGAACGTCGCCGAGGAGATCATCGCGAAGGCCAAGGGCGAGTAACTCACCCGAGTTCACGCTTTAGGCTTGACTCCGGAGTCTCCGGGGCATTCCGACCCTCTTCGGGTCGGGTGCCCCGGGCCCCGGGCATCCCAGCAAAGATCACCTGGCGCCGATGAAGCAAGGCGTACAGAACCACTCCGCAGGAGGATTCAGTGGCGAAGGCAAAGTTCGAGCGGACTAAGCCGCACGTCAACATCGGCACCATCGGTCACATTGACCACGGTAAGACGACCCTCACGGCCGCCATTACCAAGGTGCTGCACGACGCGTACCCCGAGCTGAACGAGGCCTCGGCCTTCGACCAGATCGACAAGGCTCCCGAGGAGCGCCAGCGCGGTATCACGATCTCGATCGCGCACGTCGAGTACCAGACGGAGACGCGTCACTACGCGCACGTCGACTGCCCGGGTCACGCGGACTACATCAAGAACATGATCACGGGTGCCGCGCAGATGGACGGCGCCATCCTCGTGGTCGCCGCCACCGACGGCCCGATGCCGCAGACCAAGGAGCACGTGCTCCTGGCCCGCCAGGTCGGCGTTCCGTACATCGTCGTCGCCCTGAACAAGGCCGACATGGTGGACGACGAGGAGATCCTGGAGCTCGTCGAGCTCGAGGTCCGTGAGCTCCTCTCCGAGTACGAGTTCCCGGGCGACGACCTGCCGGTCGTCAAGGTCTCGGCGCTCAAGGCGCTCGAGGGCGACAAGGAGTGGGGTGAGTCCGTCCTCAACCTGATGAAGGCTGTCGACGAGTCCATCCCGGAGCCCGAGCGTGACGTCGACAAGCCGTTCCTGATGCCGATCGAGGACGTCTTCACGATCACCGGTCGTGGCACCGTCGTCACCGGTCGTATCGAGCGCGGCATCCTCAAGGTCAACGAGACCGTCGACATCATCGGCATCAAGACCGAGAAGACCACCACCACGGTCACCGGCATCGAGATGTTCCGCAAGCTGCTCGACGAGGGCCAGGCCGGTGAGAACGTCGGTCTGCTCCTCCGTGGCATCAAGCGCGAGGACGTCGAGCGCGGCCAGGTCATCATCAAGCCCGGTTCGGTCACGCCGCACACCGAGTTCGAGGCCCAGGCCTACATCCTGTCGAAGGACGAGGGTGGCCGTCACACCCCCTTCTTCAACAACTACCGCCCGCAGTTCTACTTCCGCACCACGGACGTGACCGGCGTCGTGACCCTCCCCGAGGGCACCGAGATGGTCATGCCGGGCGACAACACTGAGATGACCGTTGAGCTCATCCAGCCCGTCGCGATGGAAGAGGGCCTGAAGTTCGCCATCCGTGAGGGTGGCCGGACCGTCGGCGCCGGCCAGGTCACCAAGATCAACAAGTAAGCTTCTCGCTTGCTTGCGGATCGGGGTAACCCGGTTGCTCTGAACTGAGAGCATCGCAGTACACGCAGTACACGCAGTAACGGGAGGGCCCGTACGACTTCGGTCGTGCGGGCCCTTTTGCGTGCTTGCCGCACCCGGGGCTCGGCTGGATGCCGCAGGCCAGGAGCGTGATCTTCGGCGGGGTTCGCTCAGCGGGCGCGGCCGGTCATCGCTCGCGTCGGATCAGGGAGTCGTAGGCGCCGAACTGGGGGATCGGCTCCCAGTTGCTGGTCATGTCGATGTTCCGACGACTCTCGCTGGAGACTTCGTCTCCGATCTCGATCTCCTGGACCACAATTCCGTCAGGCGTGAAGTCGTAGGATTCCATGCGCTCGGAGTCCGCGTATCCGCCGCGTTCGACAGAGTTTCCGTACTCGTACGAGGTCACTGTTTCAAGGAATAGTGACCCGTCGATAACAGTGAACGTGTACTCCAGGGATGTGCGGCCGTAGCCATCCATGAAGACAACAGCGGCGTAGCCTGTTTCGAGCCGGATGTGCACGCGCAGTTCTGGAGCTGAGCCTTCTGAGGGGTAGGCGACGGCTGTGTACAGCTCTCCGGAAGAGTGGCGGGCCTGAGCCTCCTTGGGCTTCAGCGGCTCCATCGGCTCCTCGGTGAGGGTGTTCCAATCCTCGCAGTAGATCCAGATCATTCCCTCTTGACCTAACCCTTCGGGAGTCGGTATACGTGACCGATTATGTCTCGGATGATCACGCGGCTCTTCATCGCTTCCTTGAGGGCCCAGTCTGGCACAGCCTCAGACTGCACTGGAACTTCCAAATAGTACTCGCCCCTCAAAGGCTTCCCGATCAGCTTCGGGAACTCATTGCGCGCCTTTGGAGTGTCGGGAATCTTCGTGCCTCTGCTGTACTTCTGGGTTATCTCGCGCATGTAATTCTTGAAAGTGCTCTTCTTGATCTCGGATATTTGCGTCAGCTTGCGGGACACGATCTCCTTGCCAGGGCGATATGAGTCCAGTCGCTTGCCGTTTTCCAGCGTGATCTCATTGGCGGGATAGCGGTGCCAGTTGTCCCTGTTGAACTGGTCACCCTTCTTCCACCTGTCGCGCAACCACTGCGGGGGGCCACTCTTCCCGCCACCCGAACTCGACGGCCCGCCACTGTCGCTACTGCCCCCACCGCTGTGCGCCATGAGGGCAATACCAGACACCCCCAGGACGCTGACCTCGGCGACTCCCGGGGATCCCGCCGCACCCGCGGCCACACCACCGCCGGCCAGGGCCAACCCGGCGGGCGGGAAAAGCATGAGGAGCCCGAAGAGAGCCAGGATGGTGAAGGCGATCCCCAGATACAGCTCAAGGTCCTCCAGAAATGCCAGGAGCATCGCCGCTGGGCCGGTGGCATCCCCGTCCAGCGGCTCGCCCTGGCGGTAGTGGACGAACAGCAGCAGGCCTCCGGTCAGGATCGATCCCGCCGCCGCCCACACGCGCAGCCGTATCAGCGCGACGATCTCGGCGAGCGGTTGCTGTCTCGACTTCCGCCAGGCGCGCAGCAGGAGCACCAGCTGCAGCACCGTCCAGGCCAGGGCCGTGATACCGAACCACAGCAGAATCCGCGGGCCGTTACCGGTGGTGAACCACTTCTGGAGATCCTTTGTGGACGTGAACGAGCCCACTCCGAGGAAGAGCAGCGTCGGTGTCATCAGGATCAGCGGGATGACCACCAGTGGCCAGCGGCGCCGCCAAGGCCGCAGGCGGCGAGCCGACTTGAGCAGGCTGCGGACCCGGGCCGTCTCCCAGGCGCCTTCGTGGTTGGAGGCGTTCATCCGCGCCGCGGTGTTCGCGACGGCGGCGTGCAGGCTCTCCAGGCGTTCGGGGGGAACGCGTCCTGCGGCATAGCAGAGGGACCTGCGCATGCGGGCGAAGCGCAGCGCGATCAGCAGGCTCCATGGCACGCGCCAGGCCGCGAACCCGCCCAGCGCGGCAAGGCCGGAGCGGCCCTCAACGCGTTCGGCGTCCAGCAGGATGGCGGGCATGGCGCCGCGGCCCCGGCGTATCGCCGCGTAGTCCAGGGCCATGGCGAGCGCCAGGCAGACCAAGGGCGCCCAGTCCAGGAGGGCGTCGGGGAACCTGTACAGAGTCTTCGCCCACCCGGCACCGCCCGACCCGCCGCCGGTGTAGTTGAACAGTGTGTGGTGTCCGATCGCGTACGCCAGGGGCAGCAGGCCCTGCAGCCGGCGCCAGCCGCGCGCCCGCAACAGCACAGCCGCGCCCAGCCCGTCGATGGCCCCCCAGACCAGGTGCAGGTTGATGCCCAGGCTCGTCTCCGTGAAGCTGAAGTCCAGGGTGCCCAACGAGTTCGGCAGCCAAGTGCTCAGCACGGTCGACCAGTCGGGAATGTAGGGGGAGCCCTTGCCGATGCTGCCGATCCCGCCCGACAGCATCCAGCCCCCGCCGCCCGGCAGTGGGAAGGCCCGCTGGGCATCCAGCATGTGCGAGAGCAGGACCTCCAGGAGGCCGAGTCCGGCGCCGGTCGCCGCGCCCAGGAGGACGAAGTCGGTGTAGCCCAGCTGGGATCGGATCTTCAGGTTCACCCCTGCCAGCACCAGCGGGGCGATTTGCGCGAGTTCCTCGACCACGGGTACCAGGGTGTAGGAGCCGTTCCCCATCGCCTCGGTCAGCGATTGGCCCGGATTCGAGATGGCGGCGCGCGCGTAGATGTATTCGATGAGCACTGCCATGACGCCACTGCCGTACACGCCGACCGCGACCGTCACCAGAACTGTGGTGAGTTTCAGCGACCGCACCGGTGACGCCAGCAAAGCCAATTGCAGCACGCCGTATATCGCAGCGGCCGCCATAATGAGCGTCACGCGCAAACCCCCCGATAGCAAACAGCTAACTCAACCTTCAGGAGGCTAACAGCAAGCCTTACAGCCGCGAATGGCCACAGTATTGGATGTGCTGTTGTCGGGCATGTGGGGGGATTTACCCCATTCGCCAACTTCGAGAACTCGGGGTTCAGAAGCCAAGGTGCGTCATTTGGATGACGTAGACGCATTCGCTGCGTACGACGATCTGGTACCGGAACATCCCGCCGGGGACGGTAATGTCCCCGCCCTTCGAATCGACGTCTTCGTGACTGCGGCCGCGCACGTACAGCAGCCTCGGCTGCCTTGACCAATTATTCGGCCTTACGCTCCACTTCGACGAGAAAGGCCGGTGGCGCGGTGCGCTGCCTTCATGGCCTCATCAAGGACCACGCTCAGCTCGCGCAGTGCTTCACGGGCGGCAGTCGCCTTTTCATGCTCCAGATCCTGCGCGGGGGCCACGACGCCGAGGGCAGCGCGAAGGGCGTCCGGGGTGTGCTCGGGGCGGGGCTCATGGGCTCGCGGGGTGATGAGACGCGAACATTGCTGAGTGTTTCCCCTGGTCAATGTGTGTATGGATGGCTGCGGCAGTCGTGGCAACGGCCTGGTTCGGGGGAGCGGAAGGCACGGTCGCAGGCATCGCAGTTCTGGAGCGGATGCCGGGCGGGCGGCGGGCCGTGGAACGGGGGCGGGGGTGGGAGGAGCGCTGTCAGGCGGTGCGCGAGGGAGGGCGGCTGGGCGGCGCGGGCCCTCGGGTGGCAGATCGTGGGTGAGGGCGTGGCGTACCGCGGTGGGTGCGACGTCGCGTTCCAGCCAGGCGGCGATGCCGGGGCGAGGTGGGCGGTGTCGTGGGTGGTGAGGAGGAGGCGGGGGTCGTAGTGGCGCAGGTCGGTGAGGAGGTCGGTGGACTGCGGGAAGAGGGGCGGGGCCGGGTAGGCGGGGTAGGGGACGGCGAGGAGGGGGCGAGGGCGGTTGCGGGGGGAGGGTGGTTGCCGATCACCTTGAATCCTCCGCTCCCCGACGGGAGGGGATTCCTGGCTCACGCTGCCTGGCCAGGCAGCGCCTGGCCGGGTCTTCCGCGATCAATACCAGCCGGGTTGAGACCAGCCCGGATGAGCATCACGCGTGCGGAATTCTTGTCCCTGGGGGATTCGGCTCCGCAGGCGGTGCAGGTGTAGGTGCGCATCCCCAGCGGCAGTACGTGCTTGGCTCTCGCTTCGCACTGCGCGCAGTCCATCGTGGTGTACGCGGGGTGGACCAGATGCACGGCACGGCCGTGCTTGCGGCCCATCTCGAGCAGGGCTGCCTTGGTGGCGCCGATGGCGGCGTCCGCAGCCTTCCTGGCCATGGTGCTCTTGGCAAGGAACTTCGGCTGGAAGTCTTCGACCGCGAGGGCGTCGTGGTTCCGGACAACCTTCTTCGCCCACTTCCTGCCGGTGTCCTGGCGCTGGCGGGCGACCTGCTTGTACGCCTTCGCGCGCAGGTGCCTGGCCTCCTGATATCCCTTCGAGGCCGGGTGGCCCTTGGCCGGTTTGCGACGGGCCATCATCCGGTCATACCGGCCCACCTTGGCCCGGGCCTTCATGCCGTACCCAGCGTGCGGGAGATCGTGGGTGTCCGACGTTGTGGTCGCGGTCTCCATCACGCCCCAGTCGATACCGATCACCGTGCCGGTCGCGGGAAGCGGCTGCACCTTGACCGGGACGACGAAGGAGGCGTACCAGTGACCGAGGCTGTCCTGGTAGATCCGGACACTGGAGGGCGCGTCCGGCAGCTCTCTCGACCACACCGGCCGCAGCACGATTCCGCCCGCCAGATGCAGACGGCCGTCCCTGAGACGAAACCCCCGCGTGGTGTAGTTCAGTGACGGCAGCGCCTCACGCTTCTTCTTGTACCGGGGCATCCCAGCTCGCCTCGCGACCGGCCCACCGGCCCCTACGTCCTTCTGCGCCTTGGCCCGCGACCTACCGAAGTCCCGGATGACCTGCTGCTGCGGAACGCAAGAGCCCTCCCTCAACCAGGTGGTCCGCTTTCTCGCCTCGGTCAGCATCCGGTCCAGCTGCGCCGGACCGCAGGTCTGCTTGGCGGCCCCCTCGGGCCGGGTCTTGTTCGCTTCGTGGGTCTGCTTGGACTTGGCGACGCACTCGTTCCACACCCAGCGACACCGGCTCCACTCCGCCAACAGACCAGCACAGGCGGAGGAAGACACACGCAGCCGATAGGTGAACCGGGCATGCCCGCCGCCACCGGTCTCCTGGCCCCGCTCGGTCCCCGCCACTGTCGCCATGGCACGAGACCGTAGAGGCCACCGTCGTACGTCCGCACCCCTTTCGTACACCCGCTCAGCTCGCGAGGTACCCGCACGGACGGATGTTCGCTTTCCGGGCCTCCGCCCCGTGAGCGGCGCAGGGCGCACCGCGCCAGTGGTACCGGAGCAATGAGGGGGCGGGTTCCAGTAGCGTGAGGCTCAGTTCGGCCCAGACGGTCTTTCGGGGGAAGCGGTCCTCGGTCACTCCCCAGCGCTGTACCAGTGCTTCTACGAGGATCAGGCCGGGCCCTGATTCGGCGTCTAGGTCCGGGAGTTGGGGCGCGGGGGAGACGCTCGAGCGGGCGTGGGTGACCTCGACGCGGAGGGTGTCGGGGGACGCATTGAGCGCGAGACGGAAGCCGCGCCCGGGGGAAGGCCGTGGGCTGCGGCGTTGGCGGACAGCTCCGCGGCGATCTGGCGGGCCGGGTCCAGCGGCAGCCCCCACGAGCGGAGCTGCTCGGTGGCGAGTAGGCGAGCGAGGCGGGCGCCGCGGGGCATGGGGGAGAGTTGGGCGCTGAAGTGGCGGGTGGTGCACGGGAGTTCGGCGGTTCCGGCGCGGAACTGGGACGGCGCACGAGCAGCTACAGCAGCAACGGCAGCGAGGGTGACTGCGTCGAGGTCGCCGCGTCGGCGGCGCGGTCCACGTCCGCGACTCCAAGACCGCACAAGGACTCCGGGCCGCGGTGGGCGGCACGGGGTGGGCGGACTCCGTGGCGTACGCCCGCGAGGTCTGACTCCTCTGCGGGCGGTCCCGGGCCAGGCGCGCGCCCGGCTCGGAGCGCTGGCCGCGGTCAAGCCACGAGATCATCGATCCCGACCGCACCGTAATCGGGCACTCACCGTACGAGACCAGCAGTCGCGCGAGTCGGCCCCCCAGGCCGGTGCTCGCGCGCCGGGGCCCGTGGAGTCCGAGCCCCGGGTTTGACCGCCGCTGTCCGCGAGGTACTCTCTCAAGCTTCGATTGGCCAGGCCCGTGCCCCGTATGGCAGACTGTCGGGGTTGCTCGGTTGAGTGCCGATGCTGTGCGCCTCCCGCCGGGAGGACTGAAAGCGAGTCCCACAGTACTCGTCGCCCCATCTGTCAAACGGTCGTAAAAAGCCCGCAGGCAGCGCTGGAGCGGACGTACGGGAATCTTTCGGGAAGTGCAGCGCGGAGGCTCGGCCAGGCGCCCGGTGGGTTTCTTCCCCCGGACCGGCGGTCATCTGGGCCGCAGCCCCTAGCAGGGAAATCCTTCGGGAAATCTCCGTGAGCGGGACTGCGACACGCCCGACCGCGTGGGTCGGAGGAAGTAGAAAAAAGGGCCTCCCGGGAGCCAGAGCGTTCGAGACAAAGGACTACCAAGTAGCCATGGCGGGACAGAAGATCCGCATCCGGCTCAAGGCCTACGACCACGAGGTCATCGACTCTTCGGCGAAGAAGATCGTCGAGACGGTGACTCGCACTGGTGCGTCGGTCGCAGGCCCGGTGCCGCTGCCCACTGAGAAGAACGTGTACTGCGTCATCAAGTCGCCGCACAAGTACAAGGACTCGCGCGAGCACTTCGAGATGCGCACGCACAAGCGCTTGATCGACATTCTCGACCCGACGCCCAAGACCGTTGACTCGTTGATGCGCCTGGACCTTCCGGCCGGCGTCGACATCGAGATCAAGCTCTGAGAGGCGCGGACAGATGACTAAGCAGATCAAGGGCGTCCTGGGCGAGAAGCTCGGCATGACCCAGGTCTGGGACGAGAACAACCGTGTCGTCCCGGTCACCGTCGTCAAGGCCGGGCCCTGCGTCGTTACCCAGGTCCGTACGAATGACTCCGACGGCTACGAGTCGGTCCAGATCGCCTTCGGCGAGATCGACCCTCGCAAGGTGAACAAGCCCCTCAAGGGTCACTTCGCCAAGGCCGACGTAACTCCCCGCCGCCACCTGGTGGAGATCCGCACCCCTGACGCCAGCGAGTACACGCTGGGCCAGGAGGTGACTGCCGAGGTGTTCGAGTCCGGCGTCAAGGTCGACGTCACGGGCAAGAGCAAGGGCAAGGGCTTCGCCGGTGTCATGAAGCGTCACAACTTCAAGGGACTCGGCGCCGGTCACGGCACCCAGCGCAAGCACCGCTCGCCGGGCTCGATCGGTGGCTGCGCCACCCCGGGTCGCGTGTTCAAGGGCCTCCGCATGGCGGGGCGTATGGGCAACGAGCGGGTCACCACCCAGAACCTGACCGTTCACGCCGTTGACGCGGAGAAGGGCCTGCTCCTCATCAAGGGCGCAGTTCCCGGTCCGAACGGTGGCCTCGTCCTGGTCCGTACCGCGGCCAAGGGGGTTTGAGGAACCGATGAGCACCATTGACATCCTTTCGCCGGCAGGCGACAAGGCCGGGACGGTCGAGCTCCCCGCGGAGATCTTCGACGTAGAGAAGATCAGCATCCCGCTTCTCCACCAGGTCGTCGTCGCTCAGCTGGCAGCTGCCCGTCAGGGCACGCACAAGACCAAGCGCCGCGGTGAAGTCCGCGGTGGTGGTAAGAAGCCGTACCGCCAGAAGGGCACCGGCCGCGCGCGCCAGGGTTCGACCCGTGCGCCGCAGTTCGCAGGCGGTGGCGTCGTCCACGGCCCGCAGCCGCGTGACTACTCGCAGCGGACCCCGAAGAAGATGAAGGCCGCGGCCCTGCGCCACGCCCTCACCGACCGGGCCCGCAACGCTCGTATCCACGTTGTCACCAACGTGGTCGAGGGCGACATCTCCACGAAGGCCGCGAAGACGCTGCTCGGCAAGGTCAGCGAGCGCAAGAACGTGCTCCTGGTCATCGACCGCGCGGACGAGACTTCGCTGCTCTCCGCCCGCAACCTGCCCCAGGTGCACATCCTGGAGCCGGGCCAGCTGAACACGTACGACGTGCTCGTCTCGGACGACGTGGTCTTCACCAAGGCCGCCTTCGAGTCCTTCGTGTCTGGCCCCAAGGCCGATGAGACCGAAGGGAGCGAAGCCTGATGGCTACGCGTCACCCGAGCATCGCCCCCAAGGCGGCCAAGGCCGCCAAGGCCGCGCGCGTCGCCAAGGCGAAGCGCCACGCCACCGAGGGCAAGAACACCGTTGAGACGCCGCTGAGCAAGAGCTTCACGGACCCCCGTGACGTCCTCGTCAAGCCGGTCGTCTCTGAGAAGAGCTACGCGCTCCTCGACGAGGGCAAGTACACCTTCGTCGTCGCGCCCGGCGCCAACAAGACCCAGATCAAGCAGGCCGTCGAGGCGGTCTTCTCGGTCAAGGTCACTGGGGTCAACACGATCAACCGCCAGGGCAAGCGCAAGCGCACCCGCACGGGGTTCGGTAAGCGCGCTGACACCAAGCGCGCGATCGTGACCCTTGCTGAGGGCGACCGTATCGACATCTTCGGCCAGGCCTCCTAACGGAGCGCCCTGGTCCGAATATCGGACGAGGACTGAGAAATGGGAATCCGCAAGTACAAGCCGACTACGCCGGGCCGTCGTGGCTCCAGCGTCGCCGACTTCGTCGAGGTAACGCGGTCCACGCCGGAGAAGTCGCTGGTCCGCCCGCTGCACAGCAAGGGCGGCCGTAACAACGCCGGTCGTGTGACCGTTCGCCACCAGGGTGGCGGACACAAGCGCGCCTACCGAGTGATCGACTTCCGTCGTCACGACAAGGACGGCGTGCCGGCGAAGGTCGCGCACATCGAGTACGACCCGAACCGCACCGCGCGCATCGCGCTCCTGCACTACGCGGACGGCGAGAAGCGCTACATCCTGGCCCCCCGCAACCTGTCGCAGGGTGACCGGGTCGAGAACGGACCGGGCGCGGACATCAAGCCGGGCAACAACCTGGCCCTCCGCAACATCCCGGTCGGTACGACCATCCACGCCATCGAGCTGCGGCCCGGCGGCGGCGCGAAGTTCGCCCGCTCCGCGGGTGCCTCCGTGCAGCTGCTTGCGAAGGAGGGCTCCATGGCCCACCTTCGTATGCCGTCCGGTGAGATCCGTCTGGTCGACGTCCGCTGCCGCGCCACCATTGGCGAGGTCGGCAACGCCGAGCAGTCGAACATCAACTGGGGCAAGGCCGGCCGCAAGCGCTGGCTGGGCGTTCGCCCGACCGTTCGCGGTGTGGCGATGAACCCGGTCGACCACCCGCACGGTGGTGGTGAGGGCAAGACCTCCGGTGGTCGCCACCCGGTCTCGCCCTGGGGTCAGAAGGAGGGTCGTACTCGTTCGCCGAAGAAGGCGAGCAACAAGTACATCGTCCGCCGCCGCAAGACGAACAAGAAGCGCTAGGAGCGGGTTTAGATGCCGCGCAGTCTCAAGAAGGGGCCCTTCGTCGACGGACACCTCATCAAGAAGGTGGATGTCCAGAACGAAGCTGGTTCCAAGAACGTCATCAAGACCTGGTCCCGTCGCTCGATGATCGTCCCGGCCATGCTGGGCCACACGATCGCGGTGCACAACGGCAAGACCCACATCCCGGTGTTCGTCACCGAGGCGATGGTCGGCCACAAGCTCGGCGAGTTCTCGCCGACTCGCACCTTCCGCGGCCACGTCAAGGACGACCGGAAGTCGAAGCGCCGCTAGCGCGGGGTGGAACGACTATGACTTACACCGAAGGGACAACCATGGAAGCCAGGGCCCAGGCGCGGTACATCCGCGTCACGCCCATGAAGGCCCGCCGAGTGGTGGACCTCATCCGTGGCATGGATGCCACGGAGGCTCAGGCGGTCCTGCGTTTCGCCCCGCAGGCCGCGAGCGTGCCGGTTGGCAAGGTGCTTGACAGCGCCATCGCCAACGCTGCACACAACTACGACCACAGTGACGCCTCTTCGCTGGTCATCAGCGAGGCGTACGTGGATGAGGGCCCGACCCTGAAGCGGTTCCGTCCGCGTGCCCAGGGCCGTGCCTACCGGATCCGTAAGCGGACCAGCCACATCACCGTGGTCGTCAGCAGCAAGGAAGGAACCCGGTAATGGGCCAGAAGGTAAACCCGCACGGGTTCCGGCTCGGCATCACCACCGACTTCAAGTCGCGTTGGTACGCCGACAAGCTGTACAAGGACTACGTCAAGGAAGACGTCGCCATCCGTCGGATGATGACGTCCGGCATGGAGCGCGCCGGCATCTCGAAGGTTGAGATCGAGCGCACCCGTGACCGCGTGCGGGTGGACATCCACACCGCGCGTCCCGGCATCGTCATCGGCCGCCGTGGCGCCGAGGCCGACCGCATCCGCGGTGACCTCGAGAAGCTCACGGGCAAGCAGGTTCAGCTGAACATCCTCGAGGTCAAGAACCCCGAGGTCGACGCTCAGCTGGTCGCGCAGGCCGTTGCAGAGCAGCTGTCCTCCCGCGTCTCCTTCCGTCGCGCCATGCGTAAGAGCATGCAGTCGACGATGAAGGCCGGCGCCAAGGGCATCAAGATCCAGTGTGGTGGCCGTCTCGGCGGCGCCGAGATGTCCCGCTCGGAGTTCTACCGCGAGGGCCGCGTGCCCCTGCACACCCTCCGTGCGAACGTCGACTACGGCTTCTTCGAGGCCAAGACGACCTTCGGCCGTATCGGCGTGAAGGTCTGGATCTACAAGGGCGACGTCAAGAACATCGCCGAGGTCCGCGCCGAGAACGCCGCGGCCCGTGCGGGTAACCGCCCGGCCCGTGGTGGCGGCAACGACCGCCCGGCCCGTGGTGGCCGTGGTGGCGAGCGTGGCGGCCGCGGCCGCAAGCCGCAGCAGCAGTCCGCGCCGGCTGCCGAGGCCCCCAAGGCCGACGCTCCCGCCGCAGCTGCCGCTCCGGCTGAGAGCACCGGAACGGAGGCCTGACCGACATGCTGATCCCTCGTAGGGTCAAGCACCGCAAGCAGCACCACCCCAAGCGCAGCGGTATGTCAAAGGGTGGTACGCAGGTTGCGTTCGGCGAGTACGGCATTCAGGCCCTCACTCCGGCGTACGTGACCAACCGCCAGATCGAGGCGGCTCGTATCGCGATGACCCGCCACATCAAGCGTGGCGGCAAGGTCTGGATCAACATCTACCCGGACCGCCCGCTGACGAAGAAGCCCGCCGAGACCCGCATGGGTTCCGGTAAGGGTTCCCCCGAGTGGTGGGTCGCGAACGTCAAGCCCGGACGGGTGATGTTCGAGCTGTCCTACCCGAATGAGAAGACTGCGCGTGAGGCGCTTACCCGCGCTGCTCACAAGCTTCCGATGAAGTGCCGGATTGTTCGGCGCGAGGCAGGTGAGTCGTGATGTCGGCCGGTACCAAGGCGTCCGAGCTGCGCGAACTGGGTGACGAGGAGCTTCTCAACAAGCTCCGCGAAGCCAAGGAAGAGCTGTTCAACCTCCGCTTCCAGGCGGCGACCGGTCAGCTCGAGAACCACGGTCGGCTGAAGGCCGTCCGTAAGGACATCGCGCGGATCTACACCCTGATGCGTGAGCGCGAGCTGGGCATCGAGACGGTGGAGAGCGCCTGATGAGCGAGAGCAACGTGACTGAGACGAAGACCGACCGCGGATTCCGCAAGACCCGTGAGGGTCTGGTCGTCAGCGACAAGATGGACAAGACCGTCGTCGTCGCTGTCGAGGACCGCGTGAAGCACGCGCTGTACGGCAAGGTCATCCGCCGTACGAACAAGCTCAAGGCGCACGACGAGCAGAACGCTGCCGGCGTCGGCGACCGCGTCCTCCTGATGGAGACGCGTCCGCTGTCGGCGACCAAGCGCTGGCGCATCGTCGAGATCCTCGAGAAGGCCAAGTAATTCTCTGAGGGATTTTCCTCAGAGTTCGTTCCGCCAGGCTCGGTGGGGGCCAATTCCCGCAAGGGATGAAGCCCCCGCCGGGAACCGGCAGACAATCAGGAGATAGACGTGATCCAGCAGGAGTCGCGACTGCGCGTCGCCGACAACACGGGTGCGAAGGAAATTCTCACCATCCGTGTTCTCGGTGGCTCGGGTCGCCGCTACGCGGGCATCGGTGACGTCATCGTCGCCACCGTCAAGGACGCGATCCCCGGTGGCAACGTGAAGAAGGGTGACGTCGTCAAGGCGGTCATCGTTCGCACCGTCAAGGAGCGCCGCCGTCCCGACGGCTCGTACATCCGCTTCGACGAGAACGCCGCCGTCATTCTGAAGAACGACGGCGACCCTCGCGGCACCCGTATCTTCGGCCCGGTGGGCCGTGAGCTGCGCGAGAAGAAGTTCATGAAGATCATCTCGCTCGCGCCGGAGGTGCTGTAAGCATGAAGATCAAGAAGGGCGACCTGGTCCAGGTCATCACCGGTAAGGACAAGGGCAAGCAGGGCAAGGTCATTGCCGCTTACCCGCGCGACGAGCGCGTCCTGGTCGAGGGTGTCAACCGGGTCAAGAAGCACACGAAGGCCGGCCCGACCGCCAGCGGTTCGCAGGCCGGCGGCATCGTGACCACCGAGGCCCCTGTCCACGTCTCCAACGTCCAGCTGGTCGTGGAGAAGGACGGCAACAAGGTTGTCACGCGTGTCGGTTTCCGCTTCGACGATGACGGCAACAAGATCCGCGTTGCCAAGCGGACGGGTGAGGACATCTGATGACGACCACCACCAGCCCGCGTCTGAAGACGAAGTACCGCGAGGAGATCGCGGCGAAGCTGCAGGAAGAGTTCTCGTACGAGAACGTCATGCAGACGCCGGGCCTCGTCAAGATCGTGGTCAACATGGGTGTCGGCGACGCCGCCCGTGACTCGAAGCTCATGGACGGTGCCGTCCGTGACCTGACCACCATCACGGGTCAGAAGCCGGCCATCACGAAGGCCCGGAAGTCCATCGCGCAGTTCAAGCTGCGCGAGGGTCAGCCGATCGGCTGCCACGTCACGCTCCGTGGCGACCGCATGTGGGAGTTCCTGGACCGCACCCTGTCGCTCGCGCTTCCGCGCATCCGCGACTTCCGTGGTCTGTCCCCCAAGCAGTTCGACGGCCGTGGCAACTACACCTTCGGTCTCACGGAGCAGGTCATGTTCCACGAGATCGACCAGGACAAGATCGACCGCGTCCGGGGTATGGACATCACCGTGGTCACCACGGCGACCAACGACGCTGAGGGCCGTGCCCTTCTCCGTCACCTCGGCTTCCCCTTCAAGGAGGCGTAAGCGAGATGGCGAAGAAGGCTCTTATTGCCAAGGCTGCTCGTAAGCCCAAGTTCGGTGTGCGCGGCTACACCCGCTGCCAGCGCTGCGGCCGTCCGCACTCCGTGTACCGCAAGTTCGGCCTGTGCCGCGTCTGCCTTCGTGAGATGGCTCACCGTGGCGAGCTGCCGGGCGTGACCAAGAGCTCCTGGTAATTCCCCTCTGTCCTTAGGGACTTGGGAATTTCCGGACGCTCTCGGTAAGTATCTGGTCGGTAGGTGGCCCACCTCTCCATGGCTTAGGCTAGGAGGGTTGGGCGCCTGCCGCCCTGACCGACTTACTACGCCGTAGGTCCCCGCGCCGCACCCGTCCCGCCTCTGAGTGGGGAGAGGGATGGCGCAGATAGGAAACCACGGCGAGAGAGGCCGAAGGCCAATTCATGACCATGACTGATCCGATCGCGGACATGCTGACTCGTCTGCGTAACGCGAACTCGGCGTACCACGACTCCGTGGCGATGCCGCACAGCAAGATCAAGTCTCACATCGCGGAGATCCTCCAGCAGGAGGGCTTCATCACGGGCTGGAAGACCGAGGACGCCGAGGTCGGCAAGAACCTCGTCCTCGAGCTGAAGTTCGGCCCGAACCGTGAGCGCTCCATCGCGGGCATCAAGCGGATCTCCAAGCCCGGTCTCCGGGTTTACGCGAAGTCCACCAACCTGCCGAAGGTGCTCGGCGGCCTGGGCGTGGCGATCATCTCCACGTCCCACGGTCTGCTCACCGGCCAGCAGGCAGGCAAGAAGGGCGTAGGTGGGGAAGTCCTCGCCTACGTCTGGTAGTCGGGAACGGAGGAATAGCTAATGTCGCGTATTGGCAAGCTCCCCATCACGGTTCCCGCCGGCGTGGACGTCACCATCGACGGCCGGACGGTCTCGGTTAAGGGTCCCAAGGGCTCCCTTTCCCACACCGTTGTCGCGCCGATCGACATCGCTAAGGGTGAGGACGGCGTCCTGAACGTCACCCGCCCGAACGACGAGCGTCAGAACAAGGCCCTGCACGGCCTGTCCCGCACGCTGGTGGCGAACATGATCACCGGCGTGACCACGGGTTACGTGAAGAAGCTCGAGATCAGCGGTGTCGGTTACCGCGTCCTCGCGAAGGGCTCCAACCTGGAGTTCTCGCTGGGTTACAGCCACCCGATCCTGGTCGAGGCCCCCGAGGGCATCACCTTCAAGGTGGAGTCCGCGACCAAGCTTTCGGTCGAGGGCATCGACAAGCAGAAGGTCGGCGAGGTTGCGGCCAACATCCGCAAGCTGCGCAAGCCCGACCCGTACAAGGCCAAGGGCGTCAAGTACGAGGGCGAAGTCATCCGGCGCAAGGTCGGAAAGGCAGGTAAGTAAGCCATGGCATACGGTGTGAAGATCGCCAAGGGCGACGCTTACAAGCGTGCCGCCAAGGCCCGCCGCCACATCCGCATCCGCAAGAACGTGTCGGGTACGGCGGAGCGTCCGCGCCTCGTCGTGACTCGCTCGAACCGCAACATCGTTGCTCAGGTCATCGACGACCTCAAGGGTCACACCCTTGCGTCGGCGTCGACCCTGGACGCGACGATCCGCGGTGGCGAGGCCGACAAGTCCGCGCAGGCCAAGCAGGTCGGCGCGCTCGTCGCCGAGCGTGCCAAGGCTGCGGGTGTCGAGGCCGTCGTGTTCGACCGCGGTGGCAACAAGTACGCCGGGCGCATTGCCGCTCTGGCGGACGCCGCCCGCGAAGCCGGGCTGAAGTTCTAAGCCCCGGTTCCGGAGCTAGCGGACGTAACAGAGAGAGGTAATTCCAATGGCTGGACCCCAGCGCCGCGGGAGCGGTGCCGGTGGCGGCGAGCGGCGGGACCGGAAGGGTCGCGACGGTGGCGCTGCCGCCGAGAAGACCGCATACGTTGAGCGCGTTGTCGCGATCAACCGTGTCGCCAAGGTTGTCAAGGGTGGTCGCCGCTTCAGCTTCACCGCGCTGGTCGTGGTGGGCGACGGTGACGGCACCGTAGGTGTCGGATACGGCAAGGCCAAGGAAGTTCCCGCGGCCATCGCCAAGGGCGTTGAAGAGGCCAAGAAGAACTTCTTCAAGGTTCCGCGTATCCAGGGCACCATCCCGCACCCGATCACGGGCGAGAAGGCCGCGGGCGTCGTCCTGCTCAAGCCTGCTTCCCCCGGTACCGGTGTTATCGCCGGTGGCCCGGTGCGTGCGGTGCTCGAGTGCGCCGGCGTTCACGACATCCTGTCGAAGTCGCTCGGTTCGTCGAACGCGATCAACATCGTGCACGCGACCGTGGCGGCCCTCAAGGGCCTGCAGCGTCCCGAGGAGATCGCGGCTCGCCGTGGTCTGCCCCTCGAGGACGTGGCCCCCGCGGCTCTGCTGCGTGCACGTGCCGGGGCGGGTGCGTAATGGCTCGCCTCAAGGTCACGCAGACGAAGTCGTACATCGGCAGCAAGCAGAACCACCGCGACACGCTGCGTTCGCTTGGCCTCAAGCGGGTCAACGACGTGGTCGTCAAGGAAGACCGCCCCGAGTTCCGCGGAATGGTGCACACCGTCCGCCACCTCGTGACGGTTGAGGAGGTCGACTGACATGGCGGAGCAGAACCCGCTGAAGGTCCACAACCTCCGGCCCGCCCCGGGCGCCAAGACCGCCAAGACCCGTGTGGGTCGTGGTGAGGCGTCCAAGGGTAAGACCGCTGGTCGTGGTACCAAGGGCACCAAGGCCCGTTACCAGGTTCCGGAGCGCTTCGAGGGCGGGCAGATGCCCCTCCACATGCGTCTCCCGAAGCTCAAGGGCTTCAAGAACCCGTTCAAGACCGAGTTCCAGGTCGTGAACCTCGACAAGCTGAGCGCGCTGTTCCCCGAGGGTGGCGAGGTCACCGTCGAGGCCCTCGTGGCCAAGGGTGCGGTTCGCAAGAACAGCCTCGTCAAGGTCCTCGGCCAGGGTGAGGTCACCGTGGCGCTGCAGGTGACGGTTGACGCCGTCTCCGGCTCCGCCAAGGAGAAGATCACCGCCGCCGGCGGTACCGTCACCGAGCTCGTCTGAATTCTTCAGGCCACTCGATGACTTGAGCGATTCCCAGCCGGGGATGCCCCACAAAAGGGGCATCCCCGGTTGGTCGTTCCTAGGGGGGCACGGTCGCCGGTAAGGTGGCGTGCACTGTCTAAGCTCCGTGCGGTCTGCCCGTGCGGTTTTTGTGACTGATACGTATTCGTCATTCCTCAGACCACTACCTCTGACGCACGCGCGCGGGGGTCGCAGGAGGCACCGTGCTCACCGCGTTCGCCCGGGCGTTCAAGACGCCCGACCTGCGCAAGAAGCTGCTCTTCACTCTCGGCATCATCGTGATCTACCGGCTCGGAACGCACATTCCGATCCCGGGCGTGAGCTATAAAAACGTCCAGGTATGTATGGACCAGGCCAACTCCAACCAGGGGTTGTTCGGTCTGGTCAACATGATGAGTGGCGGGGCGCTGCTGCAGATCACGATCTTCGCGCTCGGCATCATGCCGTACATCACGGCGAGCATCATCTTGCAGCTGCTGACCGTGGTGATCCCGCGGCTCGAGGCGCTCAAGAAGGAGGGCCAGGCCGGCACGGCGAAGATCACGCAGTACACGCGTTATCTCACCGTCGCGCTCGCGATCCTCCAGGGCACCGGCCTCGTGGCCACCGCACGCACGGGCTCGCTGTTCTCCGGCTGTCCCGTCGCCACCGAGATCGTGCCGGACCAGTCCATCTTCGTGACCGTCACCATGGTCATCACGATGACCGCGGGCACGGCCTGCGTCATGTGGCTCGGTGAGCTGATCACCGACCGCGGCATCGGCAACGGCATGTCGATCCTGATGTTCATCTCGATCGCCGCGACCTTCCCGAGCGCCCTGTGGGCGATCAAGAAGCAGGGCTCGCTGGCCGACGGCTGGATCGAGTTCGGCACCGTCATCGCGGTCGGTCTCGTCATGGTCGGTCTGGTCGTCTTCGTGGAGCAGGCTCAGCGCCGCATTCCGGTCCAGTACGCGAAGCGCATGATCGGCCGCCGGTCCTACGGCGGTACGTCGACGTACATTCCGCTGAAGGTCAATCAGGCGGGCATCATCCCTGTGATCTTCGCCTCTTCGCTGCTCTATATCCCCGCTCTCGTCGCCCAGTTCGCGGGTGGCAACTCCGGGTGGAAGCAGTGGATCGAGGCGAACCTGACCAAGGGCGACCACCCGATTTACATCGCGACGTACTTCTTGTTGATCGTGTTCTTCGCCTTCTTCTACGTGGCTATCTCGTTCAACCCCGAGGAAGTCGCGGACAACATGAAGAAGTATGGTGGCTTCATCCCGGGCATCCGGGCTGGCCGTCCGACCGCTGAGTACTTGAGCTACGTACTCAACCGGATCACGTGGCCGGGCTCGCTGTATCTGGGTCTGATCGCTCTCGTACCGACGATGGCGTTGGTGGGCTTCGGCGCGAACCAGAACTTCCCGTTCGGCGGGACAAGCATCCTGATCATCGTGGGTGTGGGTCTGGAGACCGTGAAGCAGATCGAGAGCCAGCTCCAGCAGCGCAATTACGAAGGGTTCCTCCGCTGATGCGAATCGTCCTCGTCGGGCCGCCCGGTGCGGGCAAGGGAACGCAGGCCGCGTTCCTCGCCAAGAACCTGAAGATTCCGCACATCTCCACGGGCGACCTGTTCCGCGCCAACATCAGCCAGGGCACGGAGCTGGGCAAGCAGGCGAAGGCCTTCATGGACGCCGGCAACCTCGTCCCCGACGAGGTCACCATCGGCATGGCCCACGACCGCATGACGCAGCCGGACGCCGAGAACGGCTTCCTGCTCGACGGCTTCCCGCGGAACGTGTCGCAGGCCGAGGCCCTGGACGAGTCGCTCAAGGCGGACGGCCAGAAGCTCGACGCGGTGCTCGACCTCGAGGTCCCCGAGGACGAGGTGGTCAAGCGCATCGCCGGCCGCCGCATCTGCCGGAACGATTCCAGCCACGTCTTCCACGTGACGTACAGCAAGCCGAAGACCGAGGGCGTCTGTGACGTCTGCGGCGGCGAGCTCTACCAGCGCGGTGACGACCAGGAAGAGACCGTGCGCAAGCGTCTCGACGTGTACCACCGCGAGACCGAGCCGATCATCGACCACTACAAGGCCCAGGGTCTTGTGGTCACGATCTCCGCGCTCGGCAAGGTGGACGAGGTCACCAAGCGCGCGATGGACGCCCTCAAGGGCGACAAGTAGCACGTAGCCAGTACGCTGTCTCGGCCGCGGTGCCCCTCGGGGGACCGCGGCCGTAGTGTTGTGTACGTAGCGGTTACGTGCGTAGCCGGTTGTTGGACGGATGACGGAGAGCGGAAGCCCCATGGTGCAGATCAAGACCCCCGAGCAGATCGCGAAGATGCGTGAGGCGGGCCTTGTCGTCGCCGCCATCCACGCCGCGACGCGCGAGGCGGCGGTGCCGGGTGCCACCACGAAGGACCTGGACGACGTCGCCCGCAAGGTGATCGCCGAGCACGGCGCGAAGTCGAACTTCCTCGGGTACGGCGGCTTTCCCGCGACGATCTGCACCTCGGTCAACGAGGTCGTCGTACACGGCATCCCGGACGACAAGACCGTCCTGAAGGACGGCGACATCATCTCGATCGACGCGGGCGCGATCATCGACGGCTGGCACGGTGACGCGGCGTACACCGCGTTCGTGGGCACCGGTCACGCCCCGGAGCTCGTGGAGCTCTCCCGGGTGACCGAGGAGTCGATGTGGGCCGGCCTGGCCGCCATGAAGCAGGGCAACCGGCTCGTGGACATCTCCCGCGCGGTCGAGACGTACATCCGCCGCCAGCCGAAGCCCGGCGGCGGCAAGTACGGCATCGTCGAGGACTACGGCGGCCACGGCATCGGCACCGAGATGCACATGGACCCGCACGTCCTGAACTACGTCGAGCGCCGCCGCGGCAAGGGCCCCAAGCTGGTCCCCGGCCTCTGCCTCGCCATCGAGCCCATGGTCTCCCTCGGTACCCCGCGCACGGAGGTCCTGGAGGATGACTGGACGGTCATCACGACGGACGGCACCTGGTCGTCCCACTGGGAGCACTCCATCGCGCTGACGGAGGAGGGCCCGATCGTCCTCACGTCTCCTGACTGCGGCAAGGCGAAGCTGGCGGAGTACGGCGTTACTGTCGCTCCTGACCCGCTGGGCTGAACCCGCCTGCGCTGGACGGGACGCCTGTCTCGTCGGTACCCGCAGCGGTGGGCTGTGCCCACCCGTTCCGCCCTGCGGAACGCCTGCCCACAGCGGGAGCGGTGCGGACGCCGGGTGCTTAAGGATCATCCCGATGGGGCATTCTTCCTCGATTCGTCTTTCCGGGGTGCCTGACGTAGACTGACTCGTCGGCTCTCGTGCATCCGTGTGCCTGCATGCGGCGTACGAAGTCGATCAAGGTAGTCGATTCGAAGGGCAAAGCGTGGCCAAGAAGCAAGGTGCCATCGAGATCGAGGGCACTGTCGTTGAGTCTCTTCCGAACGCCATGTTCAAGGTTGAGCTCCAGAACGGCCACCAGGTCCTGGCACACATCAGCGGCAAGATGCGTATGCACTACATCCGCATCCTCCCTGACGACCGGGTCGTGGTGGAGTTGTCTCCGTACGACCTGACGCGTGGCCGGATCGTCTACCGGTACAAGTAGATCTTGCCCGCACCCCATTCACGTGGGGTGATGGCACTGACCCGGAGAACCTCACCCAATGAAGGTCAAGCCGAGCGTCAAGAAGATCTGCGACAAGTGCAGGGTGATCCGCCGTCACGGCCGGGTCATGATCATCTGCGACAACCCGCGCCACAAGCAGCGCCAGGGCTGACGCACGACTGCAGTTCGCAGATTTTCGCGCGACGCACGTAAAGCACATGTGCAGGACCCGTCCCTCTTCAGTGATGGAGGGCGACACCCCCGGTCGGAGGCCGGGGACCCAGGATGTACCTCGTACGGCACCTGGGACCGGTCCTGCTGAAGACCTCCGAAAATCAACAGGAGCCTTGAATGGCACGCCTTGAAGGTGTTGACCTCCCGCGCGATAAGCGTGTTGAGGTTGCCCTCACGTACGTGTTCGGCATTGGCCGCACGCTGTCCCAGCAGACGCTGGACGCCACCGGTGTGGACCGCAACACCCGTGTTCGCGATCTGTCCGAAGAGGACATGATCAAGATCCGCGAGTACGTGGACGCCAACATCCAGACCGAGGGTGACCTCCGTCGCGAGATCCAGGCCGACATCCGCCGCAAGGTCGAGATCGGTTGCTACCAGGGTCTTCGTCACCGTCGTGGCCTGCCCGTCCGCGGTCAGCGCACCAGCACCAACGCCCGCACCCGTAAGGGCCCGCGTCGCGCCATCGCCGGTAAGAAGAAGCCGGGCAAGAAGTAGTCCTCAGCGGTCGATCGACAGCTGTCGCTGCAGGACCGACCACCTCGCGTAGGAGTTAATAGATGCCCCCCAAGGGTCGTCAGGGCGCTGCCAAGAAGGTGCGCCGCAAGGAAAAGAAGAACGTCGCTCACGGGCACGCCCACATCAAGAGCACGTTCAACAACACCATCGTCTCGATCACGGACCCCACGGGCAACGTGATCAGCTGGGCCTCCGCCGGCCACGTCGGCTTCAAGGGCTCGCGCAAGTCGACTCCGTTCGCCGCGCAGATGGCCGCCGAGTCGGCCGCGCGTCGCGCCCAGGAGCACGGCATGCGCAAGGTTGACGTCTTCGTGAAGGGCCCGGGTTCGGGTCGCGAGACCGCCATCCGTTCGCTTCAGGCGACCGGTCTTGAGGTCGGCTCGATCCAGGACGTCACCCCCACGCCGCACAACGGCTGCCGTCCCCCCAAGCGCCGTCGCGTCTGACGCACGTCGCTTGACTCAGGGATTTTCGGGCGGTGCGGCTCTCCGGAGCCGTACCGCCCGTACCCTTGTACTGCGTATACATCGGGCTACCGCCCGGTGGCATCAGGGCATCAAATAGTGGGTGCCCCTGACTGAAGGAAACACTTCATGCTGATCGCTCAGCGTCCCTCGTTGACCGAAGAGGTCGTCGACGAATTCCGCTCCCGGTTCGTGATCGAGCCGCTGGAGCCGGGCTTCGGTTACACCCTCGGCAACTCCCTGCGTCGGACCCTGCTCTCCTCGATCCCGGGTGCGGCCGTCACGTCCATCCGCATCGACGGTGTCCTGCACGAGTTCACCACCGTGCCGGGCGTCAAGGAAGACGTCACCGACCTCATCCTCAACATCAAGCAGCTGGTCGTTTCCAGCGAGCACGATGAGCCCGTCGTGATGTACCTGCGCAAGCAGGGTCCCGGTCTCGTCACCGCCGCTGACATCGCCCCGCCGGCCGGTGTCGAGGTGCACAACCCCGACCTGGTCCTCGCCACGCTCAACGGCAAGGGCAAGCTGGAGATGGAGCTGACCGTCGAGCGCGGTCGCGGCTACGTCTCCGCCGTTCAGAACAAGCAGGTGGGCCAGGAGATCGGTCGTATTCCGGTCGACTCCATCTACTCGCCGGTCCTGAAGGTCACGTACAAGGTCGAGGCCACGCGTGTCGAGCAGCGCACCGACTTCGACAAGCTGATCGTCGACGTCGAGACCAAGCAGGCCATGCGTCCGCGTGACGCCATGGCGTCTGCCGGTAAGACGCTGGTCGAGCTCTTCGGCCTGGCCCGTGAGCTCAACATCGACGCCGAGGGCATCGACATGGGCCCGTCCCCGACGGACGCCGCCCTTGCCGCTGATCTCGCCCTGCCGATCGAGGAGCTCGAGCTCACCGTTCGGTCGTACAACTGCCTCAAGCGCGAGGGCATCCACTCCGTGGGTGAGCTCGTGGCCCGCTCCGAGGCGGACCTGCTCGACATTCGCAACTTCGGTGCGAAGTCGATCGACGAGGTCAAGATGAAGCTGAACGGCATGGGCCTCGCGCTGAAGGACTCGCCTCCCGGCTTCGACCCGACCGCCGCCGCTGACGCCTTCGGCGCCGACGACGACGCCGACGCCGGGTTCGTCGAGACCGAGCAGTACTGATTTTTCTGCGGACCGGCTCGGGCTGGTCGCGCAGTTCCCCGCGCCCCTTCGGGGCTCGGATTCCGCTGACCCCGGTACCTGATACGGCCGGGGCAGACATCAAGGAGAAACACCATGCCGAAGCCCACCAAGGGTGCCCGTCTGGGCGGCAGCGCCGCGCACGAGAAGCTTTTGCTTGCGAACCTCGCCAAGCAGCTCTTCGAGTACGGCCGCATCACCACCACCGAGGCGAAGGCCCGTCGTCTGCGTCCCTACGCGGAGCGTCTGGTCACCAAGGCGAAGAAGGGTGACCTTCACAACCGCCGCCAGGTGCTGTCCGTCATCACCGACAAGAGCATCGTGCACACGCTCTTCACGGAGATCGGCCCGCGCTACGAGAACCGCCCGGGTGGCTACACCCGTATCACCAAGATCGGTAACCGCCGTGGCGACAACGCGCCCATGGCTGTCATCGAGCTGGTGGAGGCCCTGACCGTGGCCCAGGAGGCCACCGGTGAGGCCGAGGCGGCCACCAAGCGTGCCGCCAAGGACGCCGAGGTTTCCGAGCCCAAGGTCGACACGACCAAGGGTGACGAGGCCGCCGAGGAGTCGAAGGACGCCTGAGGCTCTGCCTTGCTGTGAGCGGGTCCGCCCTTCGGGGCGGGCCCGCTTTCGCGTGCACCTGGTGCTGAGAGGATGTTGGTGTGAGTGATGAAGTAGAGCCCGGGTTCGTGCGGGTGCGGCTCGACCTTTCGTACGACGGCAAGGACTTCTCCGGCTGGGCGAAGCAGCGCCAGGGGCAGCGGACCGTCCAGGGGGAGATCGAGGCCGCGCTGCGGACCGTGACGCGGTCGCAGGAGACGTACGAGCTGACCGTCGCCGGGCGGACCGACAGCGGGGTGCACGCGCGGGGGCAGGTCGCTCATGTCGATCTGCCGGAGAGCGTGTGGGCCGAGCACAGTGACAAGCTGCTGCGCAGGCTTGCCGGGCGGCTGCCGCACGACGTGCGGGTCTGGAAGGTGGCCGAGGCTCCCGCGGGCTTCAACGCCCGGTTCGCGGCCGTGTGGCGGCGTTACGCCTATCGCGTGACCGACCACCCGGGCGGTGTCGATCCGCTGTTGCGTAGTCATGTGCTGTGGCACGACTGGGAGTTGGACCTCGACGCCATGAACGCCGCTGCCGAGAAGCTTCTCGGTGAGCACGATTTCGCTGCCTACTGCAAGCGGCGCGAGGGTGCCACCACCATTCGTACGCTGCAGGAACTGCGGTGGGAGCGGCGGGACGACGGGATCCTCGAAGCGACCGTGCGGGCCGATGCCTTCTGTCACAACATGGTGCGCTCGCTCGTCGGCGCCATGTTGTTCGTGGGCGACGGGCATCGGCCCGTGGAGTGGCCTGCCAAGGTTCTTGCCGCGGGAGTGCGTGACTCCGCCGTGCATGTCGTACGGCCGCACGGTCTGACCCTTGAGGAAGTGGGTTACCCCGCCGACGAGTTGCTCGCCGCGCGCAGCAAAGAAGCGCGCAACAAGCGGACGTTGCCCGGCGCCGGGTGCTGCTGAGCCCCGGCTGCCGGAACGCGGACTGCCGGACTACTGCGGGGCGTTGGCCGCGGCGGAAGCCTGGGCCTCGCCCCGCCGCTGGATCTGACCGAAGGCGAAGCGGGCCAGGTCGTCGCCGACCGTGTAGACCTTGCGCTCCTTGGTCGTGACGTCCTTGTCGCTGGTGAAGCCGGACGTCGTGAAGTAGGCGTAGCGGCCGTGGGCGTTGTAGGTGCCGCGGCAGACCGCCGTACGGCAGAAGGCGGGCACGCCCTTGCCGGGCAGGGCGACGACCAGGCCTTCCTTCGCCTGTTCGTTGACCTTGGCGGCCTGGGCCGCCGTGTCGAAGACGGCGACGCCGACCGTCACGGCGATGTTGTCCTTCACGTAGCTGGCGCGGAAGAGCTGCGTGCAGTCGTTCTTGGTGAGGATCGCGCCGAGCTTGGCCTGGGTGACGTCCGCGCACTTCTTCGTGCCGCTGGTGGCGCCCTTCTTGTAGACGCGGTCGCCCGAGGTCAGCGACTTGCCGGGGAAGAGCGTGTCGGCGCTGAGCGGCGCCTTGTCCTTCTTGGCGCTGGAGATGAACTCCTTGGGGTCCGGCGGAGGCGGCGGCGTCGTCTCCTCGAAGGACGGGCCGGGGTTCTCGCTCGCGCCGGGGATGTCCGCGGTCGAGGGCAGCTCGCTCGCCGGTTTGTTCGACGCGGTGGAGTTGTCGCTGTTCGCGGAGACGACCGCGACGGCGACGGCGGCCGCGACCACGACGGTGGCGAGCGCGCCGCCGCCGATCATCAGCCATTTGCGGCGCCGGGTGCGCGATTCGGACGCCTCGGCGAGCGCCGCCCAGTCAGGGGTCCGCGAATCCCCTGGACCCCACTGAGGTCCCCCTTGCCCAAAGCTCATGCGCCGCATCTTAGACGGGCAGTTGGGGATGTTGAGCGGGGGCCGGGGGAGGCGCCCGACCTAGCCTGATCCCTATGAATACGGGCAAAGTAGCTGTTAGCGGGTGGTTGCTGCGGCCGGTGACCTGGCACGCCTGGGCGGCGCTCGGGGCCGTGCTGCTCGCCGCGGTCGTCCGGGTGGGGCTGAAGAGCTCGGGCGGAGGTATGGACAACGCCATCGTGGTGCGGGCGGCCGAGGCCTGGCTTGAGGGGCGTTCGCCCTATGCCGACCGGCACTTCCTCTATCTGCCGGGTGCCGTGCTCGCCGCGGTACCGCAGGCGCTGCTCCCGCAGTCCGTCGTGCGCTTCCTCGTCCCTGCGGGGGTCACGGCCTCGCTCGTCTTCGGGTGGGGGTGTGCGCTGCGGATCTACGGGGTGCAGTGGCGCAGCCGGTTCGCGGTGCTCGGGCTGCTCGCGCTCGCGGTGGGATTCGCGCCGTTCGGGCACCTCGTCAGCCTCGGCAACTGGACCGTGGCCTCGGCGGCCACGCTGCCGCTCGCGCTGCTCCTCGTGTGCCGGGGGAAGTGGGTGGCCGCCGGGCTTGTGATCGGGGCTGCCGTCGCCGTGAAGCCGCTGCTCGCGCCCGTGGTGCTGCTCTTCGTCTTCGCGCGGCGGTGGCGGGCGCTCGCGGACGCGGTGCTCGTGCCGGCGGTGGTGTCGGCGGTGACGGCGCTCGCGATGCCGGACCCCGCGGGGTTCTTCACCCGGACGCTGCCGTTCCTGCTGCGGGGCGACGACAGCTTCGTACGGCTCTACGAGGCTTCGCCCGCCGCTGTTCTGCCGCGGCTCGGGGTGCCGCAGGGGGCGGCTTCGCTGCTCGCCCTCGTGGCCGCGGGGGCGGGGGTGTGGTGTGCGTGGCGGCGCTGGCGGGGCGGTGGGGGGCCGCGGGAGCTGCGGGTGGTCGAGACGGCCGTGATGCTGATGCTGGCGGCCTTCCTGGTGTCCAGGCCGTCGTACGACCACTATCTGCTCGTCGTCGTGCCGCTGCTCCTCGCGGGGGCGCTCGTGCCGGGGGCGGCGGCCCGGGAGAAGTGGTTCTGGCTGGCACTCGTCCCGCAGATTCCGGGGTTCACCTGGCCTTGGCTCGAACCCGGCACCCGGCGGGCCTTCAAGGACTCCGTAACGCTGTGTGTGCTGGCCTTTACGGTCGGCCGCTCCTGTCTGCGCCCGAGGGTGGTTACCCTGGATGGCGCGGAACCGCCTGAGGCGGCGGAGTCGGCTGTGCCGGTCTCCAGGTCCGCGTTTTGACCCGTACGGGGCGGCGCGGGTACTCTCGGGGATTGTTATGCGTATTGGTGTCGTCGTTCTCACGCGATGGGCACATACGTAGGTTCCCTGGAGCAGTTACCAGTGGCTCGCATACGGGCAGCGTCCCCGGCATTGTGAGCCCCAGCTGCATGATCGCTTCCTGGGTGCCGTGTGTCTGGACCCCATCCACTGAAGAAGCGAAGGCTACGAAGTGCGTACGTACAGCCCCAAGCCCGGCGATGTGACCCGCCAGTGGCACGTCATTGACGCTCAGGACATCGTCCTGGGTCGTCTGGCGACCACTGCCGCCAACCTCCTGCGGGGCAAGCACAAGGCGATCTACGCCCCCCACATGGACATGGGCGACTTCGTCATCATCATCAACGCCGACAAGGTTCACCTGTCCGGCAACAAGAAGACTCAGAAGCTGGCGTACCGCCACTCCGGCTACCCGGGTGGTCTGCGTTCCGTCCGCTACGACGAGCTTCTTGAGAAGAACCCCGAGAAGGCCGTCGAGAAGGCCATCAAGGGCATGATCCCCAAGAACACCCTGGGCCGTCAGATGCTCTCGAAGCTGAAGGTCTACGCGGGCGACCAGCACCCGCACGGCGCTCAGCAGCCGGTCCCGTTCGAGATCACCCAGGTCGCGCAGTAGTTCCGGCCACCCCCAAAGACGTAAAGAAATCTGAGGAGAATCGTGGCCGAGACCACCGTTGAGCAGCCGGTCGAAGAGACCGAGGTTGTTGACGTCGAGCAGTACACCACCGAGTCCGAGGCGCCCGTCGAGGGCGAGTACACCTCGGAGTCGAACGCCGCGCGCTTCGGCGACCCGCAGCCGGCCGCCGGCCTGGGCCGTCGCAAGAACGCCATCGCCCGCGTCCGGATCGTCCCGGGCACCGGCAAGTGGAAGGTCAACGGGCGCACGCTCGAGGACTACTTCCCGAACAAGGTCCACCAGCAGGAAGTCAACGAGCCCTTCAAGGTGCTCGAGCTCGACGACCGCTACGACGTCATCGCCCGCATCTCGGGTGGCGGCGTCTCCGGTCAGGCCGGTGCGCTCCGTCTCGGTGTCGCCCGTGCGCTGAACGAGGCCGACGTCGACAACAACCGTGCGGCCCTCAAGAAGGCCGGTTACCTCAAGCGTGACGACCGTGCGGTCGAGCGCAAGAAGGCCGGTCTCAAGAAGGCCCGTAAGGCTCCGCAGTACAGCAAGCGCTAATCTGCCTGCTTGTACTTTTCGTTCGCCCCGGCGGCACGTTGTGTGCTGCCGGGGCGTTCGTTTATCGGGACCCCGGTGACCCCCGGGGCAGAAGTCCGGAGGAGGACAGCAGTGGGACAACTCTTCGGCACGGACGGCGTGCGCGGTGTCGCCAACGCGGATCTGACGGCCGAGCTCGCGCTCGGGCTCTCCGTGGCGGCGGCTCATGTGCTCGGCGAAGTGGGCACGTTCGAGGGCCATCGGCCGGTCGCGGTGGTCGGCCGGGACCCCCGCGCGTCAGGGGAGTTCCTGGAGGCCGCGGTGGTCGCCGGTCTCGCGAGCGCGGGCGTGGACGTCCAGCTCGTCGGTGTGCTGCCCACCCCCGCGGTGGCGCATCTCACCGGTGCGCTGGGCGCCGACCTCGGCGTGATGCTCTCCGCGAGCCACAACGCCATGCCGGACAACGGCATCAAGTTCTTCGCGCGCGGCGGCCAGAAGCTGGCCGACGAGCTGGAGGACCGCATCGAGTCCGTGTACGAGGAGCACCGCACCGGTGCTCCCTGGCAGCGCCCCACGGGCGCGGGCGTCGGCCGCGTGCGGACGTACGACCAGGGCCTCGACCAGTACGTGGCGCATCTCCTCGGTGTGCTCCCCAACCGCCTCGACGGACTGAAGATCGTCCTCGACGAGGCGCACGGCGCGGCCGCCCGCGTCTCGCCCGAGGCGTTCGCCCGCGCCGGTGCCGAGATCATCACGATCGGCGCCAAGCCGGACGGCCTGAACATCAACGACGGCTGCGGGTCCACGCACCTGGACCTGCTCAAGGCCGCCGTCGTCGAGCACGGCGCCGACCTCGGTGTCGCGCACGACGGTGACGCCGACCGCTGCCTCGCCGTGGACCACACGGGCGCCGAGGTCGACGGCGACCAGATCCTCGCCGTCCTCGCGCTCGCCATGCGGGAGCACGGCACGCTGCGCGAGGACACCGTTGTCGCGACGGTCATGTCGAACCTGGGCTTCAAGCTCGCCATGGAGCGCGAGGGCCTCTCCCTCGTGCAGACGGCCGTCGGCGACCGCTATGTCCTGGAGTCGATGAAGGAGCACGGCTTCGCCCTCGGCGGCGAGCAGTCCGGGCACGTCATCGTCCTCGACCACGCGACCACGGGCGACGGCACCCTGACGGGGCTTCTGCTCGCGGCGCGCGTCGCCGAGACCAAGCGCAGCCTCGCGGAGCTCGCCGGGGTCATGCAGCGGCTTCCCCAGGTCCTGATCAACGTGCCCGACGTCGACAAGTCGCGCGTCACGACCTCCGCCGAGCTGACGGCCGCCGTCGCCGAGGCCGAGCGTGAACTGGGCGCCACCGGGCGGGTGTTGCTGCGCTCGTCCGGCACGGAGCCGCTGGTGCGCGTCATGGTCGAGGCCGCCGACATCGACCAGGCCCGGTCCGTGGCCGGCCGCCTCGCCGATGTGGTGAAGTCCGCGCTGGGCTAGGTCAGTCGGGCCTTTCTGGCCGTACGTTCATGCTGCCTGGCCCAGAGAATCTTCTGGGCCAGCAGTGTGAGGGTGCCGGCGAGGACGATGCCGAGCAGGTTGAGCAGGAGCTGCTCGGTGGAGCCCCACGCCTGCTTGTACTCGGCGTAGCTGAAGGCGACGGCGGCGTTCGCCGCGGCCGGGACCGTCGTCACGGAGATCGCCACGCCCACCAGTGCGCCCGACTTGGCCGAGGTGAGCGAGAGCGTGCCCGCCGAGCCCGCGAGGACGGCCACGACGAACGAGAACCAGTCGGGGCGGTAGATGAAGTTCGTGTTCGGGCGCTCCGACTTCAGGGCGCCGTCGCTGAACAGGTTCATCGCGTCCATGAAGTAACTGAAGCCGACCGTCACCACCATCGCCGCCGCGAACCCCACCAGCAGCGCGATCAGTGAGCGCAGGGCAAGGCGTGGGGCGCGCTGGACGAGCGCGGTGCAGAACCCCGCGAGCGGGCCGAACTCCGGGCCCACCGCCATGGCGCCCACGATCAGGATCGCGTTGTCGAGGACCACGCCGCAGGCCGCGATCATCGTGGCCAGCGTGATGAAGGCCACGTACGTGATCGAGAGCGTCGACTCCTCGTGGGTGGCGTCGGTGAGCTGCTCCCACAGGACCGCGTCGGCGCCCTCGCCCGGGGCGTCGTCCGCGGCCTTGTCCGCCCGCAGGGACAGCGACAGGTCGATGTTCTCCAGCGCGATCGAGCCCGACTTGTCGATGCCGAGGGCGCGCAGGCCGCCGATGAGCGTGTCGCCCGCCTCGCGGGCGACGTCGCACATCACGACGTCGCCCGCGGGGGAGCGGGCCGCGCCCGGCATGACGGTCAGGTGCGTGGCGCCGACCGTTCTCTCGATCAGGCGCACCACGTCGTCCGTCTTGTCCGCCGGGGTGATCAGGCGCAGATGCAGCATGCGCGCAGCGTAGTCGGGGCCCCGGGCGTCTACAGCTTGCGCAGGCTCAGCCGCTGCACCTTGTGGTCGGTGCCCTTGCGGATGACCAGGGTGGCGCGGCCCCGCGTGGGGGCCACGTTCTCCAGGAGGTTGGGCTTGTTGATCGTGCGCCAGGTCGTGCGGGCGTAGTCCAGGGCCTCTTCCTCCGAGACCTGCGTGTACTTGCGGAAGTACGAGGACGGGTCCTGGAACGCCGTGGCGCGGAGCTTCTTGAAGCGGTTCAGGTACCAGCTCTCGATGTCCTCCGCGCGCGCGTCCACGTACACGCTGAAGTCGAAGTAGTCCGCGAGGCCCACGCGGGTGCGGCCGTCCTTGCCGGGGAGTGCCGGCTGGAGGACGTTCAGGCCTTCGACGATGAGGATGTCCGGGCGGCGGACCGTGAGGCGCTGGTCCGGCACGATGTCGTAGATCAGGTGGGAGTAGACGGGCGCCGTCACCTCGTCCTTGCCCGCCTTGATGTCGGCGACGAAGCGGGTGAGGGCGCGGCGGTCGTACGACTCGGGGAAGCCCTTGCGGGACATCAGACCGCGGGCCTCCAGCTCCCTGGTGGGCAGGAGGAAGCCGTCGGTCGTCACGCGCTCGACGCGGGGATGCTCGGGCCAGCGGGAGAGCAGGGCCTGGAGGAGGCGGGCGACGGTCGATTTGCCGACGGCCACCGAGCCGGCGACTCCTATGACGAAGGGCGTGCCCGACTGGGAGCCTTTCTCGCCGAGGAAGGTGTTGAGGGCGCCGCGCAGGCCGTCCGTGGCGCCCACGTAGAGGTTCAGGAGGCGGGAGAGCGGCAGATAGATGTCCCGCACTTCGTCCAGGTCGATGACGTCACCCAGGCCGCGCAGCTCCTCCAGCTCGGCGGCGGTCAGCGGAAGCGGCGTCTTGTCACGCAGGGCGCTCCACTCGGTGCGGGTGAGGTCGACGTAGGGAGTCGCCTCCGGCCTGTGCCGGTGGGCGCTCCGCGCGGTCGTCGGGGGTACGGAGACCGAAGAGATCACAGTCCATTGTTACGGCTGTTTGAACGGGCCGGGGGGTGGGGTGCGTCACCCCCTGCGGGGCTTGAACGGCCGGGGTGCCCGGGCTCGTAGGCTGCTGCTCGTGATTATTGGGGTCGGAATCGACGTGGCCGAGATCGATCGGTTCGAGGCGGCGATGGAACGTACGTCCGGGATGGCCGGGCGGCTCTTCGTGGAGCGGGAGTTGCTGCTGCCGAGCGGGGAGCGGCGGGGGATCGCCTCGCTGGCGGCGCGGTTCGCTGCCAAGGAGGCGCTGGCCAAGGCGCTCGGTGCCCCTGCTGGGCTGCGGTGGACGGACGCGGAGGTGTACGTCGAGGGGAGCGGGCAGCCGCGGCTCCGGGTGAAGGGGACGGTCGCCGCGCGGGCCGCCGAGTTGGGCGTGCGGTCCTGGCATGTCTCGCTCAGCCATGACGCGGGGGTGGCCTCCGCCGTGGTGATTGCCGAGGGATAGGCGCTGTTCGCGGCGCTGGGTGACACTCGGGGTATGCGTATTGCGTATCCGGTGGAGACGGTAAGGGCCGCTGAGCGGGAGTTGATGGCGCGGGTGCCGGAAGGTGCCCTGATGCAGCGGGCGGCCGCCGGGCTCGCGGTGGTCTGCGCCGAGGTGCTCGGCAAGGTGTACGGCTCCCGGGTCGTGCTGCTCGTGGGGAGCGGGGACAACGGCGGCGACGCGCTGTACGCCGGGGCGCGGCTCGCCCGGCGTGGGGCTGGCGTGTCCGCGGTGCTGCTTTCGCCCGAACGGGTGCATGGGGGCGGGCTCGCAGCCTTTCGGGCGGCTGGAGGCAGGGTCACCGGGGGTGTGGACGCGGAAGGCGTTCTTCGCGGGGCTGATCTTGTCGTGGACGGGATCGTCGGCATCGGGGGGAAGGGCGGGCTGCGGGCCGAGGCTTCTCAACTGGTGAGTGCTGTACGGGGTTTGGGGGCCCCTGTGGTCGCCGTCGACCTGCCGAGCGGGGTCGACGCGGACAGCGGGGTCGTGGACGGCGATGCGGTGCGGGCCGATGTGACGGTGACCTTCGGGGCGTACAAGCCGGGGCTGTTGATCGATCCCGGGCGGGAGTACGCGGGTGTGGTGCGGCTCGTGGACATCGGGCTCGACCTCGGGGAAGACGTGGGTCGGGTCGAGGCCCTTCAGTACGCCGATGTGGCCTCGCTGTTGCCGATGCCTACCGGGGAGAGCGACAAGTACCGGCGGGGTGTCGTGGGGATCGTCGCCGGGTCCGACCGGTATCCGGGAGCGGCGGTGCTCTCCGTCGCCGGGGCGCTGCGGGGCGGCGCGGGGGCCGTGCGGTACGTGGGGCACGCGGCGGATGCCGTCATCGCGCGGTACCCGGAGACCCTCGTGTCCGCGGGCCCGCCCTCGAAGGCGGGGCGCGTGCAGGCCTGGGTGGTCGGTCCTGGGCTGGGGGACGACGCCGAGCGGCTCGCGGAGGTGGTCGGTGCCGATGTACCCGTACTGATCGACGCGGACGGGCTGCGCCTTGCCGACGCCTCGGCCGTGCGGGGGCGTGGCGCGCCTACGTTGCTGACGCCGCACGCGGGGGAGGCGGCGGCGCTGCTGGGGGTTGCGCGGGAGGAGGTCGAGCGGGGGCGCCTGGCCGCTGTGCGGGAGCTGGCGGGGCGGTATGGGGCGACGGTGCTGCTCAAGGGGTCCACGACGCTGGTGGCCGCCGGCCGGGAGGGCATCGTGCGGGTCAATCCCACGGGGACGCCGTGGCTGGCCACCGCGGGCAGCGGGGACGTGCTTTCGGGGCTCGCGGGGGCGTTGCTCGCTGCGGGGCTCGGGGCGGGGGACGCGGGGGCGGTGGGCGCGTATCTGCACGGCCTTGCTGGGCGGCATGCGGCGGATGGGGCGCCGGTGGGGGCGCATGACGTTGCGGAGGCGATTCCTGCGGCTTGGCGGGATGTTCGGGGGGACTAGGGGGGTCGGCTTGGGCGGGCTCCGGTGCGGGGCGCTGCGGGGCGCTGCGGGGCGCTGCGCGGGGCTGGCCGCTGGAGTCCCCTGGCGTCTCGCGGTCGGCTGCGGGTGCGTGCGGGGTGCGGGGTCGGTGCGTGTGTGGGTGCGGGGCCGCGCCGGTATGTCCGTCCTCGCTATCGTCCGGTGGCCGCTGGGTTGCTTCGGCTCCGGAGACTTCGGGAGCCGTGCTCCGGGCAGACATACCGGCACGTCCCCTCCCGAGCGTCGCCGACTGCGGCTTTTCGCTGGTCGCTGCGGGGCAATCGGGTGGGTGGGCGGGAAAGGTTGTTCGTTCAGGGTCGGATGCGGGGTGATCGGGTGGGTGGGTGGGGAGGTCTGTTCGGGCAGGGGTGGATGCGGGGGAGGGCATGGGCCAGGCGGCCAGGGATGCTCTGAGACACTGGTCGGCGTTATGACTGAGACCGCACCTTTGCGTGCCCGCGCCGAGATCGACCTGGCCGCCCTCCGGGCCAACGTGCGGACTTTGCGCGCCCACGCCCCAGGAGCCGCCTTCATGGCCGTCGTGAAGGCGGACGCGTACGGCCACGGGATGGTGCCCTGCGCCCGCGCGGCCGTCGAGGCGGGAGCCACCTGGGTGGGCACCGCGACCCCCGAGGAGGCCCTCGCGCTGCGGGCCGCCGGGATCCGGGGGCGTCTGATGTGCTGGCTGTGGACTCCCGGCGGGCCCTGGCGCGAGGGCGTCGAGGCCGATCTCGACATGTCGGTGAGCGGGCTCTGGGCGTTGCGTGAAGTGTCCGCCGCCGCCCGCGCCGTGGGGCGTACGGCGCGTATTCAGTTGAAGGCCGACACCGGGCTCGGGCGCAATGGATGTATGCCCGCCGACTGGCCCGAACTCGTCTCGCAGGCGTTGCAGGCCGAGGCCGAGGGCCTGGTCCGCGTCACCGGCCTCTGGTCGCACTTCGCGTGTGCTGATGAGCCGGGGCATCCGTCCATCGCCGCTCAACTCACGCTGTTCCGCGAGATGGTCGCCGCCGCTGAGGAGCGGGGAGTCCGGCCCGAGGTGCGGCACATCGCCAACTCGCCCGGCACGCTCACGCTTCCGGAGACCCACTTCGATCTCGTACGTCCCGGGATCGCGATGTACGGGATCTCGCCGAGTCCCGAGGTCGGCACGTCGCAGGAGTTCGGGCTGCGGCCCGTCATGCGGCTCAGCGCCTCCCTCGCCCTCGTGAAGCACGCTCCGGGGGGTCACGGCGTGAGTTACGGGCATCACTACGTCACACCCGGCGAGACGACCCTCGGACTCGTCCCGGTCGGGTACGGGGACGGGATCCCGCGCCACGCGTCCGGCACCGGTCCCGTGCTCGTCGGCGGCAAGCTGCGGACGGTGGCGGGGCGCATCGCGATGGACCAGTTCGTGGTCGATCTCGGCGGTGACGAGCCCGCGGTGGGCTCCGAAGCCGTCCTGTTCGGTCCCGGTGACGGGGGCGAGCCGACCGCCGAGGACTGGGCGCAGGCGGCGGGCACCATCGCGTACGAGATCGTCACCCGCATCGGATCGCGAGTTCCGCGCGTCTATGTGAATGAGCGACCCGACGAGTGAGGAGGAGCGGCACGTGAGCGAGACCAGCACGGGGGCGGCCGCGGACGCGGTGACGGAAGTCGCCGCGGCGGCCGGTAACTGGCGCAGAGCCGGCTTCGCCGGTGCCGCGATAGGTGTCGTCGCCGCGGGCGCGGCCGCCGGTGTCGCCATCGAGCGGCTGACCGTCGGCCGCGGCATGCGCAAGAAGGCGCGGCTCGCACTCGACGCGTCCGGCCCGTACGGCTCGCTGCGCGGCATGCCAGGCGTGGCGTACGCCGATGACGGCACGGAACTCTCGTACGAGGTGGATGAGGTCGACAAGGCTTCGGCGGACAGCGCGCAGGCGCCGCGCCGCCGCAGGCTCTTCGGGCGCAAGGCGCCCGCTCCCGTCACCGTCGTCTTCAGCCATGGCTACTGCCTGAGCCAGGACTCCTGGCACTTCCAGCGGGCGGCCCTGCGCGGTGTCGTGCGCTGTGTGTACTGGGACCAGCGCAGCCACGGCCGTTCGGGTCGCGGCGTGGCGCAGCTGACGGACCGGACGCCGGTCTCCATCGACCAGCTGGGGCGGGACCTGAAGGCCGTCATCGACGCGGCGGCTCCCGAGGGGCCGCTGGTCCTCGTCGGGCACTCCATGGGCGGCATGACGACGATGGCCCTCGCCGACCACTACCCGGAGCTGATCCGCGAGCGCGTCGTCGGCGTCGCCCTCGTCGGTACGTCGTCCGGGCGGCTCGGCCAGGTCAACTTCGGGCTTCCGGTCGCGGGGATGAACGCCGTGCGGCGTGTGCTTCCGGGTGTGCTGAAGGCGCTCGGCTCGCAGGCCGATCTTGTGGAGAAGGGGCGGCGTGCCACCGCGGATCTCTTCGCCGGCATCATCAAGCGCTACTCGTTCTCGTCGAAGGACGTGGACCCGGCGATCTCGCGGTTCGCCGAGCGGATGATCGAGTCGACGCCCATCGACGTGGTCGCGGAGTTCTATCCGGCGTTCGCCGAGCACGACAAGGCGGAGGCGCTCAAGCACTTCGCCGAGCTTCCTGTGCTCGTCCTGGCCGGGGACAAGGACCTGGTGACGCCCAGCGAGCACAGCGAGGCCATCGCCGATCTGCTCCCGGACGCCGAGCTCGTGCTCGTCCCGGACGCCGGGCACCTGGTCATGCTGGAGCACCCCGAGGTCGTCACGGACCGCCTCGCCGACCTCCTCGCCCGCACGGGAGCCCTGCCGACGGCGGCCGACGCACGGACCTCCAGCGGCTAACGTGGGTGGGCATGGAAGCACCGCACAACCCGGCCCCCGTGAACTCCCTCGGCATCACCGTCACCTCTCCTGAGCAGATGGGCGACCTGGGCCGCCGCCTGGCCAAGCTGCTCCGCCCCGGCGACCTCGTGATGCTCACCGGCGAGCTCGGCGCCGGCAAGACGACACTGACCCGCGGCCTGGGCGAGGGTCTCGGCGTACGCGGCGCCGTCACATCGCCGACCTTCGTCATCGCCCGCGTCCATCCCTCCCTCTCCGAGGGCCCGCCCCTGGTGCACGTGGACGCGTACCGCCTGGGCGGCGGTCTCGACGAGATGGAGGACCTCGACCTCGACGTCTCGCTGCCCGAATCGGTGATCGTCGTCGAGTGGGGCGACGGCAAGGTCGAGGAGCTCTCGGACGACCGGCTGCGCGTCGTCATCCACCGGGCCGTCGGCGACACGACGGACGAGGTACGGGAAGTGACGCTGACCGGGGTCGGAACGCGGTGGGCGGAGGCCGACCTCACACTGCTTTCGGCCTGATCCTCGTCTTTTCGCCCGAACTTTCCGACAGGGCGTCGGGAAGATGTTGCGCGGCGTGCGTCGCGCGTGGTCACATGGATACCAGTACTGGTTAGGTCTACCTAACCACGTCTGCCCCCGGAGCCCAGGAGGCATCCATGTCGGCTTCAGAACGTGACGCACAGCCCCGACCGCACGGGCTGTCGGGGCCATCGGGGATTTCCATGCGCGATCTGCTGGCGTCCTGCGCGGCCGCGAGCGCGGTCTCCACACCGCCGCGTGATCCGGCGCCCAGGGGCGAGGCGCCTACGGAACGACGACGACCTTCTTGCTGATCGTCGCGAACTCCCACATCGCGTTGCCGTCCTTGCGGGACTCGCGGATGCCGCCGGTCTTCTTCGACGGGTCCGGCTTCGGCGTCGAGCCGTCCACCGCCGCGCTGAAGCCGATCGCGATCCCCTCGACGCTCGCGAAGCGCACGACGTGCTCGATCGCCACACCGTCCGTTCCGGTGACGGTGCCCGAGCGAGAGGTGACGGCGTACGTACCGGGGACCGGGTCCACCGTGCTCGGCGTGACCTTGAAGGTGCGCTGCGCCTTGCCGGAGCCGCCGACCAGCCATACGCGGTCCTCGCCCACCGAGTAGACGACCCGCTCGCCCGTACCGGACTGTGCCGGGACCGCCGTGGGGTCGGCCTTGTCCTTGGGGGAGCGCGAGGCCGAAGCGGAAGGGGACGTGTCCGGTTTCTTGCCCAGGCTGTCCGGCGCGCTGGCCGATGCCTGGTAAGCGAGGAAGCCGACCGCGGCGAGCGCAGCGGCGGTGAGCCCGGCCACGAATCCCGAGCTGCTCCTGGACACCTGCGCCACCCTCTTCGTACTCCGTACGGCTACGGGGTGACGTTAGCAGCAGGTGTGCGGCAACCACGGTCGGCCGTGCTCCGGGCGTCGGAGCCGTAGGCTATTCGCGTGCTCTTGCTCGCTCTGGATACCGCCACCCCCGCCGTTACCGTCGCGCTGCACGACGGCTCGTCCGTCGTCGCAGCCTCCAGCCAGGTGGACGCCCGCCGCCACGGCGAGCTGCTGCTTCCCGCCGTCGACCGGGTGCTCGCCGACGCCGGGCTCAGACTCGACGCCGTGACCGCCGTCGTCGTCGGCGTGGGCCCCGGCCCGTACACGGGTCTGCGCGTCGGCCTGATGACCGCCGACACCTTCGGCCTCGCGCTCGGCGTGCCGGTGCACGGCGTGTGCACGCTCGACGGCCTCGCGTACGAGTCCGGCATCGAGGGCGGCCCGTTCGTCGTGGCCACGGACGCGCGCCGCAAGGAGGTCTACTGGGCGCGGTACGCGGACCCGCGCACCCGCCTCACCGACCCCGCGGTGGACCGCCCCGCGGACATCGCGGACGCGGTGGCGGGCGTGCCCGCCGTCGGCGCGGGCGCGCTTCTCTACCCCGAGACCTTCCCGGACGCCCGCGCCCCCGAGAACGTCTCGGCGGCCTCGCTCGCCTCCCTCGCAGCGGAGAAGCTCGCCGCGGGCGAGGAACTGCCGGCCCCCAGGCCGCTGTACCTGCGCCGCCCTGACGCGCAGGTCCCCAAGAACTACAAGGTGGTCACCCCCAAGTGACATCCGTGACGACAGTCGTCCTGCGCGAGATGCGCTGGTGGGACATCGAGCCCGTCTTCGTCCTGGAGAAGGAACTCTTCCCGGACGACGCCTGGTCGCGCGGCATGTTCTGGTCCGAGCTCTCCCACGCGCGCGGACCGCTGGCCACCCGCCGGTACGTGGTGGCGATGGACGGCGAGCGGCTCGTCGGGTACGCGGGGCTCGCCTCGGCCGGTGACCAAGCCGACGTCCAGACCATCGCGGTGGCCCCCAGCCACTGGGGCACGGGGCTCGGCTCCCGGCTCCTGACCGATCTGCTGAACGCGGCGACCGCCTTCGAGTGCGCCGAGGTCATGCTCGAGGTGCGGGTCGACAACACCCGGGCGCAGAAGCTGTACGAGCGCTTCGGCTTCGAGCCCATCGGCTTCAGGCGCGGCTACTACCAGCCGGGCAACGTGGACGCCCTGGTGATGCGCCTGACCGATCCATCAACTTCAGTCAATCCCGTACAAGGAACCGACATCCATGGCTGACTCGCGCGACCAACCTCTCGTTCTCGGCATCGAGACCTCCTGCGACGAGACCGGCGTCGGCATCGTCCGCGGCACCACCCTGCTCGCCGACGCCGTCGCCTCCAGCGTCGACGAGCACGCGCGCTTCGGCGGCGTCGTGCCCGAGGTCGCTTCGCGCGCGCACCTGGAGGCGATGGTGCCGACCATCGACCGCGCCCTGAAGGAAGCGGGCGTCACGGCGAAGGACCTGGACGGCATCGCGGTGACCGCGGGGCCCGGCCTCGCGGGCGCGCTGCTCGTGGGCGTCTCGGCGGCCAAGGCGTACGCGTACGCGCTCGGCAAGCCGCTCTACGGAGTCAACCACCTGGCCTCGCACATCTGCGTCGACCAGCTGGAGCACGGCACGCTGCCCGAGCCGACCATGGCGCTGCTCGTCTCCGGCGGCCACTCCTCGCTGCTGCTCTCCACCGACATCACATCGGACGTACGCCCCCTCGGCGCGACGATCGACGACGCGGCGGGCGAAGCCTTCGACAAGATCGCGCGGGTGCTCGACCTGGGCTTCCCCGGCGGCCCCGTCATCGACCGGTACGCGAAGGAGGGCGACCCGAAGGCGATCGCGTTCCCGCGCGGCCTCACCGGGCCGCGCGACGCCGCGTACGACTTCTCCTTCTCCGGTCTGAAGACGTCCGTCGCGCGCTGGATCGAGGCCAAGCGGGCCGCGGGCGAGGACGTCCCCGTCCGTGACGTGGCGGCGTCCTTCCAGGAGGCGGTCGTCGACGTGCTGACCCGCAAGGCCGTGCGGGCCTGCAAGGACGAGGGCGTCGACCACCTGATGATCGGCGGCGGGGTGGCCGCGAACACGCGGCTGCGCGCCCTCGCCCAGGAGCGGTGCGAGGCGGCTGGGATCCGGCTGCGGGTGCCGCGGCCGAAGCTGTGCACGGACAACGGCGCGATGGTGGCCGCACTCGGCGCGGAGATGGTGGCACGCAACCGGTCGGCATCCGACTGGGACCTGTCGGCGGACTCCTCGCTCCCGGTGACGGAGCCGCATGTGCCGGGCCACTCCCACGACCACGGCCACGACCACGACCACGACCACGTGCACGAGGTCAGCAAGGAGAATCTGTACTCGTGACCGTCGCGCTGATGTGGGAGGCCCGCGCCGCCGACGGACGGGGCGATGAACTGCTCGCGTGGGCGCGGGCACAGCCCCTGGACGGCGACCCGGTCCGCCGGGAGAGCTTCCGCGCCCCGCAGGACCGGGTGCTCGTCCTGACGTGGTGGGACGCGCCGTACGACGCCGACCTCCCCGAACTCCCGGAGCCCGCACCTGAGTTGGTGACGCGGGCCGTGCACAGGTGGCGGTTCGAGTCGGTCGGCCTGGGCTGACGCCCCGCACCGGCCGGGGGTCGTTCAGGCGCGCCGCGCCTGCCCCAGGAGCCCGTCGATGACCGCTGCCAGTTGCCTGGACACGTCGTACTCCGCCGTCAGTTCCAGCCAGCGGCCGGCGAGCGCGGTCATGTGGGGCAGCTCCTCGGCGTCCGCCTCGGTGAGCATGCGGCATGTGCTTCGTGCCGCTGGGCACGGCGGCGACCTCCGGTGTCGCCGCCGAGGAGACCGGCATGGCGTCGGGGGTCACGGGGCCTGGCCGGGGGCCGGGTGCGCTCGCGGACGGGTACGCGACCGCGTTCGGCGTCGCCGCGGCGCTGCTCGTGGCGGCAGCCGTCGCGACGGCGGTGCTGCATCGGGCCCCCGCACGGCCGCGACCTGCGGAAACGTATGCCCGAGAAAATTCTTCGAAGAATCTGGGCGACGATGTCGATCCGGGCGTCTCCCGTTCGACGCATGGGTGAGAGGCGAGGAGAAACCCCGCCACCACCTGTTGGGAGACCACCATGCCGCGCTTTCTGACGTTGATCCGCGTCGACGAGAAGAACTCCCCCGAGGGCGGCCCGAGCCCCGAGATGGGCGAGCGCATGGGCGCGCTGCTCGAAGAGATCACCAAGGCGGGAGTGATGCTCGAGACCGCGGGTCTCACCCCGAGCGCCCAGACCACCCAGGTGCACTGGAAGGGCGGTCGACTGTCCGTCACGGACGGCCCGTTCACCGAGGCCAAGGAGGTCGTCGGCGGCTACTCGATCTCCCAGTGCAAGGACAAGGCCGAGGCCGTCGAGTGGGCGAGCCGGTTCCTGAAGACCCACGACGAGCAGTGGACCGTGACGGCGGAGGTCCGGGAGATCATCGAGGGCTGACGCCCCCGGCGCCGACCCTTTGCGGTGCCCCGCGGAGGGTGCTCTGATGGGTGGCCGTGACGGCCCACTCCTCAGAGCACCCCCGCCCGGACGCCCCTGACCGCGCCATCGAGACCGTCTTCCGCATCGAGTCCCCGCGCCTGATCGCGGGGGTCGCGCGGATCGTGCGCGACGTGGGCATCGCGGAAGAGCTGGCGCAGGACGCGATGGTCGCCGCGCTGGAACAGTGGCCGCGGGCCGGCGTCCCCGACAACCCGGGCGCCTGGCTGATGACCACCGCCAAGCGCCGCGCCATCGACCTCGTACGCCGCAGGGAGCGCTACGCGCGCAAGCTGGAGGAGGTGGGCCGCGACCTGGAGGCGGCGCCGCCCCACGCCGACGAGCCCGCCGACCCCGACGACATCGACGACGACCTGCTCCGCCTCGTCTTCACCGCCTGCCACCCGGTGCTCTCCGCCGAGGCCCGCATCGCGCTCACGCTGCGGCTCCTCGGCGGCCTCACGACGGCGGAGATCGCCCGCGCGATGCTGGTCCCCGAGTCGACGGTGGCCCAGCGCGTCGTGCGCGCGAAGCGCACCCTCGCAGCCAAAGGCGTGCCCTTCGAAGTGCCGTACGGGGGTGAGCGCGAGGCCCGGCTCGGATCGGTGCTCGAAGTCATCTACCTCATCTTCAACGAGGGGTACGCGGCCACGGCGGGCGACGACTGGCTGCGACCATCGCTGTGCGAGGACGCGCTCCGCCTCGCCCGCGTGCTGGCAGGGCTCATGCCGCGGGAGGCCGAAGTGCACGGCCTGGCGGCGCTGTTGGAGCTCCAGGCGTCCCGGTCGGCGGCGCGGACGGGGTCGAAGGGCGAGCCGGTGCTCCTCGCGGACCAGGACCGCCGCCACTGGAACCGGCCGCTGATCCGGCGGGGCTTCACCGCACTCGCCCGTGCGCGGGCCGTGTCGACGGGCGGCCCCGGCCCCTACGAACTCCAGGCCGCGATCGCCGCGAGCCACGCGAACGCGCTGTCGTACGAGGAGACGGACTGGCCCCGGATCGCCACCCTGTACGAACTGCTTGCCGCCCGCACTCCGTCGCCGGTGATCGAACTGAACCGCGCGGTGGCGGTGTCCATGGCCTCGGGTCCCGCGGAGGCGCTGCTGCTCGTGGACGCGCTCGCGGATGAACCCGCCCTGAAGGACTACCACTTGCTGCCGAGCGTGCGGGGTGACCTGCTGGTGAGGCTGGGGCGGGTGGCGGAGGCGCGGGCGGAGTTCGAGCGGGCGGCGGGGCTCACGCGGAACGAGCGGGAGCGGGAGTTGTTGCTGGGGCGAGCTGAATCTTCCAGCCTGTCCGGCGATTGAGGACGAACTCGGCGGAGCCGGTGATCGACGGTGCCCAGGACCCGGGGGCTTCAGGCTTCCGCCACGGGGCGCCCGATCAGCATCGCCGGCGCCCCCGCCACCCTCGTCAGGAACACCGTCGCGGAGTTCTTGCCCTGCGGCTTCACCTTCCGTCGCAGTTCCTCCGGCTCCACCGCCGAGCCCCGCTTCTTCACCGTCAGGATCCCGACCTCCCGCTCCCGCAGCACCGCCTTCAACTTCTTCACCCCGAAGGGGAGTTGATCGGTGATCTCGTACGCCACCGCGTACGGCGTCGTGTGCGGCGCGTCGGAGGTGACGTACGCGATGGTCTCGTCGATCAGACCGCCCTCCACCCGCGCGGCCACCTCCGCCACCAGATGGGCACGGATGACGGCGCCGTCCGGCTCGTACAGATAGCGTCCCACCGCCCGCACCTCCGGATCCGGCAGCATCGCGTCGAGCGAGGACCACAGGGATGCCCCCGAGGGCAGCAGGGTCGCGCGGTGCGAGGACGGGGTGTCCGTGCCGAACCACAGCACGGCCTCCTTCACGTCCCCGCCGTCCGAGATCCACTCCGCCGCGGCATCGGCGGGAACCGCCTCGTGCGGAATGCCGGGAGCGATCTTCAGCGCCGCGTGCGGAGCCTGGCGGGCGGCCTCGATCGCCCAGGAGAGGGGCGGCGAGTAGGCCTCGGGATCGAAGATGCGGCCCCGCCCCCCACGCCGAGCGGGGTCCACGAAGACCGCGTCGTACGCGGACGTGTCGACCTCCGTGACATCGGCCTCGCGTACCTCGATCAACTCCGCGAGCCCCAGAGCTTCCGCGTTCGCCCGCGCCACCGCACAGGTCAGCGGGTCGCGGTCGACGGCGAGGACGGCGATCCCGGCGCGGGCGAGGGCGATCGCGTCGCCGCCGACGCCACTGCAGAGATCGGCCACACTCCGTACGCCGAGGGCCTTGAAGCTCGCGGCGCGGTGCACGGCCACGCTCGTCCGGGTCGCCTGCTCGACGCCGTTCGGCGTGAAGAACATCCGCCCCGCGTCCTTGGCGCCGAACTTCGCCACGGCCCGCCGCCGCAGCCGCGCCTGCGCGAGGACCGCCGTGACCAGCTCCGCTGGGTGGTCGCGGCGCAGACGGGTGGCGACAGCCAGCTCCCGGGCCGGATCGGCCTCCCGCACCTCGTCGAGTTCGAGCAGGGACCGGCCTTCTGGGGTGAGCAGCGCCGAGAAGGAGGTCAGGGCGGTCGAGTCGCGGTCGAGGTCGTTCACCCGGCCCATTGTGGGCCAGTCGGTGGATGGTGTGCCTCCGGTGGCGGTGTCGGCCCAACAGCGGGGCTGTGAGCTGCAAGGATCCGGCGCCATGCAACTAGTACGACAAAACGTAAAATACGGCAGAAGGCGGACGCGCCATGTACGGGCCGCAGTGGCCGCTCTCGTCGTCGCCGCGATCGCCTCCGGCTGTGCCTCGGGCGACGACGGCGGAGCCAGCCCCGCCCCCGGTCAGCAGCGTCTGGACGCGCCGCCCGCCCGCGCCCTCGACTCCTACGCCCACAAACTCCGCGTCACCCAGGTCGCCCGTGCCGCCGCCGCGAAACGCTGGGGCCTGGCGAAGACCCCGCTGGCGGCGCCGCCAGCCCCGGCCAAGAAGCCGAAGATCACCACGCGCAAGGGGTTCGAGGTCAAGGGGCAGGCGGGTCTTCCGCCCGTGTTCACGACCATCCCGACCAAGAAGAAGATCGTCTTCCTGACCATCGACGACGGCGCGGAGAAGGACCCGGCGCTGCTCAAGATGATGAGCGAACTGCAGATCCCGTACACCGCGTTCCTCAGCGACTACCTGGTCAAGGAGGACTACGGCTACTTCAAGAAGATGCAGTCCCGCGGCGTCGTGCTGAACAACCACACCCTCAACCACCGCTATATGCCGGGGCTTTCGTACGCGAGTCAGCGCCGGGAGATCTGCGGCATGCAGGACACCATCCAGAAGCGCTACGGCAAGCGGCCCGAGCTCTTCCGCCCGCCGTACGGCAACTACAACGCGGACACGCTGCGGGCCGCCAAGTCCTGCGGGATCAAGGCCGTGCCGCTGTGGGCGTCCGAGGCCTTCCCCAACCGCATGGACTGGCGCGAGTGGGACCGGGACCTGCACCCCGGCGACATCATCCTCACCCACTTCCGGGGGCGCGAGGACTGGAAGGGCACGATGCCCGACATGATCCGCAAGGTCATGAAGACGGTCACCGACAAGGGGTACGCCGTGGCCAGGCTGGAGGACTACCTGTGACCGGGCGGGCGCGGGCGCGGAGGTTCCTCGTCGGCGCGCTCGCGGCAGGCGTGCTCGCGCCCGCACTGCTCACGGGGTGCGCGCAGTCGGTGGACCCGATCGAACGCCTGGGCAGAAAGGCGGCGGAGAAGGTCCCGCCGAGGAAACCCGCGGCCTCGCCCAGCTGTGCTCCCCCGCCCGCGGGTGCGCCGAAAACGGGGCGGCACACGCCAACGGAGACGGAACCGCCCGTCGCGGGGAAGCGTTGCCCGGAGGAGCGTGGGGGATCCCCCACGCCTCCACCCGGATAAGACCCGCGTCAGTGAATTAGCAGTCCGCTTGACCGAGTGCTAATCGTCGTCCTAGTCTCGGCCTTGGCACTCACCACTGGAGAGTGCCAACAGCGACGGGCAGGTCCGGCACCCGCGACGACGGATCCACCTGGTCGCCACCCCAGACTGTTAACCCCGTAGATCTCCGAAGGGGGAGACCGGATCGTGACGACCGCCAGCTCCAAGGTTGCCATTAAGCCGCTCGAGGACCGCATTGTGGTCCAGCCGCTCGACGCCGAGCAGACCACGGCCTCCGGCCTGGTCATTCCGGACACCGCGAAGGAGAAGCCCCAGGAGGGTGCTGTCCTCGCAGTGGGCCCGGGCCGCTTCGAGAACGGCGAGCGCCTGCCGCTCGACGTCAAGGTCGGCGATGTCGTGCTGTACAGCAAGTACGGCGGCACCGAGGTGAAGTACAACGGCGACGAGTACCTCGTCCTCTCGGCTCGCGACGTGCTCGCGATCGTCGAGAAGTAATTCACCCGAGCAGAAACATGCTTTGAGCTGCGCCCCTGGCCACCCCTGCTGATTGCCGGGCGGCGAGGGGCGCAGTTCGTTCGTCAAACCCGAGTTTCCGAGAGGGCTGAACCGCTCCCATGGCGAAGATCCTGAAGTTCGACGAGGACGCCCGTCGCGCCCTCGAGCGCGGCGTCAACAAGCTTGCCGACACGGTCAAGGTGACGATCGGCCCCCGCGGCCGCAACGTCGTCATCGACAAGAAGTTCGGCGCCCCCACCATCACCAACGACGGCGTCACCATCGCCCGTGAGGTCGAGGTCGAGGACCCGTACGAGAACCTCGGCGCGCAGCTCGTCAAGGAGGTGGCGACCAAGACCAACGACATCGCGGGTGACGGCACCACCACCGCGACCGTGCTCGCCCAGGCCCTGGTCAAGGAAGGCCTGCGCAACGTCGCCGCCGGTGCATCCCCGGCCGCCCTGAAGAAGGGCATCGACGCCGCCGTCGCGGCCGTCTCCGCGGAGCTCCTCGCCACCGCGCGCCCCATCGACGACAAGGCCGACATCGCGGCCGTCGCCGGTCTGTCCGCCCAGGACCCGCAGGTCGGCGAGCTCATCGCCGAGGCGATGGACAAGGTCGGCAAGGACGGTGTCATCACCGTCGAGGAGTCCAACACCTTCGGTCTTGAGCTGGACTTCACCGAGGGCATGGCCTTCGACAAGGGCTACCTGTCCCCGTACATGGTGTCCGACCAGGAGCGTATGGAGGCCGTCCTCGACGACCCGTACATCCTCATCCACCAGGGCAAGATCTCGTCCATCCAGGACCTGCTGCCGCTGCTCGAGAAGGTCATCCAGACCAACGCCTCGAAGCCGCTCCTGATCATCGCCGAGGACGTCGAGGGCGAGGCCCTTTCGACCCTGGTCGTGAACAAGATCCGCGGCACCTTCAACGCCGTCGCGGTGAAGGCCCCCGGCTTCGGCGACCGCCGCAAGGCCATGCTCGGTGACCTCGCCACCCTCACCGGCGGCACCGTCATCGCCGAAGAGGTCGGCCTCAAGCTCGACCAGGTCGGCCTTGACGTGCTCGGCACCGCCCGCCGCGTGACCATCACCAAGGACGACACCACCGTCGTCGACGGCGGCGGCAACGCTGCTGAGGTCGAGGGCCGCGTCAACCAGATCAAGGCCGAGATCGAGTCCACGGACTCGGACTGGGACCGCGAGAAGCTGCAGGAGCGCCTGGCGAAGCTCGCCGGTGGCGTCTGCGTGATCAAGGTCGGCGCCGCGACCGAGGTCGAGCTCAAGGAGAAGAAGCACCGTCTGGAGGACGCCATCTCCGCGACCCGCGCCGCGGTCGAGGAGGGCATCGTCTCCGGTGGTGGCTCCGCTCTGGTGCACGCCGTCAAGGTCCTCGAGGGCAACCTCGGCAAGGAGGGCGACGAGGCCACCGGTGTCGCCGTCGTCCGCCGCGCCGCCGTCGAGCCGCTGCGCTGGATCGCCGAGAACGCCGGCCTCGAGGGCTACGTCATCACCTCGAAGGTCGCCGAGCTCGACAAGGGCTTCGGCTTCAACGCCGCGACCGGCGAGTACGGCGACCTGGTCAAGGCCGGCGTCATCGACCCGGTCAAGGTGACGCGCTCCGCGCTGGAGAACGCCGCCTCTATCGCTTCGCTGCTGCTGACGACCGAGACCCTGGTCGTCGAGAAGCCGGCCGAGGAAGAGGGCGAGGCCGGTCACGGCCACGGGCACGGGCACTCCCACTGACCCGCTGCGCTCGGCTTGAACGGTGACCGAGGCCCGGCTTCCCTTCACAAGGGAAGCCGGGCCTCGGCCTTTTCTGGGGGGAGCGTCTGCCGGGTTGTTCTTCGTTGCCGGCCGCGAGCCGTTTTCGGCTGGTCGCGCAGTTCCCCGCGCCCCTGAGGCCGACTTCGGCGAGCGCCCCGTCAGGGGCGCGGGGAACTGCGCGAGGACGGACCACGACTCGCAGTCGGCGACTGAGGGGCTTCGGCAGACGCAGCCCCGTCCATCAGGGTTACTGCGGGCCGTACTTGCGGCCGGTACGGGATGTCACGCCGCCGAGCAGCGCCCTCGGGGTCACCTTCACCACGCCCATCATCGCCTTGTACTTGGGGTCCGGGATCGAGAGGGTCTTGCCCCGCGCCAAGTCGGTCAGCGCGGCCGCGACCAGCTTGTCCGCGTCGAGCCACATCCACTTGGGGATGTTGGACGTCCCCATCCCGGCGCGCTCATGGAACTCGGTCCGTACGAATCCGGGGCACAGGGCCATCAGCCGCACCCCGGAGCCGGCCAGGTCCTTCGCCGCCCCCTGCGTGAACTGCACGACCCACGCCTTCGACGCGCCATACGTCCCGCGCGGCACGAACGCCGCCACCGAAGCGACGTTGACGACGCCACCGCGGCCGCGCTCCCGCATCGACTCCGTCGCCGCCGACGTCAGCCGGAGCACCGCCTCGCAGTGCACCTTGAGCATCGTCAGCTCGTCCTCGATCGGCACCTCCAGGTACTGGCCCTTGTTGCCGAACCCGGCGTTGTTCACAAGGAGGTCGACCGGGTTCCTGCGGTCCGCGAGCCGCTTCTCGACGGCGGCGATCCCGTCGTCGGTCGCGAGGTCCGCGGTGAGCACCTCCGCCTCGATGCCGTGCCGGTCGTGCAGTTCGGTCGCCTGTTCCCGCAACCGCTCGGTGTTCCGTGCCACCAGGACCAGGTTGTGGCCGTCACCGGCGAGCCGCCGTGCGAAGGCTGCGCCGATACCGGCGGTCGATCCCGTAATCAGAGCCGTAGTCATGGACCAAGGCTAGTGAGATCCGGTGACCGCTGTGGTGCCCGGAGGCCCTCCCGGCCTGCTCTGCTTCCGTTTTCGCGTCGGGCCAGGACCAAGTCGCCGGGCCCGACGGCCAGTTACGCCGGTCATGCCGGTTATGAAGCTTGGGAGCCGTACTTCTCCGCGTACTTCCGAGCCGCATCGACCGACTCGGGATGCAGCGCGTCCCCGGCGGCGAGCAGGCTCGGCAGTAGGTGCCTCTCCGTCGTGACGGCCCTGAACTGGAGGGCGACGGTGACGTCGTGCGCAGGCCGGTGCACGATCTCCATCGCGTCCCCGCCGCGGATCTCACCCGGTTCGATCACCCGCAGATAGGCGCCGGGAGCGCCCTGCTGGGTGAAACGCTTGACCCACCGCGTCTCGCCGAGGTGGCCCTGGAACGTCTGGCAGGGAATGCGGCCCGATGTCACTTCGAGGAGCAGATCGGGGCCGACGCGCCAGCGCTCGCCTATCTTCGCGCCGCTCACGTCGAGCCCGGACGTCGTGAGGTTCTCGCCGAAGGAGCCAGGGGGCAGCGGGCGGCCGAGCAGCCGCTCCCATTCGTCGAGGTCCTCGCGCGCGTAGGCGTACACGGCCTGGTCGTCGCCGCCGTGGTGCCGCAGGTCGCAGACCTCGTCCCCCGCCACCCCGCTCCCGCCGACCCCCTTCGTGCCGGGAGCCGTCACCCGTACGGCCCCTTCGGCGGGCTGCTTGTCGATGCCGGTGCCGCCCGAGGGGGCGTCGGTGTACTCCACGGCCTTGTACCGGCCCAGATTCACGGAGAGAAGCTTCATGGCGAAAGGCTAGGCGAGCTCGCTCAAAGGGTCGACACATTATTCGCTGCCCGACCCAAGCGTCGCTTATGCTTGCGTCATGATCGAGGCCCGTCATCTCCGCGTCCTGCGTGCGGTCGCCGCCACCGGCTCCTTCTCCGCCGCGGCGCGCGAGCTCGGCTGCACCCAGCCCGCCGTCAGCCAGCAGATGAAGGCGCTCGAAGCCTCCGCGGGCACGACACTGCTGATCCGCACAGGGCGTGAGATGCGCCTGACCCAGGCGGGCGAGGCCCTGGTCCGGCACGCTGCCGGGATCCTGGCGGGGCTGACGGCCGCCGAGGAGGAGGTCGCCGCGATCGCGGGCCTGCGGGCGGGCCGGGTCCGCCTCGTCTCCTTCCCCAGCGGCAGCTCGACGCTGGTGCCGAGCGCACTGGCCGCCCTGCGCGCGGCGCACCCCGGCACCCGGGTATCGCTCGTGGAGGCCGAGCCGCCGCGCTCGGTCGAGATGCTGCGCGAGGGCGACTGCGACGTGGCACTCGCCTTCCGGTACGAGGGCGCGTCGGCCGCGGAGGAATGGGACGACCTGGTCGTACGTCCGCTTCTGGCCGACCGGCTCGTCGGTCTGGTGCCCGAGGGGCATCGGCTCGCCAAGGCGGAGGCGGTCGCCATCGGGGAGCTGGCCGACGAGCCGTGGATCGCGGGCTGTCCGCGCTGTCGCAGGCAGCTGGTCGAGGTCTGCGAAGGGGCGGGCTTCGTGCCCCGCATCGATTTCGCGACCGACGACTACCCGGCGGTGATCGGACTGGTCGGCGCGGGCCTGGGGGTCGCGGTGATGCCCGAGCTCGCCATCGAGTCCGTACGCCCCAAAGGTGCACGCACAGTGACGGTGGAGCCTGCCGTCCAGCGCGAGATCGTCGCGCTCACCCTGCCGGATCTGGCGCAAGTGCCCGCTGTGGCAGCCACGCTGGACCACCTCGCGCGCGCCGCGGAGCGCTGAGCTCTTCTGAAGAAACGTTCCTTCAGTTGTGCGTGACCATGCCGCCGCTTGATGCCCTGGCCGCGGCCGACGCCGACGCCGATGCCGAGGGTGCGGACGTCGTGACGAGGCGGTTGCGGGCGCGGCCCATGAGTTCCTCGCGCTCGTCCTCGGTAAGACCGCCCCACACGCCGTACGGCTCCCGTACCGCGAGGGCGTGAGCTGCGCACTCCGCGCGTACCGGGCACCTCATGCAGACCTCCTTGGCGGAGTTCTCACGCGCGCTGCGTGCCGCGCCCCGCTCACCCTCGGGGTGGAAGAAGAGCGAGCTGTCGACCCCGCGGCAGGCGGCGAGGAGCTGCCAGTCCCAGAGATCTGCGTTCGGTCCGGGAAGGCGGGAGAAATCTGCCATTGCTTGTCTCCTGGTAGCCGTTCTGCGCGGATACGGTGCCCACGACCGTACATCTACTGTCTAAGGAGATGAAAATATGACTCATTGGAAAATCTAGCCACAGACACCAGCAAAAGGGAAGGAAGAGGGCTAAATGGGGCATGGGTTGTGATGAAACGTTGAGGGTCTCTTGCGCTGCCTGCTCCGTGTCCGCGCCCTCACGTAGAGTGCCGAAGGTGGCCCACCGCCCCGTAACTCTTTCGGGTGACCGTCGTTGAGAGTGCGGAGGCGGTTGAAAGAACAAGCGCTCGGGCAGATGTCCGAGAGCGTCAACCGCACAGGTGACGAATAAGTACCAGCCTGGAGGCTCAAGGTGACGCGCAGCAGCTGTGAGAGCCGCGGAGGACAGTCATGACATCCGTCCTCGTCTGCGACGACTCCCCGCTCGCCCGAGAGGCGCTCCGCCGCGCGGTCGCGACCGTGCCCGGCGTCGAGCGTGTGACGACAGCGGCCAACGGCGAGGAAGTCCTCCGCCGCTGGGGTGCCGACCGCTCGGACCTGATTTTGATGGACGTACGCATGCCCGGTCTGGGCGGCGTGGAGACGGTCCGGCGGCTGCTGTCCGCCGACCCCGGTGCGCGCATCATCATGCTCACCGTGGCCGAGGACCTGGACGGGGTCGCACTCGCGGTCGCCGCCGGTGCCCGCGGCTATCTCCACAAGGACGCCTCGCGCGCCGAACTGCGCGCGACCGTCACGCAGGCGCTCGCCGACCCGACGTGGCGACTGGCTCCGCGCAGACTGCGTTCGGCCGAGATGGGCGCGGCGCCCACGCTCACCGCGCGTGAGATCCAGGTGCTCGAGGGCATGAGCCACGGCCGGTCGAACGCCGAGATCGGACGTGAGCTTTTTCTCTCCGAGGACACGGTCAAGACCCACGCCAGGCGGTTGTTCAAGAAGCTCGGCGCCTCGGACCGCGCGCATGCCGTGGCGCTCGGTTTCCGCTGGGGCCTGGTCCGATAGGTGTGCCGCCGTGCGGGCACGGCGATCCCCGCCCGCCGTGTGGTGGGCGGGGTGACGGACGCCCGTCGCTCCCTCTCGCGGGAGCGGTTGCCGTTGCTTCGCCGCCGATGCCGCATCCTTGAGGTGTGGAGTTCCTCGGGGACAGGTCGGTCGAGCGGGAGGGGAGGGCGCACGAGATGAGTTCCGGCGCACCCGCTCATAACGCTTCGGTGCACAACTACGGACGTGGTGCCGCGGATCAATCAGCGCCAAGGCACCATGGACCGATGCGCGATGACAGGACGACGGTGATCGGTGCCCTCGTCCTTCGCGCGGTCGAGGGTGACGAGCAGGCGACGCACGATCTGCTGGCTCATGTGCACCCCCTGGCGCTGCGGTACTGCCGCACCAGACTCTCCCGACTCCCGGGCGACGCGCGGCATTTCGTGGAGGACCTGGCGCAGGAAGTGTGCGTCGCGGTCCTGCTGGCGCTGCCGCGCTACAAGGACACGGGGCGCCCCTTCGAGGCGTTCGTCTTCGCCATCGCCGCGCACAAGGTCGCCGACCTGCAGCGCGCGGCGATGCGCCACCCCGGGTCCACGGCGGTGCCGTCGGACGAGATGCCGGAGCGGCCCGACGACTCCCTCGGTCCCGAGGAGCGCGCGCTGCTCAGCAGCGACGCCGAGTGGGCCAAGAAGCTGATGGCGAACCTTCCGGAGAACCAGCGCGAGCTGCTGCTCCTGAGGATCGCGGTCGGGCTCACGGCCGAGGAGACCGGGCAGATGCTCGGTATGTCCCCGGGCGCCGTGCGGGTCGCGCAGCATCGCGCGTTGAGTCGGTTGCGGGCGCTGGCCGAGCAGTAGCGATCACGACTTGCTCGACATGTGACTTCAGCGGCCGTTCATGCCGTATGAACGTACAAACCTAGTCGATGATCTTGATCGTGGAATGAGACACCCTCCGTTCCCGTTAGCATGGACATCCGCACCGATCAAGGCCATTTGGGGAAGGTGTCATGACTGCAAACGGCGGTTCTTCGACTGGGGTGCCCGAGAAATTCGCGACGCTCGGGCTGACCTACGACGATGTGCTGCTGCTGCCCGGCGCGTCGGACATGGCGCCGGACCAGATCGACACTTCCTCGCTCATCTCGAAGAACGTCCGCGTGAACGTCCCGCTGCTTTCCGCGGCTATGGACAAGGTCACCGAGTCCCGCATGGCGATCGCCATGGCGCGACAGGGCGGCGTCGGCGTGCTGCACCGCAACCTCTCCATCGCGGACCAGGCCAACCAGGTCGACCTCGTGAAGCGCTCCGAGTCCGGCATGGTCACCGACCCGATCACGGTGCACCCGGACGCGACGCTCGGCGAGGCCGACGCGATCTGCGCCAAGTTCCGCATCAGCGGCGTCCCGGTGACCGACCCGGCGGGCAAGCTGCTCGGCATCGTCACCAACCGCGACATGGCCTTCGAGTCGGACCGCACGCGCCAGGTGCGCGAGGTCATGACGCCGATGCCGCTCGTCACCGGCAAGGTCGGCATCTCCGGCGTCGACGCCATGGAGCTGCTGCGCCGCCACAAGATCGAGAAGCTTCCGCTCGTCGACGACAGCGGTGTCCTCAAGGGCCTCATCACGGTCAAGGACTTCGTCAAGGCCGAGAAGTACCCCGGCGCAGCCAAGGACAGCGAAGGCCGCCTCCTGGTGGGCGCCGCCGTCGGTGTCGCGGGCGACGCCTTCGAGCGTGCCCAGGCCCTCATCGAGGCGGGCGTCGACTTCATCGTCGTCGACACCGCGCACGGCCACTCCCGCCTGGTCGGCGACATGGTCGCCAAGATCAAGTCCAATGCTTCGGGCGTGGACGTCATCGGCGGCAACATCGCCACCCGTGACGGCGCCAAGTCCCTCATCGACGCCGGTGTCGACGGCATCAAGGTCGGCGTCGGGCCCGGCTCCATCTGTACGACGCGTGTCGTCGCCGGTATCGGCGTACCGCAGGTGACGGCCATCTACGAAGCGTCGCTCGCCGCCAAGGAAGCCGGTGTCCCGGTCATCGGCGACGGCGGCCTGCAGTACTCGGGCGACATCGCCAAGGCGCTCGTCGCCGGCGCGGACACGGTCATGCTGGGCTCGCTGCTCGCAGGCTGCGAGGAGTCGCCGGGTGAGCTGATGTTCATCAACGGCAAGCAGTTCAAGTCGTACCGCGGCATGGGTTCGCTCGGTGCGATGCAGACCCGCGGCGACCGCAAGTCCTTCTCCAAGGACCGCTACTTCCAGGAGGGCGTCGCCTCCGACGAGAAGCTGGTGCCCGAGGGCATCGAGGGCCAGGTGCCCTACCGCGGCCCGCTCTCCTCGGTCGTGCACCAGCTGGTCGGCGGTCTGCGCCAGTCGATGTTCTACGTAGGCGGCCAGACGGTTCCGGAGCTCCAGAGGAACGGCCGTTTCGTACGGATCACCTCGGCGGGCCTCAAGGAGAGCCACCCGCACGACATCCAGATGACGGTCGAAGCGCCGAACTACACGAACAAGCGCTGACGGCGATCCACGCGCGCGTGGGGGCGGGTCCGGATTCCCGGGGCCGCCCCCTTTGCGCGCGTCGGGGATACTGGAGCGGCAGACCGAGTGCCGAAGTGCCGAAGAAGTGCGAAGTACCGAAGAAAGCTGAAGGGCCACCCACGTGACTGAGATCGAGATCGGGCGCGGCAAGCGCGGCCGCCGGGCGTACGCCTTCGACGACATCGCCGTCGTGCCTAGCCGTCGTACCCGCGACCCGAAGGAGGTCTCGATCGCCTGGCAGATCGACGCCTACCGCTTCGAGCTGCCCTTCCTGGCGGCGCCGATGGACTCGGTCGTCTCGCCGCAGACCGCGATCCGCATCGGTGAGCTGGGTGGACTCGGCGTCCTGAACCTCGAAGGCCTGTGGACGCGGTACGAGGACCCGCAGCCCCTGCTCGACGAGATCGCGGAGCTGGACACCGACAACGCGACCCGGCGCCTCCAGGAGATCTACTCCGCGCCGATCCAGGCCGACCTGATCAAGCAGCGCATCAAGGAGGTGCGCGACTCCGGTGTGGTCACCGCCGCCGCGCTCTCCCCGCAGCGCACCGCCGAGTTCTCCAAGGCCGTCGTGGACGCGGGCGTCGACATCTTCGTCATCCGCGGGACCACCGTCTCCGCCGAGCACGTCTCCGGTGCCGCCGAGCCGCTCAACCTCAAGCAGTTCATCTACGAGCTCGACGTGCCGGTGATCGTCGGCGGCTGCGCCACGTACACCGCCGCGCTGCACCTGATGCGTACCGGCGCGGCCGGTGTCCTCGTCGGCTTCGGCGGTGGCGCCGCGCACACCACGCGCAACGTCCTTGGCATCCAGGTGCCGATGGCCACCGCTGTCGCGGATGTCGCCGCCGCCCGCCGTGACTACATGGACGAGTCCGGCGGCCGGTACGTGCACGTCATCGCCGACGGCGGTGTGGGCTGGTCCGGCGACCTGCCCAAGGCCATCGCCTGCGGCGCCGACTCGGTGATGATCGGCTCCCCGCTGGCCCGCGCCACGGACGCGCCCGGCAAGGGCCACCACTGGGGCATGGAGGCCGTGCACGAGGACGTGCCGCGCGGCAAGCGCGTCGACCTCGGTGTGGTCGGCACGACGGAGGAGATCCTCAGCGGTCCCTCGCACATCCCGGACGGCTCGATGAACTTCTTCGGGGCGCTGCGCCGCGCGATGGCGACGACGGGCTACAGCGAGCTCAAGGAGTTCCAGCGCGTCGAGGTGACGGTCGCGGACTCGCAGCACAAGCGGTGACGCCGCGCTGAGCGGAGCGTGTGACTGAGGTGGGGCCCGGACGCTGATGCGTCCGGGCCCCACTCGTGTGCGGGGAGCCGCACGCGCGCGTGCCCGGCTACAGACGGTGGGCCGCGCCCGCCGGGGTCGCGCCCCTGGTGTCCAGGAGCAGCTGAGCTTTCACAGCGAGGCCCTGTAGGTCGTACGTGCGGTGGTGCTGGAGCAGGATCGTGAGGTCGGCGTCGGCCGCCGCCTCGTAGAGGGAGTCCGCGCGGGGGACGGGATGGCCGAGCACGCGCCAGGTGGGGACGTAAGGGTCGTGGTAGCTGACGGCGGCGCCCATCTCCATCAGACGGGTCGCGACCTCCTGGGCGGGGGAGCCCTGCTGGTCGGCGAGGTCGGGCTTGTAGGTGACGCCGAGGAGCAGGACGCGGGCGCCGCGCGCGGACTTGCCGTGTTCGTTGAGCAGGGTCGCCGAGCGCTGGATCACGTACCGGGGCATGCGGTCGTTGACCTGCTGGGCCAGTTCGACCATGCGCAGGGGGTGCGCGCCGCGGCCGGGGCCCGGGATGTCCAGGGGGACGCCGTGGCCGCCGACGCCGGGTCCGGGACGGAAGGCCTGGAAGCCGAAGGGCTTGGTCTCGGCGCAGCGGATGACGTCCCACAGGTCGATGCTCAGGTCGTGGCAGAGCACGGCCATCTCATTGACCAGGGCCATGTTCACGTGCCGGTAGTTGGTCTCCAGGAGGTGCACGGTCTCGGCCTCGCGTGGGCCACGCGCGCGTACGACCTTGTCGGTGAGGCGGCCGTAGAAGGCGGCGGCCGATTCGGTGCAGGCCGGGGTGAGGCCGCCGATGACCTTGGGGGTGCCGGCGTAGCCGTGGGTGCGGTTGCCCGGGTCGAGGCGTCCTGGCGAGTGCGCGAGGTGGAAGTCGCGGCCCGCGCGCAGGCCTGAGCCCTCTTCGAGGATGGGGCGCAGGAATTCCTCCGTGGTTCCCGGGTAAGCGGGTGACTCAAGGATGACCGTGGTGTGCGGGCGCAGTCGCGCGGCCAGGGCGCGGGCGGCGTCGGCCACCTGGCTCAGGTCGAGGCTGCGGTCGGCCGCCGGAGGAGTGGGAGCGCAGATGACCGCGGTGCGGACCCTGCCGAGCTCGACCGGGTCGGTGGTGGGCCGGAAACCCCCCGAGAGCATCCGGCGGACATCGGCGGCGGTGAGGGTTCCCTCGGCGCCGTCGCAGGGCAGGCGGCCGCCTGCCAGGTCGACGGCGCGCGCGGGGTCGTAGCCGATGGTGGCGATGCCGCCGGAGACGGCGGCCTGGGCGAGGGGCAGGCCGAGGTGGCCGAGACCGATGACGGCGAGATCTGCGGGCATGGCGGTGGGCCGTCCTCCCAATAGCCGGAGCGGGACGAGCGCGCAAGTCCTGTGGACAAGGTGGACCAGCGCAATGTCAGACTAGGAGTAAATATGACCGTTATGCGGCATTGCGCTGCGCCGGGCGTCGGAGTGTTGGCCCCGGGTTGGCCGGAGGTTGTCCACAGGCGGCGGCCGAACTCAGCGGACCTGACCAGAATCTGGGCATGATGTGAGCGCGACCACACCCGACAGCTAAACGGGAGGCAGCGGTGAGGACAGCGACCTTGGGACCGGCGGAGCGTGCCGAGTCACTTGCGGGAATGGCCGAGCGGGAGCTGGATGTCCTGGTCGTGGGCGCGGGAGTGGTCGGTGCGGGCACCGCACTTGACGCCGTGACCCGCGGCCTGTCCACCGGCCTGGTCGAGGCACGGGACTGGGCGTCGGGCACGTCGAGCCGGTCGAGCAAGCTGATCCACGGCGGACTGCGCTATCTGGAGATGCTCGACTTCGCGCTGGTGCGGGAGGCGCTGAAGGAGCGCGGCCTGCTCCTGGAGCGGATCGCCCCGCATCTCGTGAAGCCGGTGCCGTTCCTGTACCCGTTGCAGCACAAGGGCTGGGAGAGGATCTACGCCGGATCGGGCGTCGCGTTGTACGACGCCATGTCGATGTCGCGAGGCCATGGCCGCGGCCTGCCCATGCACCGCCACCTGACCCGGCGTCACGCCCTGCGCGTCGCCCCGTGTCTGAAGAAGGACGCGCTGGTCGGGGCGATGCAGTACTACGACGCGCAGATGGACGACGCCCGCTATGTGGCCACCCTGGTGCGCACCGCGTCGGCGTACGGCGCGAAGGTCGCCAACCGCGCGCGCGTGACGGGCTTCCTGCGCGAGGGCGAACGGGTCGTCGGCGCCCGGGTGCAGGACGTCGAGGGCGGCGGGGAGTACGAGGTCCGGGCCAAGCAGGTGGTCAACGCCACCGGTGTGTGGACGGACGACACCCAGGCGATGGTCGGCGAGCGGGGGCAGTTCCACGTCAGGGCGTCCAAGGGCATCCATCTGGTCGTGCCCAAGGACCGGATCAACTCGACGACCGGGCTGATCCTGCGGACGGAGAAGAGCGTCCTCTTCGTCATTCCGTGGGGGCGGCACTGGATCGTGGGGACGACCGACACCGACTGGGACCTGGACAAGGCGCATCCCGCTGCGTCCAGCGCCGACATCGACTATCTGCTCGAGCATGTGAACTCGGTGCTCGGGGTGCCCCTTTCACGGGACGACGTCCAAGGGGTGTACGCGGGGCTGCGGCCGCTGCTCGCCGGCGAGTCGGACGCCACGAGCAAGCTGTCGCGTGAGCACACGGTGGCGCATCCGGCCCCGGGCCTGGTGGTCATCGCGGGCGGCAAGTACACGACGTACCGCGTGATGGCGAAGGACGCCGTGGACGAGGCCGTGCACGGCCTCGACCAGCGGGTCGCCGACTGTGTCACCGAGGACATCCCGCTGGTCGGCGCCGAGGGGTACAAGGCGCTGTGGAACGCGCGCGCCAGGATCGCGGCCCGCACCGGGCTCCATGTGGTGCGCGTGGAGCACCTGTTGAACCGGTACGGCTCACTGGCGGAAGAGGTCCTCGCCCTCGTCACGGCCGATCCCACCCTGGGCGAGCCACTGCCCGCCGCGGACGACTATCTGCGCGCCGAGATCGTCTATGCCGCGTCGCACGAGGGCGCACGGCACCTGGACGACGTGTTGACCCGGCGCACGCGCATCTCGATCGAGACGTTCGACCGGGGCACGCGCAGTGCGCGGCTGTGCGCCGAGCTGATGGCGCCGGTCCTGGGCTGGGACAAGGACCAGGTGGAGAAGGAGGTCCAGCACTACGAGAAGAGGGTGGAGGCGGAGCGGGAGTCGCAGCGGCAGCCGGACGACCTGACGGCGGACGCGGCGAGGCTGGGGGCGCCGGACATCGTGCCGCTCTAGCGCTCCGCTGGTTGACCGGATTGGTGTCTGCGGGTGCGTTGCGGCTGGTCGCGCCGTTCCCCGCGCCCCTTCGGGACGCCAAGTCGCCACGCTACGTGTGGAACTCGGCTGTGAGGAGGGTGCGTTCGAGTTCCGGGTCCGCTATCTCGTGGTGGGCGAGTGTGGAGCCGCGGCGGGGGCCTTGCCCCGGGTGACGAGCGACGGAAGAGTGGCGTCCGGGCCGGTTTCGCGGCCAACGGCGCACTGGCGGAAGTCAGGCCGAAAAGGGCCATCGCGAGGGGTATGGCCAGCAGTGTCCGTGGATTGGGCGTGGCGGTCCCTCCTTGTACGGAGCCCGTCATGAGGGACGTTGGACCCTGGGCGTAGACCGGTCCCCGAGTGAGGGACAATGGAGGCTCTGTCAGGGCGGGTTGCGCGGGTAGCAGCGGTAGCAGCAGAGGGGACGCATGTCGGACGCGGAGAAGACGGGTCAGTCCCGTCAGGACAAGAGCGAACGTCTCCTCTCCGGGCGCTACCGGCTGGGAGAAGTGCTCGGCCGCGGCGGAATGGGAACCGTCTGGCGCGCCAAGGACGAGACACTCGGCCGTACGGTCGCGGTGAAGGAGCTGCGCTTTCCCTCGAGCATCGACGAGGAAGAGAAGCGGCGGCTCATCACGCGTACGTTGCGTGAGGCCAAGGCGATCGCGCGGATCCGCAACACCAGTGCGGTGACCGTGTACGACGTGGTCGACGAGGACGACCGGCCGTGGATCGTGATGGAGCTGGTCGAGGGCAAGTCGCTCGCCGAGGCCATTCGCGAGGACGGGCTGCTCACGCCGAGGCGCGCGGCCGAGGTCGGGCTCGCGGTGCTCGACGTACTGCGGTCCGCGCACCGCGAGGGAATTCTGCACCGCGACGTGAAGCCGTCGAACGTGCTGATCGCCGAGGACGGGCGAGTCGTCCTCACGGACTTCGGCATCGCGCAGGTCGAGGGCGACCCGTCGATCACCTCCACCGGCATGCTCGTCGGCGCTCCTTCGTACATCTCGCCGGAGCGGGCGCGCGGTCACAAGCCGGGCCCGGCGGCCGACCTGTGGTCGCTCGGCGGTCTGCTGTACGCGGCTGTGGAAGGCGTGCCTCCGTACGACAAGGGGTCGGCGATCGCGACCCTCACCGCGGTCATGACCGAGGACGTCGAACAGCCGACGAACGCGGGGCCGTTGGAGAAGGTCATCTACGGCCTGCTCGCCAAGGACCCCGAGCAGCGGCTCGACGACGCGGGGGCGCGGGCGCTCCTGATCGACGTGATTCACGCGCCGGAGGTCAAGGACGAGCCGGAGCCGGTCGACGCGACGAAGGTCGTGCCGCTGCCTCCGGTGCCGCCGACTTCCGGCGTGGGGAAGCGGTTCGGAAAGGGCAAGGGCAAGGGCGGCTCCTCCGGCCGTGCGGGCGTGGCCGGTGGCGGCGCTGTGGGTGCCGCTGGGGCCGCTGGTTCGGCGGATACGGCTGAGTCCTCCGGGGCGGCTGGGTCTTCCGGGGCCTCTGGGACCGTCGGGTCCTCCGCGGATTCCGGTGGCAAGGGCGAGGAGGCCGCCGAGCGGCTGAAGGGTGCGCTCCGGTCGGTGCGGAAGGCCGCGGCTGCGGCTACCGCGCGGGGCGCGGGGGCCGGTTCGGGTGCTTCCGGTTCCGGTGCCAATTCCGGTTCCGGCTCTGCTTCTGGGGCGGTGACGGAGAAGCCTTCGCGCTCCGGGGCGGCTGGAGGAGCCTCCGCTTCTTCGAATACTCCGCCGGTTCCCGCGACGCCGCCACGTGCGGCGCCTCCCAGGGCCTCGCTCACCGACGTGGTGCCTCGGCGCACGCTCGTGATCTTCTCGTTGGCCCTCGCGCTCGCCGTGCTCGGAACCGTGCTCGCGTTCGCGCTGAGCAACGGGGACGAGAGCGGTGCGCGGGACAGCAAGAACGGCGGCGACAAGGCCGCGTCCAGCGGGGCGACCGCGGGCAGCGGCGAGAAGGAGGAGGACAAGGGCGCCGGGCAGGACGGCGGCGCCGGGGAGGACAAGGGCAAGGGCGACACGGAAGCGGGTGCGGGGTCGAGCCCCGGTTCGGGTGACGGCCACGATCCGAGTGAGAGCGGCGACGACGGTGGCGACGGTGGCGACGACTCCGGCAAGAAGCCGGAAGACGGCGCCGAGTCGACGTACAAGCACTCCCAAGGCTTCTCCGTGGGGCTGCCCAAGGGGTGGAAGTACCAGTCCACGGGTGCCGCGGGCGCGCGTTTCACCGGGCCGGACGGGCAGAAGCTGCTGATCGGCTGGACTCCCACGCCCAAGTCGGACCCTGTGGGCGACTGGAAGAACCAGGAGTCGTACATGGTCCGGTCGCAGTACAAGCGCATCCGGATAGAGAAGGTCGACTTCCGCGGCTGGAACACGGCCGACTGGGAGTTCACGTACGTCGACGGCGGCACGAAGTACCGCTCGATAGACCGCGGTTTCGTCGTGAACGACAACTTGGGCTACGGACTGATGTATACGGCCAAGGCGGCCAAGTGGGACAGCGACGAGCGCAAGGACGCGTGGCGGACCTTCACGAAGTCGTTCGAGCCGAAGAAGTAGCGATCGAGTAGCGATCGAGGGGGCCCGCGGTACGCGTCCGGTGTATCCGGTGAGATCTCGCATCCCCTCAATGTGGTTTGCCTCCGGCACGTATCGTGAGTGCTTGCGGACCGTACGCAGCCGCAACAGGGCATAAGGCGAACGGAATTGACCACCGGTCGGACGGGGGAGGCGTCGTGGACGAATACGCGGGGCGGGTACTCGCCGACCGCTACCGCCTGCCGCTGCCTCCTGCGGATGAGTACGAACTCGCGGAGACGCGGGCCTTCGACACGTACAGCGGGCAGGAAGTCCTGGTCAGGCAGGTGCCGTTGCCCGAGGTCGTCGACGCGGAAGTGCTTGAGCTCGATGAGCGGGACCTGCCGGAGGGGGAGCTTCCGGCAGGGTTCGTGAGCGCGGGGGCGGTGCGGCGGCTTTCGGCGCGCACGACCCGGCGGCCCTCGGATCCGGCGGTGCGCCGCGCGATAGAGGCGGCGCAGGCCGCCGCGCAGATTCCCGACCATCCGCGGCTCGACCAGGTCTTCGACGTGTTCGCCGAGGGCGGTTCGCTGTGGATAGTCAGCGAGTTGGTGGCGGCGAGGCCGCTGGCCGCGCTGCTCGCGGACCGGCCGCTGAGTCCGTACCGCGCGGCTGAGGTCGCGTCGGACGTGGTGACGGCGCTGCGGGTGCTGCACGCGCATGGGTGGGTCCACCGGAACATCACCGCTCGCACGGTCCTGGTCTGCGACGACGGCCGGGTGGTCCTGACGGGCCTCGCGGCGGGCGCGGCGGAAGAGGCGCTGTGCGGGTACGACCCTCGGCCTGAGGAGCTCTTCGGGGGGCCCGATGCGGACGAGCGCGCTGCGGACGAGCGCGCTGCGGACGAGCGCGCTGCGGACGAGCCCGCTGCGGACGAGCGCGGCGATGAGCCCGATGAGGCGTACGGGCCCTATGAGGCGTACGAGGTCGCCCCGGCCCCGGCGCCCTCGGAGCCCCCGGAGCCCGCGGGTGACGCGCGGGCCGCACGGACCAGCGCCATAGCCGCGTATCGCGCCGGGGCGCGGGCCGCGGCGCGGGTGAGCGAGGACGAGGGGCGCCGGGGCCCGGAGTTGCCGGGGCCCAGGGCAGGCGGTGACTCGGCGGGGGCCGAGGGGTACGACGAGGGCGGCAGGAGCGGCGGCGAGGCCGAGGCTGCGGGGCGGATCCTGGACCCGTACGGCGTCGGGGGTACGAAGCCGTGGCACGGGGCTGTGCCGAGGGGGAGTTCCGGCGCGGGCAGGGGTGTTGGAGGCCCCGCAGAGGGCGCTCCTGGCAGGGCAGAGCGAGGCTTTGAGACCGGCCGCGGCGAGGTAGCCCCCGAGGGCGGCGGCCGCGGCGGGCAGGACGCCGGGCCTGGCTACGAGGGGCTGGGTTCCGGGCCGAGCCACGGTGGGCAGAGCACGACGGCTGCTCGTGGTGGGCGAGGCGCTGGTTACGGTGTTGCGGGTTCCGCGCCTGGCCGTGGTGGGGAGGGCTCTGGCTACGGTGACTTGGGCCCCGCTTCCGGCCGTGGTGGGGAAAGCTATGGCTCCGGTGTTCCGCGCCCCGCGCAAAGCCGTGGTGGGCAAGGGCGTCCCGCGGAGGGTTCGGGTGCGTACCGCTCCGTGGGCGGGCGTGGGGAGCAGGGGCTGCCCGCTTCGGCTTCGGGGCAGGGCGGGCCGGGGGCCGTGTCCGGCCGTTCCGTCTCGCGTCCGGGTGCGTCTGGTTCCGCAGTTGGCCTTGGTGGGCCGGGAGCTGGCTCCGGCCATGGCGCGGCACCCGCCACCCCGGCATCATCCGGCCACAGCTACTGGGACGCCCTCGTCGCCGAGCGGCGTGGGGGGCGGCGTGGGCCCGCCACCGCTCTTGCCGCCGAGCGGGCCCGGCACGCCCGGATGACCGTGGTCGGGGGCGTGACCGAGCGGTGGGCGCCCGAGCAGGCCGGGCCCGTGCACGAGAACTGGCAGCTTGCCCCGCCCATCGGGCCCGCCACCGATCTCTGGGCGCTGGGCGCGCTGTTGTTCCGGGCCGTGCAGGGTCACGCGCCCTACCCGGAGGAGAGCACCTTCGAGCTCGTCCAGCTGGTGTGCGCCGAGCCGCCCGCCTTCGCGGAGGAGTGCGGGCCGCTCCGGCCCGTCGTCGAGTCGTTGTTACGGCAGGACCCCACCGAGCGGCTCGACATCGAGGAGCTGAGCGGCTGGCTTCGCTCGCTGGTCCGCTCCGCGCCCGAGCCGGAAGCCGGTGCGAACGTCGTGCCCGCGCCGCCGTTCGACGCCCGGCGGCTGCCCGTCGTACGCCGTCGCGGTGATCTCGTACGCCGCAAGAAGCGGCGCGCCCCCGCGCCCGCGGCCACCACCCCCCTGCCGAACTCCCGGCAGAACGGGCGCCACAAGCACAAACACAAGCGAGGGCGGGAAGCCAGGCAGGCAGCCACCGCGCCCATGCCCAAGCGGACCGTCTCCATGCCCAAGCGGACGGCCCCCGCGCCCAAGCGGAGCGGTACGGGGCGGCCACGTTCCCTGGGGCGCCTCCTGCTCCTCCTCATCCTGGTCGGCCTCGCCGCGGCGGTCGCGTACGCCATGGTCTTCATGCCCAAGGCGGGGGAGAACGAGGGCGGCGAGCGCGCGGGCTCCGCGGGCGACCCCGGCACCAGCCAGGCGCCCGACCCCGGCAGCACCTCCAGCGCCCGGCCCAGCGAGGACGGCGGAGAGGACGGCAAGTCCGGTAAGCCCAGCGACAAGCCCGAGAAGAGCCCCGGCTCGCAGAAGCCGCAGACCAGCGGGCCCGAGGTGCCGCAGGGCTTCACGCTCCGCAAGGACGCCGAGGGCTTCAGGGTCGCTGTCGCCAGCGGCTGGGACCGGCAGCCCAAGAACGGGCGGGGCCAGGTCGTTTACACGAAAGGCGACTTCGAGCTGATCGTCGTGCCGGGGCGTGACGGCACGGACGAGTACGGCAGCGACCCCATGAAGTACCAGCGCGAGCACGAGCGCGAGCTGCAGCCGTTCCGCGACTCGACCTGGGCGGAGTCGTCCGGAATGCGCAGGATCGACGTGGGCGGACGGGTCATGGGCGAGGGGCAGTTCACCTGGCAGGGACCGGGCGGCGGCGAAATCTTCGTACGCAATCTCGCGATGATCGTCGGCGGGAAGTACCACGTCGTGCAGATCCGGGGGCCCGAGGCCGAGCGTGATGAAGTGGACCGGCTCTATGAGCAGGCCTCGTCGACCTATCAAGTCACTGATTGACGTCGCCGGATCGTCCGAAGGTCATCATGTGCCCCTTTGAGTACGGGATTTGACCGCTCTTCGGGTGCGTCGAGCGGCCCGTCGCCGTTGCGTCACGCGTCACAGTGAGGTCTCCTAGCACCCCCGGAGGTTCCGCGTACGCCGACCGCTCCCTAATCTGTGCCATGTCAGAACCATTGCGGGGGATCGTGAATCAGATGCAGGGCCTGCTCCTCGCGGGCCGCTACCGGCTCGGAGAGTCCATCGGCCGCGGTGGCATGGGACGGGTGTGGCGCGCACAGGACGAGGTGCTGCACCGGACCGTCGCCGTCAAGGAACTGACGGCAGCGCAGTTCGTGGCGGAGGCCGACCGCGCGATCCTCTTCGCCCGTACGCACGCTGAGGCGCGGGCCGCCGCCCGGATCAACCACCCCGCCGTCGTCACCGTCCACGACGTCCTTGAGTACGACGACCGCCCCTGGATCGTGATGGAGCTGGTCGAGGGCCGCTCGCTCGCGGACGCCGTCAAGGAGCGGGGCCGCATCGACCCCGTCGAGGCCGCCCGCATCGGCCTGTGGACCCTGAAGGCCCTGCGCGCCGCGCACGCCGCCGGGGTTCTGCACCGCGACGTCAAGCCCGGCAACGTACTCCTGGCGGACGACCGGCGCATCCTGCTCACCGACTTCGGGATCGCCGCGATCGAGGGGGACACGACGATCACGCGGACCGGCGAGGTCGTCGGCTCCGTCGACTATCTGGCGCCCGAGCGGGTCAGCGGCGCCAACCCCGGGCCCGCGTCCGACCTGTGGGCCCTCGGCGCCACGCTTTACACGGCGGTCGAGGGGAACTCCCCCTTCCGGCGCACGTCTCCGCTGGGCACCATGCAGGCCGTGGTCACGGAGGAGCCCGCGCCGGCCGAGTACGCGGGGGCGCTCGCCCCGGTCATCGGCGCCCTCCTGCGCAAGGACCCGGACACCCGGCCGACCGCGGAGGTCGCCGAGCTGATGCTGGCCGAGGCGGCGGAGGGGCGACTGCCCAGCGCGGCGGAGGCGTACGTGCCGACGCAGATCCACGCCACGCCCCAGCAGCCGAGCCCGCGGCCGCAGCACCAGCCGCAGCCGCAGGTCCACACCCCGCAGTTCGGCCACCACCCCATTGAGCCCGGCACCGTCGTCCACGGAAACGGCTCCGGCCCCGCACCCCACACCTCCGGCACTGTCGTCCAAGGCACCCACCAGTCCCCGCCCAGCCCCCAGAAGCGCCGCAAGCTGCCCGCGATCGTCGCGGCGGTCGCCGCGGTCGTGCTGCTCGGCGGCGGAACCGCCGGCTACCTGTACTACGCCGACGGCGACGACGGCAGTACGCAGCAGTCCAGCGACGGAGGGCCGGGCAAGACTGTCGGCGGCATCCCCGAGGACTGGCAGCGCGTGCACGACGCCGAGGGCTTCAGCATGATGCTGCCCAAGGACTGGGAGCGCGAGGCCGACGGCAGCCAGATCGACTACACGCCCGACCACGGCCGCCACTTCGTACGCGTCGCCATCGACCGCAACTCGACGTGGGAGAGCCCCTACACGCACCAGCTGGACCTGGAGAAGAACCTCAAGGTCAAACTGCCCCGCTACAAGCGGCTGCAGCTGGACCAGAACACCTTCCGCGACCGGCCCGGCGCGCTCTGGGAGTTCAGCTGGACGGCGGGGGCGAACGACACGACAGCGGGCCCGCGCCGCGCCATCTCACAGTCCTATCTCAGCCGTGACGGCGTCGAGTACGTGATTTACATGTCGTCCCCCGCCGACGACTGGAACACGGCGCGCCAGCAGTTCGACGCGATGCTCCGGGGCTGGCGGGAGCGCTGAATGCGGCCGTCCGCAGCCGGGATGTCTGGGACAAGCGGCCGGAACCAGTCCGCCTCGCAGGCCCACAGGGTCCGTCCGCACACGTGTGGGGCATGATGGCCGCATGGGGAGCGTGGGGGACAACGCCCGGGTCATAGCTGGCCGTTACCGCCTGGATGCGCGGCTCGGCCGGGGTGGCATGGGCGTGGTCTGGCAGGCCACGGATCAGTTCCTCGGCCGCCGGGTCGCCGTCAAGGAACTCGCCCTCGACGACACGCTCTCCGAATCCGACGCGATGCAGCAGCGCGAACGGACCCTGCGCGAGGCCCGGGCGGCGGCGCAGCTCAGGCATCCGCACATCATCGTCGTCCATGACGTCGTCGTGCAGAGCGACCATCCGTACATCGTCATGGAGTTGATCGAGGGCGGCTCGCTGGCCGCGCGGATCTCGCGAGCGGGTCCGATGAGCGCGCGTGAGGTCGCCCGGATGGGCATCGCGCTTCTTGGCGCGCTGCGCGTCGCGCATGCCGCCGGGGTTCTGCACCGCGACATCAAACCCGCGAACGTCCTCATGGAGGAGGCGACCGGCCGTGTCGTCCTCACCGACTTCGGGATCGCGCAGGTCAGCGGGGCGACGACGCTCACGGAGATCGGGTCGTTCGTGGGTTCTCCCGAATACACCGCGCCCGAGCGGATGTCGGGCGAGCGGACGGGGCCCGAGTCCGACCTCTGGTCGCTCGGCGCGCTCCTCGTCACGGCGATGACCGGAGAGTCGCCCTTCCGCCGGGACTCGATCAGCGGTGTGCTGCACGCCGTCGTCTTCGACGAGATCCGCCCGCCGCCCGCCGCCGCGCCGCTGCTGCCCGTCATCCTCGGCCTCCTCGAACGCGACCCGGAGCGGCGGCTCGGCGTGGAGGACGCGGAGCGGCTGCTGCGGACGTACGTCGAGACGGGACGGATGCCGTCGACGCCCGCGGGCCGGGCCGGCGGTCAGCCGTCGGCGCTGCCGGGCGGGCGGCTCGGCGGCTACACGCCCACCTACCGTGACCTGCCCACGCGCCCGCCCGCGCAGTCGGCGGGGCCTTCCCGCGGCCGTCGCCGGATCATGCTGATCGCGGCCGCGCTCGTGGCCGCGGTGGCCGGAGCCGGGGTGTCCGCCGCGCTCCTGATGGGCAGGGACGGCGACGGCGACCGCGGTGAGCCCACGACGACGGCCACGCAGTCCGCGCCGACGAAGACGGTGAGCCCCTCGCCATCGCCGACCCCGACGGTGACGGTCACGCGCGGCTCGCGCACCCCCAAGCCCTCCACGCCCGAGGCCCCCGAGGGCTACCGCGTGACGAAGGACCGCCGCGGCTTCACGCTCGCCGTGCCCCACGGCTTCACGCGCGAGGTGGACGGGCCCCGCGTCTTCTACAAGTCGGCGGGCGGCACCTTCCGCATCGGCATCAAGGAGTCGGCCCCCGAGCCGGGCGGGCCGCTCGCCGTGCAGCGCCGCTCCGACGCCAAAGGGCCCGAGAACAACCCGGGTTACCGGGACGGAGAGGTCACCGAGACCTCGCACAACGGACGGCCCGCCGCCCTCTGGCAGTTCAGCTGGGACGGCTTCACGGCTGCGGAGGGCGACCGGCACACGTACGACCTCTGCTGGGAGGAGGGCGGCCGGATGTACGACGTGTGGGTCTCGGCGCCGATCGACAAGGCCGAGGAAGGCCGACGGTACTTCGACACGGCGGTGGACTCGTTCGTACGCCGTTGAAGTTCCGCCGGGTGCATCACCCCGGTCACAAGTCAGTGACCCGAGTGGAACGGGAGACCGTCGGCAAGGTACTGATGTGTGCATGAGTAATGACGGGGGAGCCTCCTACGGCCCGTACGAACCCACCAGTTTCGGACTGCAGCCGCCGCAGCCGCAGCCTTACCAGCCGACTGCGCAGCACCCCGCCGGACCGCAGCAGCCCGCAGGACCGCAGCAGCCCGGGGCGCCGACGCCGCCCCCGTCGCCGTACGCTCAGTTCACCCAAGTGGTACCGAATCAGCCATCCGAGCCGGATCCGGGCGCGGGCCGTCTGATCGCGGGCCGTTACCGCCTGCTGTCCAAGCTCGGGCACGGCGGCATGGGCACGGTCTGGCGCGCGAAGGACGAGACGGTGGACCGCGAGGTCGCCGTCAAGGAACCCCGCATCCCCGACCACCTGCCCGAGCGCGAACGGTCCAACGCTTTCGAGCGGATGCGCCGCGAGGCGCGCGCCGCGGCCCGCCTCGACCACCCCGCCGTGGTCAACGTCCACGACGTGGCGGTGGAGGACGGCCAGCCGTGGATCGTCATGGAACTGGTCCAGGGCCGCTCGCTCGGCGCCGCGCTCCAGGAGGGCACCCTGGGCGCCCGCGACGCCGCCCGCATCGGCCTTGAGGTGCTCGGCGCCCTGGACGCCGCCCACCAGGCGGGAATCCTGCACCGTGACGTCAAGCCGGACAACGTGATGCTGGGGCAGCACGACCGCGTCGTCCTCACCGACTTCGGCATCGCCCAGATCGAGGGCGAGACGAACCTGACGGACACCGGCGGCTTCGTCGGTTCGCCCGAGTTCATCGCCCCCGAGCGGGTGCTCGGCCAGCGCCCAGGGCCGGCGTCGGACCTCTGGTCGCTCGGCGTGGTCCTCTACGCCGCGACGGAGGGCGTATCGCCGTTCCGGCGCAACAACACCCCCGCGACACTGCAGTCCGTCCTGAACGCGACCCCCGCGGCGCCCGCCTCGGCCTCGGGCCCGCTCGCGCAGGCGATCAACGGGCTCCTGACCAAGGACCCCGGCCAGCGCCCGCGCGCAGCGCAGGTCCGCGCCCTCCTGGAGGAAGTGGCCCGGCCGCCGCAGACGGCGCCGACACGGGTCGTCCAGGTCGGTGGCGGCGGTGCCGCGGGCGGCAAGGGCGTCACCATCGGCCGCAAGGGGCTCCTGGGTATCGGCGCGGTGGTCGTCGCCGCCGTGGTCGCGGGCGTCCTCGTGGTCACGAACCCGTTCGCGGCGGCCGAGGCGGACAGCTGGAAGCAGCACGAGGAGAAGGCGCTGGGCGCGACGCTGTCGGCGCCGCCGGACTATGTGAAGTCCGTGCCGGACGGCATCAACAAGACGGAGCACTGGGTCAGTTACACCGACCCGAGCACCGCCGTCTCGATCACTCTGTACCTGGCGAAGAAGTCCGAGGACAGCGTCGGCGAGATCGCGGGGTCCTCGGCCGCGCAGGCGTACAGCGAAGCCGACGGGATCGAGAGCGGCGACAAGAGCAACATGGCCGAGACGCCCGCTCCCCGGAGCAGGACGGCGAAGACCACGTACAAGGACCGGGAAGCCGCCGAGAACACGGTCACCTACGTCGACGATTCGGACTCGGAGCGACAGAAGCCGCGCGAGGCCAAGGTCTTCTACTACAAGACCAAGTCCGGCGACATGTACAAGCTCTGGATCGACTACCCGAGCAAGGGCGATTTCACCGAGCGCGGCCGCGAGGTCGCCAAGACCGCGATCGCCGAACTGGAGATCACGAAGCCCTGACCCGGGTCCGTTCCGCCGCTGCCATCGAACATGGTGACGCCTTGTTGATCAACTCCGGTTAAGCCCCTGATCAGGGGCTTTGCCGCCAGCAATCGCTGGCAGCGTGTGTCCGCCCGGTGAAAGTGGATTACCGACGGGTACCCAAAACCCTGACCTGGGCCTACGCTCACCTCCATGACGGACTCGCAGGCCACCGCAGCGCCCCTCGGAACGAACCCGACAGCCACCGCCCCCGAAGGCGCGCGCACCGCCGCCGACGTGGTGACTCCCGAGCTCATCGCGCAGCTCACCCGGGACGTGATCGGTTCGGGACGGACCGCCAACCACACGCCGTTCACCGGTGAGAAGCTGGCCGACCTGCCCGAGTCCACCCCCGAGGACGTGGCCACCGCCTTCGAGCGGGCGCGGGTCGCCCAGATCGCCTGGGAGCGCACCCCGGTCCGCCGCCGCGCCGCGGTCCTGCTCCGCTTCCACGACCTGGTCCTGCAGCGCCAGGCCGAGGTCCTCGACCTCATACAGCTGGAGACCGGCAAGGCCAGGCTGCACGCGCACGAGGAGCTGCAGGCCGTCGCCGTCGCCGCGCGGCACTACGGCCGCAAGGCCCCCGCGTACCTGAACCCCAAGCGGCACACCGGCGTCGTACCGACCCTCACGAAGGTCACCGAGAACCGTCAGCCGCGCGGTGTGGTCGGCCAGATCGCGCCCTGGAACTACCCCTTCGAGCTGTCCATCGGCGACGCCCTGCCCGCGCTCGTCGCGGGCAACGCGCTGGTGATGAAGCCCGACACGGAGACCTGCCTGACCGCCCTGTGGGCCCGCGACCTCATCATCGAGGCCGGTCTGCCCGCCGAGGTCTTCCAGGTCGTCATCGGTGACGGGCCCGTCGTCGGACCCGAGATCGTCAAGCACGCCGACTACGTCTCCTTCACCGGCTCCACCCGCACCGGCCGCGAGGTCGCACAGGGCGCCGCGGGCCGCCTCGTCGGCGTCTCGCTCGAACTGGGCGGCAAGAACGCCATGTTGGTGCTCCACGACGCCGACATCGAGAAGGCGGCCGCGGGTGCCGTGAGGGCCTGTTTCTCGTCCGCAGGCCAGCTGTGCATCTCCATCGAGCGGCTGTACGTCCACGAGTCGATCGCCGACGAGTTCGTGGAGCGCTTCGCGGCGCGGACGAAGGCTATGCGGCTCGGCCGCTCCCTCGCGTACGGAGCGGAGATGGGCTCGCTGGTCGGCGAGCGGCAGCTGGAGACCACCAAGCGGCATGTCGACGAGGCGGTCGCCAAGGGCGCGACGGTGCTCGCGGGCGGCGTCGCCCGGCCCGACATCGGCCCGTTCTTCTTCGAGCCGACGATCCTGGACGGCGTCGAGTCCCCGATGGCGGTGTGCGGCGAGGAGACCTTCGGCCCTGTCGTCTCCATCTACCGCTTCACCGATGAGAACGAAGCGGTCGAGCTCGCCAACTCCACGTCGTACGGCCTGAATTCCTCGGTCTGGACGAAGGACGGCAGCCGCGGCCGCAAGCTCGCCGCCCGCCTGCGCACCGGCACGGTCAACGTGAACGAGGGCTTCGCGCCCGCCTACGGCAGCGTGCAGTCGCCGATGGGCGGCATGAAGGACTCGGGCCTCGGCCGCCGGCACGGCTCCGAGGGCATCCTGAAGTACACCGAGGCGCAGACCGTCGCGCACCAGCGGCTGATGCCGCTCGCGCCGTCCTTCGGCATGGACGACGAGAAGTACGCGGCGTTCATGAGCCTGAGCCTGAAGGTCATGAAGTCCCTGCGCCTGCGCTAGTCGCCCCGGCCGCCGCCGGATCCCTACGAACGGGCTAATTCTCAACGAGGAGAGTCGATGTCACAGGAGAGCTCTGTCCAGAAACAGCCGGACAGCGAGGCGGGTGGGCACGCCGAAGCGTCGTACGACTACGACGTCCTCGTCGTCGGGTCAGGCTTCGGCGGCTCCGTCTCCGCTCTGCGTCTGACGGAGAAGGGCTACCGCGTCGGCGTGCTCGAAGCGGGGCGCCGCTTCACCCGCGAGTCGCTCCCGAAGAACTCCTGGGACCTCAAGAACTACCTCTGGGCACCGGCGCTCGGCCTCTACGGCATCCAGCGCATCCATCTGCTCGGCAACGTGATGGTGCTCGCGGGGGCGGGCGTCGGCGGAGGTTCGCTGAACTACGCGAACACGCTCTACGTACCCCCCGCGCCGTTCTTCAACGACCCGCAGTGGAAGGACATCACGGACTGGCAGAACGAGCTCGCCCCCTACTACGAGCAGGCCAAGCGCATGCTCGGGGTGCGGCTCAACCCGACCACGACTCCGTCCGACGTCCACCTGAAGGCGACCGCCCAGGCCATGGGAGTGGGCGACAGCTTCCACATGGCGCCGGTCGGCGTCTTCTTCGGAGACGGGCAGGACGCCTCAGGTACTTCAACGGCCAGGCCCGGCGAGGAAGTTCCCGATCCCTACTTCGGGGGCGCGGGCCCGTCGCGCAAGGCCTGCAGCGAATGCGGCGAGTGCATGACGGGCTGCCGCCACGGCGCCAAGAACACCCTCAATGAGAACTACCTCTACCTGGCGGAGAAGGCGGGCGCCGTCATCCACCCGATGACGTCCGTCGTCACCGTCACGGAGGACTCGCGGGGCGGTTTCGCCGTGGCGACCCTGCCCACGGACAACAAGCGCAAGGGCAACGGCCGTACGTTCACGGCGCGCGAGGTCGTCGTCGCTGCGGGCACCTACGGCACGCAGACGCTCCTGCACCGTATGAAGGACACCGGCCTGCTCCCGCGCATCTCGGGGCGGCTCGGCGCGCTGACCCGCACCAACTCCGAGGCCCTGGTGGGATCCCAGACCACCGACCGCCGCTACCGCAAGCAGCACGGCGCCGAGAAGGTGGACTTCACCAAGGGCGTCGCGATCACCTCGTCCATCCACCCGAACGCCACCACGCACATCGAGCCGGTCCGCTACGGCAAGAAGTCCAACGCGATGGGCGGCATGACGATCCTGCAAGTGCCGTACAGCATCAAGGGCGGCAAGGCGCGCGTCGCCGGATGGCTCGGCAACGTCGCCAAGCACCCGTGGCTGACGGTCCGTTCACTCTCCAACCGGCGCTGGTCGGAGCGGACCATCATCGGCCTCGTCATGCAGACGCTCGACAACTCCCTGACCACGTACCGCAAGGAGAAGGGCATCGGCAAGGGCCTGCTGACCGCCCGGCAGGGCCATGGCGCGCCCAACCCGACGCAGATCCCCGAGGCCACCGAGGCCGCGACGCTGCTCGCCAAGGAGATCAACGGCTTCGCCGGGTCGAACGTGGGCGAGCTGATGGGCACCCCGCTGACCGCGCACTTCCTGGGCGGCTGCCCGATCGGCGACTCGGCCGACACCGGGGTCATCGACCCGTACCACCGCCTCTACGGCCACCCCGGCATCTCGGTCGTCGACGGCGCCGCGATCTCCGCGAACCTGGGTGTGAATCCGTCCCTCACGATCACCGCGCAGGCCGAGCGCGCGATGTCGTTCTGGCCCAACAAGGGCGCCGAGGACACGCGTCCCGCGCAGGGCACGGAGTACGTGCGTCTCGCCGCCGTCGAGCCGAAGTCCCCGGCGGTACCGGCGGACGCGTTCGGCGCGCTGAGGCTTCCCTTCCTGGGGATGCCCGCGATGCCGGCGAAGAAGTAGCCGGGCGGCGACTTCCCCCGCGTACGCGAAAGGACCTGCACCCCCCTCCGAGCGCAGGTCCTTTCGCGTGTTCAGGTGCCGCTTACGCGGTGGCGTCGGCCTTCTTGCGGCGGACGACGAAGACCGCGCCCGCACCGGCGATGACGGCGACACCGCCGACGAGGCCGATGGTCGGCAGCATGGAGCTGGAGCCGGTCTCGGCGAGGTTGCCGGTGGTCGGGATCTCCTTGGCGCCACCGGTGGGCGTCTTGCCACCGGCGGGCGTCTTGCCGCCCTTGTTCTCCTCGGCCTCGCCCGGGTTCTCGTTGTTGCTGCCGGCCTTCAGGACGGTGAACTCGTAGAACGCGAACGCGTTGTGCACGCAGTTCTGCTCGGAGTCGAGGTAGCCGCCGAGGCCGAGCGCGTAGCCGTCACCGGCCGGGGCCTCGGCGCTGACGTTGACGCGCAGCTTGATGTCGACCTTCTCCTTGGCACCCAGCTCGGTGCTGCCGAAGTAGAGGCCGCCCGAGACCTCGTCCGCGATGGACTCCCAGGCCTTGGAGTCGGGGTTGAAGTACTGGATCTGCGCGTAGTTCGCGAGCCAGTCCTTCTCGTCCTCGCTCTCCGTGAAGTTGTCCACGGCGGCGAGCCACTGGACCTCGCCGAGGTCCTCGTCGCTCGGGTTGGAGGCGGTCAGCTTGAACTGGTGCCAGCCGCTGCCCGCGACGATCTTGCCGGGCAGGCCCGAGAGCCCGAGCTCCAGCTTCGAGTCGGCGTCCTCGCCGTTCTCGTCGACCGGGCAGTCCGTGGGCTCCGCGGTGGGCTCCCCGGTCGGCGTGGCCGATCCGGTGGGCTGCTTCGTGGGCGTGGCCGACTCGGTGGCCGTCGCGCTCGGCGCCGGGGTGGCCGACTCGGTGGCCGTCGCGCTGGGCGTGGCCGACCCGGTGGGCGTCGCGGACTCGGTGGCCGTCGCGCTGGGCGTGGCCGACTCGGTGGCCGACGTGCTCGGGCTCGGCGTGGTGGCGTCGGTCGCGAAGGCGGCAGGGGCCGAAAGCAGCGCGAGCGGGGCTATGGCGGCGGTCGCGGCCGCGGCGGCCATGACACAGCGAAGCTTCATGAAGACCTCAGGGAGTCCGGCGTACCACCTGGTGGGCGATACGGAGGTGGAGGCCTCCGCGGTGGGGACGCGGGTGTGGCCGTTGTTACGCATGCATGACCTGTGTCCCCTGTGAATGGTTGTCCTCGAACTCACAGAATTCTTATGTGGCTTGGATCACATGGCCTGCGCGGCGTGGATCACAGAGCTTGTGCGGTCGTCGCCGGGTGCCGTAGAAATTCCTCCGCTCGACGGCGACCCGCCGGTGAGCGAGTGGCGTCAGGAGGGGGCGGCGTGGCGGAGCCGGATGAGATACGGGACGAGATGCCGGGAGAGATACCGGACGACGTGTGGGAGCGGTTCGAGCGGGACAGCCTGCGTGACATCCGTACCTCGGCGCCGAAGGAGCCGTCCGCGCGGGCGCGCATGGTGGCCGAACGGCTGCGGCGCCTCGACGAGGAGGCGGCGCGCCAACAGGCGGCGGACTCCCGGGCGCTGGGCCGCCGGCGCAGGAAGCGCAAGGCGGCGCGGGGGGAGGGTGCCGCCGGGGCGTGGCGCCCGGACGAGTGGCGTGCAGCACCGACAGGGCCGCGGCGCAGCGCGCGTTCGGAGCGCAGCCGCCGGGTGTGGAGCGTGGTGATCGTGGTGGGCGGCATGGCGCTGGCGATCGCGCTCCTGAGTCCGTTCCGGTTCTGGATGTGGCAGTAGACGGATCCTGGGGAACCGACCGGAACGATCTTCCGTCGTAGAAGGGGTGCGGGTGACTCCGCACGATGCGTACGAAAGTGGGGGAGCGGGAACGTGAAGTCAGCTGTGTCGCGTGGCGTGGTGGCCGTTTCGACCGTGGCGGTGCTCGGCCTGACGGCGGCGTGCAGCGGAAGCGGCGGCGACGGCAAGGACAAGAAGCCGGCGCGGGCGGACGCGACCTCCGCCACGGCGAAGCTGGAGAAGGCGGCGCTCGCCTCGGGCGACGTCAAGAAGTACAAGGTGGAGGCCACGAAGGAGGCCGGGCAGTCCGGGGACTCCGGGGACTCCGGGAAGTCCGGGGGCAAGGCCACGCCTCCCGCCGGACGCGTGAACCCGGCCGAGTGCCGCCCGCTGTCCGAGATGCTCATGGCCGACGCCCCGCCGAAGTCGAAGGCTCACGTCAGCCGCACGCTGACCAGCACCGATGTCGCGGACACCACGACGACCGAGGTCGTGCTGCTGGCGTACGGCAAGGCCGACGCCGAGAACACCATGGACGCGCTGCGTACGGCGACGAAGTCGAGGAAGTGCGCCACGTTCGGGGACGGCGGCCACCGGTACATCGGCGTCAGGCCGCAGCCCGGGCCGGTCGGCGGCGACGAGGCCGTCTCGTACAAGCTCGCGAGCCGTGCCGGTGAGTTCCTCCACCGGGACCGCGTCACGGTCGTACGCAGCGGCTCGACGCTGATCGCCTTCCGCGCCTCGAACATCTTCGACCCCGAGTCGGCCCGTGACGACCAGCAGGGCGAGGCCGCCGGGCTGCCCGAGAAGTTCCGTGACGGCGTGAAGGGCGACCCGAAGGTGGCCGACGCGATCGTCGACGCGCAGCTCGCGAAGCTGGGGAAGCTGGCCGGAGAGAAGTAGCGGCGCCCGGAGCAGGGTGACGGCAGAGCGAAGGGCCCCGCGGGACGGATCCGCGGGGCCCTTGGCCGTCAGCACCGACGTCAGGGCAGCGTCGGTGCCACGGAGCGGCGCCGGGGGGAGTGCGCCGCGAGCCTGAGGGGCGCTGGTGGCCTACCCGGCGCACGAGGGGCGCACGGGTGGTCTCGACCAATGGCAATGGAGTTGTGCAGAACCGTATGTGCGGCCTGTCCTGCTAGGCATCGTGCTGGATGCGCCGTGACCCGCGCAACCGGTTCGACATGATCCAGACGAACAGGGGCGGCTGGGTCCTTGCGCGGGGGCGGGAGAGCCCAAGAGCTGAGGGGCCTGGGGACTGGGAGACGGTTGGGAAGACGGCCGGGGACGGGACGGGCCGGGGACGGATCAGGGGGGGGGGGGGGGGGGGGGGGGGGGGGGGGGGGGGGGACGGAGGCCGGTCGGCTCCGGGCGTCCCCGAAGCCGACCGTTCCCTGGGTGACCGGGCTGCTGTCCCCTGCCGTCCGGTCACGTCTCTGGAGCGAGGTCCCACGGCGCACACGAGGTGTGCGCCTCATCGCTCCAGCGGAGCCACGCGTGGTTTTTCCGTGCCCGCCCCTGGCTGGCACGGACATCGGGACCAACGAAGTCCCTCCGGGCCTGGTCACGCGCCGTACGGGTGAGAGCGGGCCCGAACTCAGGTCCGGTGGCGGCTGGAGGGCGCCGGAGGCGGTCAGACCCGGCCCCTGCACAGCTCGAGGAGCGTCATCGCGAGCGACGTACCGGGCTTGCCGAGTGCGTCCCTGTAGTGGGCGAGGACCTCCATCTCGCGCGAGAGATTGACGCGGCGGCCGCCCGAACCGATCCGGGCCTCCTGGATGACGGCCGACACGGCCATCCGTTCCTGTACGAGACCGATGATGCGGTCGTCGAGTGCGTCGATGCGGTCGCGTGCGCCCTCGATCACATCGGCGGCCTCGGGGGTGCGGGCGCCGGTCTTGTCGGCCTGGTCGGTCTTGTGGGTCTTGTGGGTCGTGGCGATGGTCATCTGGGGCTCCTCGTCGGATGGGGAGGCAGCCCCGGAGCGACAAGGTCCGGAAATGACAGAACGCCCCGGGCCTTGTCGGCCCGGGGCGCCTGGGAAGTCGCTTGTCAGTGGATCAAGCAGCTCGACCATGGCAGCCGGCGGGCCGGTTGCCATAGGTAAAGAGGAAGCTGAGGTGCTTGGTCACGAGGCCAGTATGCCCCCCGGCGCGCGTGCCTGGTCAACACGGGTTCCGTGGCGGCTCGGATGCTGAGACGTCCGCCGGCAGCCCGCGCGTGGGGCGGGGCTCCGTCGGATGCGACGAAGGGGGTGCCCGCGAGCCCGTTAGAATCGACAAAACAGACCCCCTGCTCACGCACGAGCCCCAGCTCACGCTCAAGCTCACGCTCAACGCCGGAAGGCCGCCGCCGTGCCATCAGCGTCCCCCGCTGCCGCCGCCCCCGACACCGTTCTGGTCGTCGACTTCGGAGCGCAGTACGCCCAGCTCATCGCCCGCCGCGTCCGTGAGGCCCGGATCTACAGCGAGATCGTGCCGAGCAGCATGCCGGTCTCCGAGATGCTCGCGAAGAACCCCGCCGCGATCATCCTCTCCGGCGGCCCCTCGTCGGTGTACGCGGACGAGGCCCCGCGCCTGGACCGCGCGATCTTCGAGGCCGGCGTCCCCGTCTTCGGCATGTGCTACGGCTTCCAGCTGATGGCGACCACCCTCGGCGGCACCGTCGACAACACGGGCGCGCGGGAGTACGGACGTACGCCCCTGGCCGTATCCAAGCCCGGCTCGACGCTCTTCGAGGGCACCCCGACCGAGCAGTCCGTGTGGATGTCGCACGGCGACGCGTGCAGCGCGGCGCCCGAGGGCTTCTCCGTCACCGCGTCCACGGACGTCGTGCCGGTCGCGGCCTTCGAGGACGACGAGAAGAAGCTGTACGGCGTGCAGTACCACCCCGAGGTCATGCACTCCACGCACGGCCAGCAGGTGCTCGAGCACTTCCTCTACCGGGGCGCTGGCCTGAAGCCCGACTGGACCACCGGCAACATCGTCGAGGAGCAGATCACCGCGATCCGCGAGCAGGTCGGCAACAAGCGCGCGATCTGCGGTCTGTCCGGCGGCGTCGACTCCGCCGTGGCCGCCGCCCTCGTACAGAAGGCCATCGGTTCGCAGCTGACCTGTGTGTACGTCGACCACGGTCTGATGCGCAAGGGTGAGACCGAGCAGGTCGAGAAGGACTTCGTCGCGGCCACGGGCGTGCAGCTCAAGGTCGTCGACGCGCAGGAGCGCTTCCTCAGCGCCCTCGCCGGGGTCTCCGACCCCGAGCAGAAGCGGAAGATCATCGGCCGCGAGTTCATCCGCGTCTTCGAGCAGGCCCAGGCGGAGATCGTCGCCGAGGCGCCGGGTGACCAGCCCGTCGAGTTCCTGGTCCAGGGCACGCTCTACCCCGACGTCGTCGAGTCCGGCGGCGGCACCGGCACCGCGAACATCAAGTCCCACCACAACGTGGGCGGGCTCCCCGAGGACCTTGAGTTCCAGCTGATCGAGCCGCTGCGCCAGCTCTTCAAGGACGAAGTGCGGATGGTCGGACAGGAGCTCGGTCTGCCGGACGAGATCGTCCAGCGCCAGCCCTTCCCCGGCCCCGGCCTCGGCATCCGCATCGTCGGCGACGTCACCAAGGAGCGCCTCGACCTGCTCCGTGAGGCCGACGCCATCGCCCGCGAGGAGCTGACCGCGGCCGGTCTCGACCGTGAGATCTGGCAGTGTCCCGTCGTGCTGCTCGCGGACGTGCGCAGCGTGGGCGTGCAGGGCGACGGCCGGACGTACGGCCACCCGATCGTGCTGCGGCCCGTCTCGTCCGAGGACGCCATGACGGCCGACTGGACCCGCATGCCGTACGAGGTCCTCGCGAAGATCTCGACGCGCATCACGAACGAGGTCGCCGACGTCAACCGCGTCGTCCTCGACGTGACGAGCAAGCCGCCGGGCACCATCGAGTGGGAGTAGTCCTCCCCGCAGAGCTGACACGGCGCCGTCCACCGAGGTGGGCGGCGCCAGTCCCCGTATGTCAGGTCCGCCTGGTCGTCCGCGTGGGGGCGCCCGGCTTCCACAGCTGCACCGCCATGTACTTCTCGTCCTCGATGTACGTCCGGACCACCTCCGTCAGTTCTGTACGGAAGAGGTGGAACGCGTCCGGGTCCGGCGGGTCCACCTCGCCCGTGTACCGCGCGATGAGCTCGGGGTCGTCGGCCTCGATCGCCCGCCCGGAGATCCGGATGTCGCCGCCGGCCATCTCCGTGCCCGCTCCCGGGTTCGCCTGGATCGAGAAGCGCGGATCGCGGCGCAGGTCGAGCGCCTTCATCGAGTTCGGCATCATGCCGAGCCACAACTCCCCGTACAGGAAGCGGACTTCGAGCCCCGTCGTGCGCGGCGACCCGTCCTTGCGCAGGGTCGCCAGGATGTGGTGTGTGAACTGGCCGAACCGCTCTTCGGCGGTCCGCGCGAAGGTGGGTTCTGCCGCGGTGAAGTCTGCCCAGTTCGTCGTCATACACCGAGTGTCCCGCCAATACCCGACACCTACTGTCCGGCATTGCGCCCCGATTGCGCACTCTCTTCACAGGGAGCCCCTGTCTTCCTGCGCTGACCGGCGGTAACTTCCGCTCCGTACAGCCAGGGATGGAGGACACATGCAGGCGCCCACACCGATACCCGTCGAGCGGTTGCAGTTCGCGATGCCGCCGGTGCACGACTCGTTGGCGGACGAACGGCTCTACCGCAAGGAACGGCTCGCCGGGGCGCTGCGGATCTTCGGGCGGCTCGGATACGAGGACGGGGTGTCCGGGCACATCACCGCGCGGGACCCGGAGCACGAGGACTGTTTCTGGGTGAACCCCTTCGGGATGCCCTTCAAGCACGTCACCGTGGGCGATCTGGTCCTCGCCAACGCGGAGGGGCAGGTCGTCGAGGGCCGCCACCACGTCAATCAGGCCGCCTTCACCGTCCACGCGCAGGCGCACCTGGCGCGGCCCGACGTGGTCGCCGTCGCGCACTGCCACTCGCTGCACGGCCGCGCCCTGTCCACACTCGGCGAACTCCTCGACCCGATCACCCAGGAGTCCTGCGCCTTCTACGAGAGCCATGCGCTGTACGACGGCTACACGGGCGTCGTCGTGGACTCGGACGAGGGCCGGCGGATCGCCACCGCGCTCGGCGACCACAAGGCCGTCATCCTGCGCAACCACGGCCTGCTCACCGTCGGCGACTCCGTCGACGCCGCCGCCTGGTGGTTCCTCACGATGGAGCGCTCCTGCCAGGTACAGCTGAGCGCGCGGGCCGCGGGCCGCCCGATCCTCATCGGCCACAAGCAGGCGGTGGCGACGCGCGAGCAGCTCGGCAGTGATCTCGTAGCGTGGATCAACTACCAGTCCCTGTGGCAGGACATCAGCCGCAGTGAACCGGATCTCCTGGCCTGAGTGTGATCCTGGCCCTGGCCCTGGCCCTGGGCCTGGGCCGACGGCTCCCGCCGTCAACCCGCGTACGGGGAAATCACCCTCGCTGACCTGACCCGGGGAACCCGATCGTCTTCCAGTACGGCACAATCCCCTTCCATCGCAAGGAAGTTCACGTTTCGTTGTTCGAACGAGGGCGGGGAAGGTGGCGTACGCGGTGGCGGTGCAGGAGGCGCGGCAGGGCGCACACGGGGGCGGCTGCACATGCGGCGACTGCCCGCACGGTGCGCGCGAGGGGCATCGGCGTGCCGTGGCCGCATTCCTCGCCAAGCGCGACGAGTTGGCGGCGGGGCAGGGGCTGCCCGCGGCGGTCGCCCACTCGGCGGGCGCTTCCCGGCAGTGGGTGTCGGACGAGCTGACCCAGTCCGCGCGCGCTGTCGCCGAACGCGGCAGGGCCGAGGGCGAGGCCTGGCTCGGCCGCCTCTGGCGCCGCACGGCCGGCGTGGTCTGGGTGGCCGTGGGCGTCCTGCTCCTGGTCCAGGCGCTCACCGCGATCGGCACCGGGTGGACCCTCGCGCGGACCGCCGGGGTGCTCGCGGCCGTGGTCGTCGCCGGCCTGCTGACCGGTGCCGGATACGTGCACCGGGCGCGCGGCGGTGTCCTCGCGCCGCTGATAGGGGAGGACAACCGCCTCTCCACCTCCCGTGCGGTGGCCGCCTGTTGGGTCCTCCTCGTCGTCTTCGCGGTGCTCGTCCTCGTCGGCGAGCTCGCCGGGGCGTCGGGCCACCGTGAGCGGGACGAACTGATCGCCGGGCTCGAGCTCGCCCGCGCAGCCGGTGCCGTGACCGTCCTCGCCGTGGTCTGCGGGGTCGCCGTGCTCGTACGCCGCGTGGTGGGCCTGCGCGTCCTCGGCCAGCGGCTGCAGAAGGTGCCCGCCGACCGGCCCCGGGCCGCCGACCTGCTCACCGACGACGCGGGCCGCGGCAGCTTCGCGGACGCGCAGTACGTCCTGGTCAGCGCCGTCGCCATGATCTTCGCCGCCGTACGGCTCGCGCGCCGTCCCGAGCAGCTGCCCGACCTGCCGTGGGGCCTTGCCCTCCTCGTCCTGGTGTCTGCGGCGACGTACCTCGCGGGCAAGTACGCCGAGGGCGGCCGGCCCGTGATCCTCTCCGTGGTGCGCGCCCGGGAGGCGGGCGATCTCGACGCCCCCATCCGCACGGGCGACGACATCGAGATCCGCGGCGCCGGATTCGTGCCTCCCGGCGCGCAGACCGCCGACCGTCTCGCCCGGATGGTCGTTCGCATCGGCGCCGTGCACGTCCATGTGCCGCTCGTCCCCGTGCCCGGCGGATTCACCAACCCGACCGACGCGGCCTTGATCGTCCCCGTGCCGGTCGACGTGGAGCCGGGGCGCGTCGACGTCCAAGTGATCACGGCGGCGGGCGTGGAGACGAACCGCTGCACGATCGACGTCACGGACTGAGCGGCGCGGCGGACGAAACGACGGACTGAGCTCCCCCGGCCCGGCTCCGGGTCGGGCATCGCGAATTCGGTGCAAGCCACTGAGCAGGGCCCCCTCTTCGTACGTATCGTCAGATGACGGGTCAATGGGCGAGGCGGGTCAACGGGAGAGGCGGCCAGGGCGATGGCTCACGGCATGCGCAACGACAGCCACACCAGCTACGTCAGAAGCAGCGGCTGGCGGGAGAGCGCTTCCCGATACGCCCTGCTCCCGCTCCGGATCTTCCTCGGCGTGACGTTCATCTACGCGGGCCTGGACAAGCTCACCGACAGCGCCTTCATGTCGGCCGACGGAGACGGATCCATCGGCCAGCAGATGGAAGACATCCGCAGCCTCTCCGCCGTCCCTGACCTCGTCGACCTCGCCCTCAAGAGCCCCGTCGGCTTCGGCTACGCCATCGCCCTGGGTGAACTGGCCGTCGGCATCGGCACCCTCATCGGCCTGTTCGCCCGGATCGCCGCGCTCGGCGGTGCGCTGATCTCGCTCAGCCTCTGGCTGACCATGAGCTGGTCCATCGAGCCCTACTACTACGGCAACGACCTGGCCTACCTGATGGCCTGGCTCCCGCTGATCCTCGCGGGGGCGTCCATCTTCTCGGTCGACGCGATGCTCGCGGCCCGGCGCAGGCACTCTTCGGGACTCGGCTAGGCGTCCGGCTAGGCGTCCCGGGAGCCGTCGACCGAGCGGTCCGTGGTGCGGTCCGTCGCGCGGTCCGTCGTGCGGTCCGAGGTGCGGTTCGCCGTGCGGGCGGTGGGCCGGCCGCGTATGCCGTAGGACACCGCTGCCGCCGCGCCCCCGAGCAGCAGGCCCGCCAGCAGGAGCGGGAACGCCACGAACCACGGCGTGTCCCAGATGCCGCCCGCGTCGCCCGCGTAGGCGATGGCCGCTATCAGCAGGAACAGGCCAAGGACCAGCTTGCCGGGATGGAACTCATGACGTAGCACGGGTCACCTCCACCTGTCCGATACCCACTTCGACGTGCAGCTCGAGCGTGCCGCCGTCCTTGCCGCCCGCGACCGGGGCCAGCGTCACCGACTTCTCCTTGCCCGGAGCGATGTCCACGTCTCCCTTGCGGTCGTCCGGCAACTGGATGTCGCCGACGCCCACTTCGATGTCCAGCTTCACCGTGCTGTCCTTCGGCAGGATCACCTTCAGCTGCCCCGCTCCCACCTCGGCACTGGTGCTCAGCGTCCGGCCCTTGCCGGGGCCGGCGCGGGTCAGGTCGAGCGTGCCGACGCCTGTCCCCAGTTCGTACTGAGGCCGGACCTTCTCCACCGCGGTCGGCTTCCACTCCGTCTCCGCCCAGGTGGTGCTGATGTCCTTGGGCAGCGCGGCCGCGCCCGCGAGCAGCCCTGCTGTGATCACCGCGAGCACGATCGAGCCCACGCCGGTGCGCCCGAGGAAGGCGCTGAGGGCGATGCCTATGCCGAACACGCCGAGCGCGAGGGCGAGGCCGGTCTGCAGGCTGGTGCCGAGCGGCTGCTCCTCCCATGTGAGGCCGGTGCCGAGACCGCCGGCGAGCAGCGCTCCCAGGAAGACGAAGCCGCCGATCCAGCGCGGGCCTCGCGGCTTGGGCTGAGGGGCCGCCTCGGGGGCACGCTGCGGTGTGCGTCCGTGCGGAGGGTCGGGCTGATACTGGACGGCCACTCCCTCCGGCCCCCAGAAGTAGCCCGAGATCCCGTCGTGCGTGCCGTCCTTGACGATCGGGTCCCGCCACCACGAAGGGGCGCCGGCCACCGGCGGTGCTTTCGCCTCGGGCGGGGCGTCCGACACGGCCTGGGCCGCCACCGGGTCGGGGTCGGTCGTGCCGCGCTGCTCCGACCAGTACCCCGCGCCCGCGAGGAGCAGCGCGAGGACGGCCGCGAAGGTGAGCGCACCGCCGTTGTTCAGCAGGGAGAGGAAGACGCCGCAGCCGACGAGCGCGAAGAGCACGGCTGTCAGGGCCTGGCCGTCCACCCGGCCGGAGAGGAGCCTGCGCGCCTCGTTCTCCTCCTCGTCGTCGTAGGGCACGAACAACCACGCGAAGCCGTAGAAGACAAGGCCGAGCCCGCTGGTGACAGAGAGGAGCGCGAGCCCGATCCGGAAGATCACCGGATCCATGTCGCAGTGCTGACCGAGCCCCGCGCACACGCCGCCCAGCTTTTTGTGCCGGCGGTCGCGGCGGAAGGCCCGCACGACCATCGGCCCGCCCGGCTCCTGCGCCGTGGCGGTGAGAGGATCGCGCGGCGCGGCCTGTGGGCCCGTCCCGGCGGGCTGCTCGTCTGTCATGTGTCCATGGTGACGGGCCGGAGGCCGCCGCGGCAGTCGGGACAACCCTGGCCGAACCCTGAGATCGTCCCTGACACGCCCCTGCCCTGACCTCCACGCCCTGACGTCCGGGTCGGAGATCAGGGACGTCTCGGGGGTCGACCCTGATGCCCGCGCCCGCGTACACGTGTGAATATCGGAGACATGCCGGAAGCCGCAGCAGTATCCATCGAAGACGAGCGGCCGCTGCGAAAGCTCTATCGCAGCGGTGACGGTCGTTGGCTCGGCGGTGTCGCGCGCGGCCTCGCCGGCCACCTCGGCCTGCCCGTCGTCTGGGTGCGGCTGATCTTCGTCGGCCTGTTCATGGCGGACGGGCTCGGTGCGTTGCTGTACGCGGCGTTCTGGTTCTTCGTGCCGCTGGGCGTCGGCGGGGTCGACGCCCAGCGCCCGCCGTCAGCCGTCTCCGCCGAGACGTCGCCCGACGGGCGCCGCAGACTCGTGGCCCGCAAGCCGGACAAGGGCCAGCTCGTCGCGCTGCTCGCGATGGTCATCGTCGCCATGGTCTTCGTGGGCAACGTGGACCTGGGCAGCTCGACCAAGGCCTATCTCTGGCCGACCCTGCTCGTCGCCGCCGGTGTCGCCCTGGTCTGGCGCCAGGCCGACAACGCCCGCCGGGCCCGCTGGATGGCCGTCGGCCGCCGCAGGCGCACCCTGACCATCGCCCGCGCGGGGGCCGGAGTGCTGCTGGTCGGCGCCGGTGTCTCCGGGATCGTCGTGCTGCAGGGCTCCACCTCGCACCTCAGCTCCGTGCTGCAGGCCGCGCTCGCCGTGCTCGTCGGCGTCGCGCTGCTCGCCGGCCCCTATCTCGTGCGCATGATGCAGGACCTCTCCGAGGAGCGGCTGATGCGTATCCGTGCCCAGGAGCGGGCGGAGGTCGCCGCCCATGTGCACGACTCGGTCCTGCACACCCTGACCCTGATCCAGCGCAACGCCGAGAACGCGGGAGAGGTCCGCCGCCTGGCCCGCGCCCAGGAGCGCGACCTGCGCCAATGGCTCTACAAACCAGAGGGCACGGGCAAGGACGAGGCGGACGAGCCCGACACCCTCGCCGAAGCGGTCCGGCGCGACGCCGCGGAGGTGGAGGACAAGCACGGCGTCCCCATCGAGGTCGTCATAGTCGGCGACTGCCCGCTGGACGACCGTCTCACGGCGCAGACGCAGGCCGCGCGGGAAGCAATGGTGAACGCCGCCAAGTACGGTGGCGAGGGCGGTGCGGTGCAGGTCTTCGCCGAAGTCGAGGGGGAGACGGTGTTCGTGTCCGTCCGGGACCGTGGCCCCGGCTTCGATCTGGATTCCGTGCCGGACGACCGCATGGGCGTACGAGAATCGATCATCGGCCGTATGCAGCGCAACGGCGGCACGGCGCGGCTGCGCGCGGTGCCGGGGGGCGGCACGGAAGTCGAGCTGGAGATGGAGAGGACGGCGACGACATGAGCGACGCGAGTGAGCCCGTGGGGCCCAGGGGTGGACCGGACGGTGCGGCCGAGCCGAACACGTCGGCCGAACCGACCACATCGGCCGGAATGCCCGAATCGACTCAGCCCGCCGATGCGACGGCCGATGCTACCGCTGACGCGGCCGGTGCCGCCGCAGGCGGTGTCCCGGAGGGCCGCCGTGCGCGCGTCGTCCTGGTCGACGACCACAGGATGTTCCGCACGGGTGTCCAGGCGGAGATCGGCAGGACGACGATCACCGGTGTCGAGGTCGTCGGAGAGGCCGCGGACGTCGACGAGGCGGTCACCGTCATCACCGCGACGCGCCCCGAGGTCGTGCTCCTCGACGTGCACCTTCCGGGCGGCGGCGGTGTCGAAGTGCTGCGCCGCTGCGCGCCGTTGATGTCCGACGCCGAGCGCCCTGTGCGATTCCTCGCGCTCTCCGTCTCGGACGCGGCCGAGGACGTCATCGGAGTCATCCGTGGCGGTGCCCGCGGCTATGTCACCAAGACGATCACCGGCACCGATCTCGTCGACTCCATCTTCCGTGTGCAGGACGGCGACGCGGTGTTCTCGCCGCGCCTGGCCGGGTTCGTCCTCGACGCCTTCGCTTCGACCGACGCGCCCCCGGTCGACGAGGACCTGGACCGCCTCACGCAGCGCGAGCGGGAGGTGCTGCGGCTCATCGCGCGTGGATACGCGTACAAGGAGATCGCCAAGCAGCTCTTCATCTCCGTGAAGACGGTCGAGTCGCATGTGTCGGCGGTGCTGAGGAAGCTCCAGCTGTCGAACCGTCATGAGCTGACACGGTGGGCGACGGCGCGGCGACTGGTCTGACGGTCAGGCCGGGGCGGGGGCCAACTTCCGTATCGCCCAGCGGTAGTGGCCCGCCGCCTTGGTGATGCCGATGAGGCCCGTCAGCCACAGGATGAGGCCCGCCCCCATGCCGAGCATGACGTCGCTGTACGAGTCCCGGCCGGGCTCGGCGTAGGCGGCGGCCGCGAAAGAGGCCCACAGGCCGAGTGCGCACACGGTGAGGGACGACAGGAGCCAGCAGAGGCTCAGGCCGGGGGAGCGCAGAGCGGAGTCCGACGCCGGGTGGCTGTCCAGCGCCAGCCAGCTGTCGGTGAGTTCGCGGATCCTCCGGTCGTTCCGGATGCCGACGACGACGCCGATCACCGAGGGAGCGAGGGCCCCGAGGCCCAGGACCGCGCATATCGGGCCCATCACGAAGGCCATCGGATCGTGGTCCTCGATCATCCCGAACGGCACCGTCAGGAGCGCCCAGCCGATGACGCAGCCGAGTGCGAACAGCCAGAGCAGCAGGAGACGGTGCACGCCAAGGCTTCGTCTGCGCAGTTCTTCGAGGGCCATGCCGCGGTCGTACAGGAGCGCGTTCCGGTCCGGCCAGGTGCGCAGATGGACAGGCGGCGGGGGCGGCGGCAACGTACGGCGGGGCATGGCCCTGACATTACCCGCGGGCCTGCGAGCCCTCTCACGCCCCGCGTCGCCCCCGCTCAAGCCACCAGCGTCGCCCCCTCACACCACCCGCGTCGCCCCCGCGAACGGCATCTGGCTGATCGGTGCGAGGCGAACCGGCGCGCTCGGGTTCGGGGCGTGGATCATCTGGCCGTTGCCCACATAGATGCCCACGTGGCTGATGCCCTGGTAGAAGAAGACCAGGTCACCTGGCTGGATTTGCGAGCGCGGAACGCGTTCGCCCGCGGCGATCTGCGCATACGTCGTGCGCGGCAGATCGACCCCCGCCGACCGGTAGGCGGCCTGGGTGAGCCCCGAGCAGTCGAAGGCGTTGGGGCCGGTGGCGCCCCAGACGTATGGGCTGCCGAGGGCCTTGTGGGCGTACGAGACGGCCGCTGAGGCACGGGAGTTGGGTGCCTTGGCCGGAGCGCCCGAGGCGTCGTCGCGGTCCGCGGTACGGGACGCCCTGTCCTCGCCCGTGAGCTCCGCGCGCTGGCCGCCGGTGAGCTGCGAGAGGAGCCGCTTGGCCGTGTCGAGCTTTCCGTTGACGGTCTTCTTGTGCTTGTTCAGCTCCGCCTGGCGGGACTTGAGGTGCGCGAGGGTGTCGTCGGCCTCGGTGCGCAGCTGGTCGATCTCCTGGAGCTGCTTCTGTACGCCGGTGACGGCCGCGGCCTGGCGGCTGTCCGCCCGGTCGGCGAGCGCGGCGCGGTCGAGGTACTGGTCGGGGTCGGAGGAGAGCGCGAGCTGGACGGCCGGGTCGATGCCGCCGCTGCGGTACTGCGCGGCGGCGATCGAACCGAGCCCCTCGCGCGCCGAGTTGAGTTTCTCCGTCTTGCGGGCCGCCTCGTCCCGCAGCTCGCCCAGGGACCTCTCCGCTTTCTCGGCCTTCTCCTTGGCGCCGTTGTACTTCTCGGTGGCGACCTCCGCCTCGCGGTAGAGCGCGTCGACCTTGGACTTCACCTCGGCCGGACCGATGCGTGGATCCGCGTGTCCCGTGCCGTCGAAGGCGGTGGCCGTGGCGGCCCCGGCGAGGGCGATGGTGGCGGCGGTGCGGGCCGTATGGCCACTGAGCGAGCGCTGTTTCGGCTTGCGGTGCGCTGCCACGAAGGGGGCTCCTTAAGGTTCCGGCGGCGGCCCGCACAGGGGGAGCGGACCGCCGCCGGATTCTCGGCGGTGGTGTCCGGATGCCGCCCCTGGTCCGGGCGGCGGTGGGGAGCCGGTCACCTGACGAAGGACGCTAAACCTGACCGTCACGGGTTGGTGACGGATTGTGCACAACTGGCGGAAGTGCGCGGGTCGGTGACCGTATGTGACTGCGTGATCTGTCGGGTCGGCACTCTTCGCATGCGCGTGTGACCGATGCGGGGCTTGGGGCCCACCTGGCTACGGAGTGGTGATAGGGGCCCGGCTAGGCTCCGGGCCCATGGACGTACTCACCCATCTTTTCGTCGGCCTGCACATCATCGGCATCGCCTCCCTCCTGGGCGGCTTCCTCACCCAGATGAAGCAGATGGGTCAGGGCACGGCCCGCTTCAGCCCCGCGATGCTGCACGGCGCGCTCACGATGCTCGTCACGGGCGTGATCCTGGTGGGCCTCAACCAGGCGGACGACAACCCCGTCAACAACGTCAAGATCGGCATCAAGATGGCCGTCCTGATCGTGATCCTCGCGCTGGTCTATGTGAAACGGGACGAGGAGAAGGTGGACAAGGGGATGTTCGGCGCCGTCGGGCTGCTGACCGTCGCGAACATCTTCATCGCGGTGCTGTGGACCTGACACGACCCGGGACCTGACACGACCCGCAGAAAACGGCCCTCCACGCGCGCGTGGAGGGCCGTTTCTCGTGTGAAGGGTTCTCGTGGGCGGCGGTTACGCGGGGCGCACCACGCTGTGGATCGGCATGTAGTAGATCGACTCGACGCGGACGTTCGTACCCGGCTTCGGGGCGTGGATCATCTTGCCGTCGCCTATGTAGATCCCTACGTGGCTGATGTCGTCGTAGAAGAAGACCAGGTCACCCGGCTTGGCGTCGGCGGTCTTCACGGTTGTGCCGACCTTCACCTGGTCCCACGTCGTACGCGGCAGGGAGATCCCCGCGGCCTTCCACGCGTCCTGGGTGAGCCCGGAGCAGTCGTAGGAGTCGGGGCCGGTGGCGCCCCACACGTACGGCTTGCCGATCTGGGCCTCGGCGAAGTTGATCACCTTCGCGGCCTTCGTCGCGTAACCGCTGTCCGTGTCGCCGGAGCCGGAGCCGGAGCCAGTGCCGGAGCCCGTGTCGGAACCGGAACCGGAACCGGAGCCCGAGTCCGGGGTCTCCTTGTCCTTCTCGCGCTCCTTGGCCGCGGCCTCTTCCGCCGCCTTGCGCTTGGCCTCCGCCTCGGCCTCCTGCTTGCGCGCCAGCTCGGCGGCCTTGCGCTTGGCCTCTTCTTCCTTCTTCTTCTCGATCGCCGCGAGCCGTGCCTTCTCCTCGGCCGTCAGCTCCGAGAGCAGCGTGCGCGCCTGGCCCAGCTTCTTCTGGACGGTCTGCTTGCTCGTCTTGAGATCGTCCCGCGAGTCGCTCAGCGTCTCCAGGCTCTTGGCGGCCTTCGTGCGCTGCTTCGTCGCCGAGACCTGCTGCGTCTGGTAGTCGTCGACCGCCTTCTTCTGGCGCGCGGTCAGCCTGTCCGACAGGTGGTTCTGGTCGAAGAAGCTCTGCGGGTCGTCGGCGAGCATCATCGTGGCGGTCTCGGAGACGCCGCCGGTGCGGTACTGCGCCGCGGCGAACGTGCCCAGCTGCTGGCGGGCCTCGTTCAGCTTGTCGGTGCGCTTGGCCACATCGTCGAGAAGGGTGTCTACCTTCTTGCGCTGCTTGTCGGTGCGCTCCTTGACCGAGTTGTACTTCTGGGTGGCCACGCCCGCCTGGTGGTAGAGGTCGTCGACCTTCTTCTGGACCTCTTCGAGACTGGGCTTCTGCGGCGCGGACGGTGCCGCTTGCGCGCTCTGTGACAGGAGGGCCACGGAGGTGAGGGCTGCCGTCGTGATGCCGATGGCGGGGGTGGCGCGTAGGCCGGCAATGCGGGTCCGCGGCTTGCGGTGCGACGCCAAGGGAGGCGACTCCTTCCGTAGACCGCCTACCGGGTTAGCTGTCGGGTTCGGGCGGGTGGTTCCGGAAGGTTGCCCTACAGTCCCGTACTTCGTACGGGACCGATTCACCCCAAGTTCATCGTGGGTCCCCGGCTCCGAGGAGATCGAACTCGGCGGAGGCCGCCCGTTCCCGGCGGGGTTCGCCGGTGGGAGTACGAGCAGCCCGCGGAGCACGCTAGCCAACTCGTGTGGCCCGTGTGAAGGTTGATGTTCGATATGCCCGATACATTTTCGTTACTTTACGAAGCTCTTGACGCGGGCACGCCGTGCCATGGCGGAGAGTGACCGGACGCGAGCGAGGCGTAGCCGGGTCGACCTGGCCGGAACCCGGGGCGGGTTGTCAGTGGGGCCGCCTAGACTCGGGAGGCGATGAGCAGCCTCTTTGATGACAGCTTCCTGGCGGACCTCAAGCCCTCGCGGGCTTCGGAGGAAGAGCCCCCGCCGCCGCCCGAGGACAGTGCTCCGGAGTCCGTTCCGGATGATCTGTTCGACGGGAAGTTCGACGCGCCCGTGCCCCGGGACGCGCACTACCGCGGCGGCGCCCCGCGCCCCGTGCTCGACCCGGCTGCCCTGCTAGACGGGCTGAACGAGAACCAGCGCGCGGCCGTCGTGCACGCGGACTCCCCGCTGCTCATCGTCGCGGGCGCAGGCTCCGGCAAGACCCGGGTCCTGACGCACCGCATCGCGTATCTCCTGGCCGAGCGGCATGTGCACCCGGGACAGATCCTGGCGATCACGTTCACGAACAAGGCCGCGGGCGAGATGAAGGAGCGCGTCGAGCAGCTCGTCGGACCGCGGGCCAACGCGATGTGGGTGTCGACGTTCCACAGCGCGTGCGTGCGCATACTGCGCCGCGAGTCGAAGACGATCGGCTTCACCTCCTCCTTCTCGATCTACGACGCCGCCGACTCCAAGCGGCTGATGGCGCTGGTCTGCCGCGATCTGGACATCGACCCGAAGAAGTTCCCGCCGAAGTCCTTCAGCGCCAAGATCTCGAACCTGAAGAACGAGCTGATCGACGAGGAGACCTTCGCGGGCCAGGCCGCCGACGGCTTCGAGAGGACGCTCGCCCAGGCGTACGCGATGTACCAGTCGCGGCTGCGCGAGGCGAACGCCCTCGACTTCGACGACCTGATCATGACGACGGTCAACATGTTCCGCGCGTTCCCGGACGTCGCCGCGCACTACCGCCGCCGCTTCCGCCACGTGATGGTCGATGAGTACCAGGACACCAACCACGCCCAGTACGCCCTGGTGCGCGAGCTGGTCGGCCCCTCCGGAGGCGAGGGTGACGACCCCGCCGAGCTGTGTGTCGTGGGTGACGCGGACCAGTCGATCTACGCCTTCCGCGGCGCCACGATCCGCAACATCCTCCAGTTCGAGGAGGACTACCCCGACGCGACCACGATCCTCCTGGAGCAGAACTACCGCTCCACGCAGACGATCCTGACCGCGGCCAACGCCGTCATCGAGCGCAACGAAAGCCGCCGCCCCAAGAACCTGTGGACCAACGCGGGCGCGGGCGCGGGCATCATCGGCTATGTCGCCGACACCGAGCACGACGAGGCGCAGTTCGTCGCCGACGAGATCGACCGGCTCACCGACGCGGGGGACGCGAAGGCGGGAGACGTCGCGATCTTCTACCGGACGAACGCGCAGTCCCGTGTCTTCGAAGAGATCTTCATCCGCGTCGGCCTGCCCTACAAGGTCGTCGGCGGCGTCCGCTTCTACGAGCGCAAGGAGGTCCGGGACGTCCTCGCGTATCTGCGGGTGCTCGCCAACCCCGAGGACTCCGTCCCGCTGCGGCGCATTCTGAACGTACCCAAGAGGGGCATCGGCGACCGCGCGGAGGCGATGATCGACGCGCTCTCGCAGCGAGAGAAGATCTCCTTCCCGCAGGCGCTGAAGCGCGTCGACGAGGCGTACGGAATGGCGGCCCGCTCGGCGAACGCCGTCAAGCGTTTCAACGTGCTGATGGAAGAGCTGCGGACCATCGTCGAGTCCGGCGCGGGTCCCGCCGTCGTCCTGGAGGCCGTGCTCGAACGGACCGGGTATCTCGCCGAGCTGCAGGCCTCGACCGATCCGCAGGACGAGACGCGCATCGAGAACCTCCAGGAACTCGCCGCCGTGGCCCTGGAGTTCGAGCAGGACAGCGGTGAGGCGGGCTCCGAGGACGACAGTGAGGATGCGGGCGAAGGCGCGGCCACAGGTGTGTCCGGCACGCTCTCCGAGTTCCTGGAGCGGGTCGCGCTCGTCGCGGACTCGGACCAGATCCCGGACGAAGAGGACGACGGCTCCGGAGTCATCACACTGATGACGCTGCACACCGCCAAGGGCCTGGAGTTCCCCGTCGTCTTCCTGACCGGCATGGAGGACGGCGTCTTCCCGCACATGCGCTCCCTCGGCCAGGTCAAGGAGCTGGAGGAGGAGCGCCGCCTGGCGTACGTGGGCATCACGCGCGCACGGGAGCGCCTCTACCTGACACGGTCCTCGATGCGCAGCGCCTGGGGACAGCCTTCGTACAACCCGCCGTCGCGCTTCCTGGAGGAGATCCCGGAGACCCACCTGGACTGGAAGCGGAAGGGTTCCGTCGGCGCACCGGCATCTTCCGGGCCCGCGGCCTCGATCGCCTCCTCCCTGTCGTCGTCGCGCTCGCGCGGCGGGGGCGCGCAGGGCTTCGCCACGCGCCGTGCCTCGGAGAAGCCGGTGGTCGCGCTGGCGGTCGGGGACCGGGTCACGCACGACCAGTTCGGCCTCGGCACCGTGGTCGGAGTGAAGGGGACGGGCGCGAACGCCGAGGCGACGGTGGACTTCGGAGAGCCGAAGCCGAAGCGGCTCCTGCTGCGGTACGCGCCGGTGGAGAAGCTGTAACGCCGCGGGCGGCGGCGGGAGTTACGTCGGGTCGAGGCCGTGGCTGCGCAGCCACGGCAGCGGGTCGATCGCCGAGCCGCCGCCGGGGCGCACCTCGAAGTGCAGGTGCGGTCCTGTGGAATTGCCGGAGTTCCCGGAGAAGGCGATGGGATCGCCTGCCTTGACGGGGCCGCTGGAGACCTTGTGCGTGGAGAGGTGGCAGTACCACGTCTCCGTGCCGTCCTTGGCGGTCACGATCGCCATGTTGCCGTAGGCGCTGTTCCACTTCGTGGAAACCGTGCCGTCGGTGGCGGCGAGCACCTCTGTGCCGTACGACACCGGGAAGTCGATTCCGGAGTGCGCGGACATCCAGTTGATGCCGGCCTGTCCGTAGTACGCGCTCAGACCGTGCTGCTTCACCGGAAGCGAGAACTTGGGGCGCAGGCGCTCCTTGCGCGCGGCTTCCTCGGCGGCCTTCTTCTCGGCGGCGACCTTCTCCGCCTTGAGGTCGATGCGCTCCTGGGTACGGCTCGCGCGGTCGGCGAAGTCACCGGCGTCCGCGGAGAGGTTCGCCAGCTGCGTGTCGAGCTTGTTGTTGGCGGCCGATGGCTGCACCGACGTGGCGTCCGGGGCCGATGCCGCCTGCGGCTCCTTCTCGTCGCCGCCGCCGAAGTCGCCCACGGAGGCGGCGGCGATGCCCGCGACACCCATCACGCAGGCGGAGGGCACGGCGACGGTGAAGAGCGCGGAGCGCTTGGCGGGGGAGCGGCGGCGGGCCCGCGAGCGGGAGCCGTGCGTACGGTCCCTGACCGGCGGCTCGTCGTCACCCGCGGCTCCCCGGCGGCTCGGCTCGACCGGGCCGAGCGCATCGGCGGGAGCCTCGTCGGGGGTGAACTCGTGCTCGGCGGGGGTCGGTTGGGCGTAGGCCTCGGGGGAGTGAGCCTCGGAGGCGTAGGACCCGGTGTCGTAAGGCGAATGCTCGTACGTTTCGGGCGTCTCGTACGTGTCGGGCGCTCCGGGCGTGTCCTGAGCCTCGTACGCGCCGTGCGCCTCGTGCGCCTCATGTGTCTCGGGGGTGTCGTACGCCTCGAGCGTCTCCGTGGCCCCGTACGTCATGTCCTGGCCGCCGGAATTCCACGCGGTCGCGTCGTACGCGCCGGTGTCGAAGGCCTGGGTCTCCCACTGGCCGGTCTGCTGCGGCTGGTGCTGCGGCTGGTGCTGCGGCTGGTTCCAGGCGGTGGCGTCCCAGTGGCCTGTGGTGTCAGGGCCCGGCTGCGCGGGAATGTCGGCGGAGAGGTGCTGATAACCGCCGGTCGACCACATGGCGCTGGTGTCGTAACTGCCGGTCTCGTAACCACTGGTGTCGTACGCGGCTTGGTGCTGCGCGGCGTACGGGTCGTAGTTCAGCGTCTGCTGCGTCCCCGTGGTGGACCACTGGCCGGTGTCGTACGAACTGCCGGGCATGTCGCCGAAGAGCGGGTCGGACGCGAAGCTTCCGGTGTCGGGGCCGGCCGTCGCATAGCTGCCTGTGGTGTCGAAGCTTCCGGTGGAGTAGCCGTCGTATCCGGTGTAGGCGCCGTGCTCGGTGCTCTGCGGGTCGTACGCCGCGTAGGGCGCATAGTCGGCGGGTGCCGAGGCCGGGGGTGTCGAGCTCCCCGACGGGTGACGGTCGTTCACCAACTTCTCTTTCGCCTCGGCAGCAGGGGCAGAGCAGTGCGGCGACTGTACCCGGCGGTATGCGGGCGCGACAATCTTCGGCAGGTTTCACGCTCTCAGGAAACGGGCATTCGGCCGCCTTTCGGCGGACTGCGGGCACAGCTTTGGCCCTGCGTTCGAGCTCCGTTCGACAAATTGCCTTCGCTGCGGGGTGCGGGAGCTGCTCCTCAGGCCACGGTCAGACCGTTCTCGGTGCCTGTCGCGGGGGTCCCCGTCCCCGGTGTTGCCAGATCGAGGGCCTCACGGATTCCGGCGGCGACCGCGGGGTGCACCGGCAGGGCGAGATGACCGATACCGGAGACACGTACGTTCTGTGCGATCAGATCGGGGTGGTTGACGCAGGCCGTCTCGAGAGGGGCCATCAGCTGGTCAAGATCGCTCCAGAAGCTCACGAAGCGGGTCCGGCAGCCCGGGGCGGGCTCGCGCAGCTCCTCGATCACGTCCGATCCGGGACGCATCTGGCGCACGATCGGGTGCGCGTCGGCCAGCGGCACGACCCGCGTTCCCTCGTGTGGGGTACCGAGGGTGACCAGTGTGCGGACGCGCTCGTCGCCGCCGAGGCGCTGCGCGTAATAGCGGGCTATGAGGCCGCCGAGGCTGTGCCCGACGATGTCCACCTGGTGGTGGCCGGTGCGCTCGCAGATCTCCTCTATGTGGCGGCCGAGCAGCTCGGCGGCGGTGCGGATGTCGCAGGTGAGGGGGGAGTAGTTGAGGGACTCCACGTGCTGGCCGCCGTGCTGGGCCAGGGAGCGGCGCAGGAGGACGAAGACCGAGCGGTTGTCGATGAAGCCGTGCAGGAGGACGACCGGCGGCCGGCTCTCCGCGGGGAGCCTGGGGGCGTCGGGAGACGGCAGTTGCTCGGCGATCCTGCGTTCCTGGGCGATGCCCGAGGGGTAGAGGAGGAGATGGCCGGCGAGGATCGCCACCTCCAGTGCGGTCGCCTTCAGCAGAGCCACGGAGAGCCCCGCCAGTCTGGCGGGCAGCTGGAAGCAGGGCGGGCGAAAGGGCAGGACCCTCGTGATGGTCATGGTCGACCTCCCGGTCGGCACGCGGGAGGACGGCTCTGTCCCCCGTGTGCCCGTAGTGGGGAGGCGTGAGCGAGGTCGTACGGCGGTGCGTGGTCAGCGCCGATGGCGCCCCGCATACCGGCGCGATCGCCGATGTGTCGCGTCACCACGGCGTGCGGCTGACGGCGCGGTGACACGGCGACCTCGTTGCGGCTCCCCTTGCGCCGTCCCGGAGGCGGTCCTAATGCCGCTGGATACGGGAGTGGCGCGCAGCGAACGTGTCCCTTTGTGTGATTTCCCCCTCGCTCTCCACCGTGAAACTGCCGGGTGCGAGATGCTGGGGATAACGTTCGTTCACTTCCCCGGCCGGTGCGGCACGGGGTGCCAGTGCTTGGACAGATGGATATCGGTACATGGAGGCAGTGATGGGTGTGGCAGCCGGTCCGATCCGCGTGGTGGTGGCCAAACCGGGTCTCGACGGTCATGATCGCGGAGCCAAGGTGATCGCGAGGGCACTGCGTGACGCGGGTATGGAGGTCATCTACACCGGCCTGCACCAGACGCCCGAGCAGGTGGTGGACACCGCGATCCAGGAGGACGCCGACGCGATCGGACTGTCCATCCTCTCCGGCGCCCACAACACGCTCTTCGCGCGCGTGATCGAGCTGCTCAAGGAGCGCGACGCGGAGGACATCAAGGTCTTTGGCGGCGGCATCATCCCCGAGGCGGACATCGCGCCGCTCAAGGAGAAGGGTGTCGCGGAGATCTTCACTCCCGGGGCGACGACGGCATCGATCGTGGACTGGGTCCGGGCGAACGTCCGCCAGCCGGCCGGGGCCTGACGGGCGCCGGTTCGCGGAGGGGGCGGTGAAGGTTTCTGGCCGCCTCGGCTGCTTGATGGGGGTGCTCAAGATGACGGCACCTCCGTCACTTCCGGTGCCGCGCCCGGCTCTCCGGGCTCCGCACCCAGCTCCGCCCGCATCGCCGCGCGTAGACGCAACGTACTGACCAGGCGCTGGAAGGCCTCCGACCAGTAGCCGCCCGCGCCGGGGGACGCGTCCTCCGGCTCGTCCGGTATCGCGGTCAGTACGTCGAGACGGACCGCCTCCGCCGGGTCCAGGCAGCGCTCGGCCAGGCCCATCACCCCGCTGAAGCTCCAGGGGTAACTCCCGGCGTCCCGCGCGATGTTCAGCGCATCCACGACCGCCCGGCCCAGCGGCTCCGACCAGGGCAGCGCGCACACGCCGAGCAGCTGGAACGCCTCGGACAGGCCGTGCGTCGCGATGAACCCCGCGACCCAGTCCGCCCGCTCCCCGGCAGGCAGCGCGGCGAGGAGCTTCGCGCGCTCGGCGAGCGAAGCCGCGCCGGGTCCCGCCGCATCGGGGGACGAGGGAACCCCGAGCAGTGCCCGGGACCAGACCGCGTCGCGCTGCCGCACGGCCGCGCGGCACCACGCGGCGTGCAGCTCGCTCTGCCAGTCGTCGGCCACGGGAAGCGCCACGATCTCGGCGGGCGTACGGCCGCCGAGCCGCTCCGGCCAGGTGCCGAGCGGGGCCGCCTCCACCAACTGGCCCAGCCACCAGGAGCGTTCGCCCCGGCCGGCCGGCGGCTTCGGGGTGACGCCGTCGCGCTCCATGCCCGCGTCGCACTCGTGCGGCGCCTCGACCGTGAGCGTCGGCATGCTCTTCGTGCCCTGCGCGTGGTCGATGGCCACGCAGGACGCTGCCCGGTCCGCCATCCGCGCGGCGAGCGCGGACGAGGGGAGTGCGGAGAGGAGCTCGGCCGCCGTGGCGCGGACGTTGCGGCTGCGGTCGGTGAGGGCCTGCTCCAGGAACGGCTCGTCGGCGTCGCGCAGGTGGGTGCGCAGGGAGTCGAGGAACATCAGGCGGTCCTCCGCCCGCTCCGTGCTCCAGGTGGAGGCGAGCAGGTCCCGTGCGGCGGCCGGGTCATGGGACCGCACCGCGCCGAGCAGGGCGACGCGCTCGGCGAACAAGCCCTCTTCCCAGAGCTGTTGGACCTGCCTCGTGTCCTCCGGGGCGGGCAGGGCCACGCCACCGCCCGGAGTGGAGCGGAGTGCGAACTTCCAGTCCGGGTTGAGCCGCGCGAGCCACAGGGCCCGCGGGCCCGCGAAGGCGAGGGCCTGCGGCCTGAGATCCGTGCGCCCGCGGGCCGCGTTCAGGAGGGCCGGAAGCAGCTCGGGCGGTGCCGCGAAGCCGCGGTCGTTGGCCAACGCCAGCCATTGGGGCAGCAGTTCCATCAGGTCGGGCACCGCTCCCCGGCGGCCTCCGCTGCTCGCGCCGGGGTGATTGGTCAGCAGCGTGGCGAGCCTGCGCCGCGCCGAGGGCGGCACCAGGGGCCTGGGGTCGTCCGCCGCGGGCTCGGGGGGTGCGGCGGCGGGCGCGGGGGTCAGCCCGGCTCTGCGCCGCACGGTCTGCACCGCGGCCGCGTCAAGGAGGGCGGTCGGCGCGTCCTTGTCCTGGGTGCGTACGGGGGGCGTGCGACGGTCGGTGCCGAGGAGCGCGGCGGTGACCAGGTCTTCCCAGGGGGTGACGGTCGCTTCGGTGAGTGCGGTGGTGCCGGTCATGTGGACTCCTCTCCCGGACGGGTTCTCTCCGGCTCTATCCGGTGTCGCCGGTCTCGCCGATCCTTCGGGTCCTTCAGGTCCTTCGGGTGCTTCGGTCCCTCGGGTCCTTCAGGTCTCTCGCGTTCTTCGTCTGGATCTGCTTCCTTGGATGTGCCGTCCTGGGGCTGTCGGAGGGCGTTGCGGTGCTGCGGCATTACGGGGACCCGCTGTGTGCCGAGCGGGCCCGGCGGCGGTGCCGCCCCGTGATGGTCAGCACAGGGCCACTGCCTCTCCCGCTCCGCGTGGCCAGGCCGTCAGAGGGGTGAAGCCCTCGTGGCCACACTCGCCGAAGACCGTCACCGGAGCGCCTCCAGAGAGTGCCAACAACCGCCACAGGCCCGCTTGAGACACCGTGGAAGCGGTGATGGGCAGGGCCATGTCGCCTCCCGCGTCCGCCAGTTGCCAGCTGTCGGGGGAGGGCCCCGGGTGTGGGGTCGGTATGACTTCGCTCAGCGTCACCGGCCAGGAATCCAGCCAGGGGTCCTGCCGAAGCACCTCGCCGTAGCGGCGCGCGGCCTCTTCCGTTCGTACGCCCGGCGGCCGGGTGGCCGTCGGCGTGGGAGCGCCGAATTGCTCGCCCAGGTCGGCCCGCGACTGCCCGGCGCCCGGATACGAGGTCAGCTCGGCGTCCAGCGCGAGGCCCACCGGCAGCGCGAGCGCGGGTGCGCGGCCCGCGGCTCCGTACGACAGGAGCAGGGCCGTCCGCCCGGACTCCGCGCCGTACAGCCATATCCGGCGGGTGGTGAGCTTGCTGTCCGCTCTGTCGTACTGCGCGAGCACCAGCCAGTCGTCACGCACCGGAGGGCCCTCCGCCGGTGCGGGCAGGCCTATGCGGGAGCGGACCGTGGCCGCCAGGGCATCCGGCAGTCGCTCGCGGTGCAGCCAGCCCTGGTCGAGGAGGTGGAGGAGCGCGCACTCCTCCAGCATCCGCACCGGCCAGCCGGGCCCGGAGGAGGGAATGGCCCCCAACTCCCGTACGCGCGCGGCCAGTCCAGGCGCCTGCGCGTCGACCATGCGGGCCGCTGTCTCCTCCCACAGTCCGTACCCCGTCTGCTCGGCGGCGGCTATACCGCCCCGCAGCAGATCGGACAGGCGCTGCTCCAGCTCCGTCACCCCCGCCGTGACCCGCTCGGCCCGTCGCTCCGCCCTGCGGCGTGCGGCCTCGGGATCGGCGACCGGTGAGCTGGGCTCGGCGTCCGAAGTCCGCTTCGTCTCCGCTCTTTTACGGCGCCCCGCCAGCCATTCCTCCGCCCACTCCGGCGGCTGCGCGTCCGGCACCGCGCCGACTGTCCCGTCCTCGCCCGCCCAGAGCAGAAGCAGCCCGAGCGCGTGTTTGCACGGGAACTTCCGACTCGGACAACTGCACTTGTACGCCGGGCCGGCCGCGCCGGTGATGTCCGCGATGTCGACGACCGTCTGATACGGCTTGCTGCCACTCCCCTTGCACAGTCCCCACACCGTCCCCTCGCCCGAACTGCCCGCCTCCGACCATGGGCCGACGACGCCGAGTTTGCTTCCCGCCTTGCGTGACGGGGCGTCAGGCGCCAGGGCCAGCACCTGATCCGCCGTCCAGCGCACCCCCTGCTGAGTCATGTCATCGAAGGTAGATCCCGCCACTGACAATCGACCCCGCGCTCGGTGTTCGTGCAGGTCAGCGGTGCGCGAGGGGCGATTGTCAGTGGCGTGGTGCACGGTAGGAATCACATCCGGGCCAGATGCGTCCGGACGAGTTGGAGGGGGATCGCTCCATGACCGTGTCCGTCGACTCGACGACCTCGACAAACTCGACAAACCCGACGACCGAGAACCAACCCGCGGCTGTGTCCGCTCTGTCCGTGCCCGCTGCCGTGCCCGCAGCCGCGTCCGCCCCCGCGGGGGAGGCGGAGGCGCTGCGACCGCATGCCGAGCATGCCTTCGCCGCCGAACTGGCCGCGCTCGCCGCGCAGGACGACCGGCCCCGGCCTGCCCGCTGGCGGCTCTCGCCGTGGGCGGTCGCGACGTATCTGCTCGGCGGCGCGCTGCCCGACGGGACGGTGATCTCGCCGAAGTACGTGGGGCCGCGCCGCATCGTCGAGGTCGCCGTCACCACCCTCGCCACGGACCGCGCCCTGCTCCTGCTCGGCGTGCCCGGCACGGCGAAGACGTGGGTGTCCGAGCATCTGGCGGCCGCCGTCAGCGGAGACTCGACGCTGCTCGTGCAGGGCACGGCCGGCACGCCGGAGGAGGCGATCCGGTACGGCTGGAACTACGCGCGGCTGCTCGCGCACGGCCCGAGCCGCGACGCGCTGGTGCCGAGCCCTGTCATGCGGGCCATGTCCGACGGCATGACGGCGCGGGTCGAGGAGCTGACCCGCATCCCCGCGGACGTACAGGACACACTGATCACGATCCTGTCGGAAAAGACCCTTCCCATCCCGGAGCTGGGCCAGGAGGTGCAGGCCGTACGAGGCTTCAACCTCATCGCCACGGCCAACAACCGCGACCGCGGGGTCAACGACCTGTCGAGCGCGCTGCGCCGCCGCTTCAACACGGTGGTCCTTCCGCTGCCGGAGAGCGCCGACGCCGAGGTCGACATCGTCTCGCGCCGCGTCGACCAGATCGGGCGCTCGCTCGATCTGCCGACCGGACCCGAGGGGATCGACGAGATACGCCGCGTCGTCACCGTCTTCCGCGAGCTGCGGGACGGGGTCACGGCAGACGGGCGTACGAAGGTGAAGTCGCCGAGCGGCACGCTTTCGACGGCCGAGGCGATATCCGTCGTGACCAACGGCCTCGCTCTGGCGACCCACTTCGGGGACGGCGTGCTGCGGCCGGGCGATGTCGCGGCGGGCATCCTCGGCGCGGTCGTCCGTGACCCGGCGGCGGACCGGGTGATCTGGCAGGAGTACCTGGAGGCGGTGGTCCGCGAGCGTGACGGCTGGAAGGACTTCTACCGCGCGTGCCGCGAGGTGAGTGCGTGACGTACGGGACGAACGAGGGCGGCCCGGGTGGATCGGGTGTGGGCGTGACGGTGACTTGTTCGCGTGAGAAGGGGAGAGGCGGACATGAGCGTGAGCGACGAGGCGCGGGGAGCGACGACGCGGGCTGGCGAGGGGCCGTTGCTGCTCGGGGTGCGGCATCACGGGCCGGGGTCGGCGCGTGCGGTGCGGGCCGCGCTCGATGAGGGCGCGCCACGCGTACTGCTGATCGAGGGGCCACCGGAGGCCGACGGACTTGTGGCGCTCGCGGCGGACGAGGGGATGCGGCCGCCGGTCGCGCTGCTCGCGCACGTGCTGGACGAGCCGGGACGGTCGGCGTTCTGGCCACTGGCGGAGTTCTCGCCGGAGTGGGTCGCGATCAAGTGGGCGGCGGCGGCCGGGGTGCCGGTCCGCTTCATGGATCTTCCGGCGGCGCATGCGCTGGCACGGCCGGAGCAGGAGGCGGGCGAACCCGGAACTCCGGGGGACGCGGACGTGAACACGGACTTGAACGCGGTGCGGATCGATCCGCTCGCGGTGCTCGCGGAGACCGCCGGGTACGACGATCCCGAGCGGTGGTGGGAGGACGTCGTCGAGCACCGGGGTGCGGGCGGGGACGCGTTCGCGCCGTTCGACGCGCTGGGCGAGGCCATGGGGGTGCTGCGCGAGGAGTACGGGGCCGGCGGGCATGACCGTGACCTGGTGCGCGAGGCGTACATGCGTATCCAAGTCCGTGCCGCACAGCGGGAGTTCGGTGCGGACGACGTCGCGGTCGTGTGCGGGGCCTGGCATGTGCCCGCGCTGCGGCAGAAGGTGACCGTGGCGGCCGACCGGGCGCTGCTCAAGGGGCTGCCCAAGGTGAAGGTCGACATGACCTGGGTGCCCTGGACGCACCGCCGCCTCTCCAGGGCCAGTGGATACGGCGCGGGGATCGCGTCACCCGGTTGGTACGGGCACCTGTTCAGCGCGCCCGACCGGCCCGTCGAGCGATGGCTGACCAAGGTCGCCCGGCTCCTTCGGGACGAGGACAGGCTCGTGTCGTCCGCGCATGTCATCGAGGCGGTACGGCTCGCGGACACGCTCGCCGCGATGCGGGGGCGCCCGCTGCCGGGGCTCACCGAGACGACGGACGCGATCCGGGCGGTGATGTGCGAGGGCTCCGACGTGCCGCTCTCCCTCGTGCACGACAAGCTCGTCGTCGGAGATGTCCTCGGGGAGGTGCCGGACTCGGCGCCGGCGGTGCCGTTGCAGCGCGATCTCACCCGCCTCCAGCGGAAGCTCAGGCTCAAACCGGAGGCGCTTGAGCGGGAGTTGGAGCTGGATCTGCGCAAGGACACGGACGCGGCGCGGAGCAGGCTGCTGCACCGCCTCCGGCTGCTCGGGATCGGCTGGGGCGAGCCGGCCGAGTCACGGGGGAGTACGGGTACGTTCCGGGAGACCTGGCGGCTGCGGTGGGAGCCGGAGCTTTCCGTGCGGGTGGCGGAGGCGGGGGTCTGGGGGACGACCGTGGTGGCGGCGGCCACCGCGCGGGCGGAGTCCGATGCCATCGGGCCCGGCGCGCTGGCTGACGTGACCGCGCTGGCCGAGCGGTGTCTGCTGGCCGAGTTGCCGGACGCTTTGCCTGTGGTGATGCGGGTCCTCGCCGACCGGGCGGCACTGGACGCGGATGTCGGCCACCTGGCACAGGCGTTGCCCGCGTTGGTGCGGTCCCTTCGGTACGGGGACGTGCGGGGCACGGACACGGCCGCGCTGGGCGAGGTGGCTGTGGGCCTGGCCGAGCGGCTGTTCGTCGGGCTGCCGCCTGCGTGTGCGGGGCTCGACCAGGACGCGGCGCTCGAGATGCGGGGGCACGTGGACGCGGTTCACCAGGCGGTGGGCCTGCTGGGGGAGCTGGGCGCCGGGCCCACGGGTGGGGGGACGCCGCGTGTGACTCCACTCGGCGCCGGTATGCGGGGGCGGTGGTACTCCGTGCTGAGAGTGCTCGGGGAGCGGGACAGCGTTGCGGGGGTCGTGCGGGGGCGGTGCGTCCGGCTCCTGATGGACGGCGGGGAATTGGCCGAGGGCGAGGCCGCTCGGTTCATGGGGCTCGCCCTGTCACGAGGGACCGAACCCGCTGAAGCCGCCGCCTGGATCGAGGGGTTCGTGGGCGGTGGGTCAGGGGGCGGCATGTTGCTCGTGCACGACGAGCGACTGCTCGGTCTTGTCGACGACTGGCTGACCGGTGTCCCCGACCGCGCGTTCACCGACGTTCTGCCACTGCTGCGGCGCACCTTCTCGGCGTACGAACCGGGAGTGCGGCGGACGCTCGGCGAGCTGGTGCGGCGTGGGCCGGCGGCGGGCGGCGGCTCCGGCTCGACCGTGGCCGGCGGGATACCTGGCTTCGGACCGGAACTGGACGGCGAGCGCGCGGACGCGGTGCTACCGGTGCTGAGTCTGCTGCTGGGGGTTGGGCCCGGCCCCGGGGTTGCGCCTGGGGCTGAGGCTCGGGCCGGGGCGAGTACAGCTGAGGCTGGGGCCGGGGCGAATGCAGATGACGGTAACGGGCTTGTGGGGGTGGGCTGATGACGCAGGACGCGACAGTGGTCGCCGGTCGAGGTGCGGCCTCGGAAGCGGGGAGCGGCCAGCCGTTGGACCCCGCGGAGGAGCGGATGCGGCGGTGGCGGCTTGTGCTGGGAGGGGGGCAGGCCGACGGGACCGGGTGTGAGCTCGGAGGGCGGGATGCGGCCATGGACGGGGCGCTCGGCGCGCTTTATGGGGGAGGGGACGCGGGGAAGAAGGAGCGGGGGCGGGAACGCTCGGCGGGGCTCGGGGCGTCGGCGCCGTCCGTGTCGCGCTGGCTCGGGGACATACGGACCTACTTCCCCTCCTCCGTCGTTCAGGTCATGCAGCGTGACGCCATCGAGCGGCTGGGACTGTCCACCCTCCTCCTGGAGCCCGAGATGCTGGAGGCCGTGGAGGCCGACGTGCATCTGGTGGGGACGCTCCTCTCCCTCAACAAAGCCATGCCGGAGACCACCAAGGAGACCGCGCGGGCCGTCGTACGCAAAGTCGTCGAGGACCTGGAGAAGCGGCTCGCCACGCGGACCCGCGCCACCCTCACCGGCGCGCTCGACCGCAGCGCCCGCGTCAGCAGGCCGCGCCACCACGACATCGACTGGAACCGCACGATCGCGGTCAACCTCAAGAATTACCTGCCGGAGTACAAGACGATCGTGCCCGAGCGCCTCATCGGGTACGGGCGGGCATCGCAGTCCGTGAAGAAGGAGGTCATCCTCTGCATCGACCAGTCGGGCTCGATGGCCGCGTCCGTCGTCTATGCCTCGGTCTTCGGAGCGGTGCTCGGTTCGATGCGGTCGCTCAACACGCGGCTCGTCGTCTTCGACACGAATGTCGTCGACCTCACCGATCAGCTCGACGACCCGGTGGACGTCCTGTTCGGCACACAGTTGGGAGGCGGGACCGACATCAACCGGGCGCTCGCGTACTGCCAGTCGCAGATCACCCGGCCCGCCGACACCATCGTCGTCCTCATCAGCGACCTCTACGAAGGGGGCATACGCAACGAGATGCTGAAGCGGGTCGCGGCGATGAAGGCGTCCGGCGTGCAGTTCGTGACGCTGCTCGCGCTCTCCGACGAGGGGACACCCGCGTACGACCGCGAACACGCGGCGGCGCTCTCGGCGCTTGACGCACCCGCCTTCGCCTGCACCCCCGACCTCTTCCCCGAGGTGATGGCAGCGGCGATCGAGAAGCGCCCTTTGCCCATACCGGACATGAATACGCATCGGTAGCGGGGGACTTGCGCGAGGGCGGGCGGCTCGTGCGAGGATCGGCGGGCTCCACTCCCGGAGCGTCGCGCTCCGGGCCCGCCCGGTTCAGCTCCGGGCCCCCGCCCGGGTCCAGCATCCGGGTCCCGCCCGGCCCAGCAGAGGAATCCCCTCGTCTTGACTTCCGCAGCAGTCGTTCTGCCTGATGCCGCTGCGCGCATGGTGCGCGCCGTGGCCGGGCGGCGTGCGCTGCAAGTGGTGCTGTTGCTGGCCGGGTTGCTCGCGCTGGGTTTCCTGTGCGGCGAGCGCGCGCATGCGGTGGACGCCGTACCGGCTCCGGGGCGTGTGGAGTCGGCACGGTCGGCGGAACCGGTGCGTGAGCGGGCGGCGGCCGAGCCCTCGCGTGAGCACGCGAAGGAAACCGTGAGCGAGTCCGCACGGGCCGGGCGTGAGGCTGCGCGGGATGGCCACGAGGCCGTGCGTGATGCTGCGGTCGAGCCCGTGGCCGATGCCGCCGAGCCCGTGGTCCGGACCGTGCGGGGTGCCGTGCGGCCGGTCGTGGACGGAGTCGCCGGAGGCGCCGGAGACATCGGGGGTGCGGGGCAGCGGGTGCTCCCCGAAGCCCCCGGTATGCCTAGCGTCCCCGGCGTCCCCGGCGTCCCCGGCGTCCCCGGCGTCCCCGGCGTGCCTGAGCTGCCGCAGCCCGGCCCCGGTGCGGGCGATGGCGGCGGTGCGGAGGCCGGCGCCGGGCCCGGGTCATCTCATGCCGGTCAGGGCGAGGCTGCTTCGCGCACGCACGAGGCGCGGGGCCGGGGTGATTCCTCGTACGGCACAGGCGCCCGCGCCCTCGTCGGTACCGGTACCCGTACCGGTACCGGCGCCACGTATCTGGCCGGTCAGCAGGCGAGCGGCGCCGTCTCGGAGGACGCGCACCGCACCGGACACGAGCCGTTCCCGTTTCCGTCCGTGCCCCGCGATCCCGCGCGGACGCTGGGCGGGCAGTCGGCCGGTGACGGTGGCTCGACGCGGCACGGCGATCCGTGTGCCGCCTCGCTGGACAGCCGTGCGCCGGTGCGGCTTCTGCAGGGTGCCGGGGCCGGTCAGGTTCCCGCGCAGATCCGCGAACGGCACCGGGACATTCCCGAATTCCCTGGCTAGGGCAGCCCTTTCCCCGCGAAGACCTGCCGCGCGGGGGTGGCAATGGTCTGCCCGCCGACCGGACGTATCCGGGTCGGATTCACAGCCAGAGTTCGAAGGATCTGAAGCACGCATGAACAAGAACATCCGTCGTTCCATCGTCATAGCCGCCGGTGTCACGGGCGCCTGGGCGCTCGGTTCCGCCGCGGCCAGCGCGGACGAGCTGCCGCAGCAGCACTCCGTCGCCCTGCCGGACAACGCGTCCGCCACGGTCGCCGACGTCACCGGTGACATCGAGCGTGACGTCGCCGACGTCAAGGGCGAGGCGAAGTCCACCGTCACCGAGGCGAAGTCCACCGTCGCCGAAGCGAAGGCCGCCGCTCCCGAGGCCGCCGCCCCCGAGGCCGACCTCCCCAAGGCCCCCGCGGTCGACACCCCGGACGTCACCGCCCCCGACGTCACCACCTCCGACGTCACCACCCCCGAGGACTCCGTCGACTACCTCTTCGGCCCGCTCTCCGCCTTCGCCCCGGAGGTCGAAGCCGCCGCGACGGAGGCCCCCGCGACCGCCACGAAGACCGCCACCCCCATCGCCGACGAGACCGCCGCAGCCGTGCTGCCGCCGGTCGCCGCCACCGCGGTGGACGGTGCCGTGCCGGTCGCCGGGCAGGCGGTCGGCGACGCCGGCTACCTGGCGCAGGGCGTGGTCGGCGACGTACAGCCGTTCGCGGGCGGGGTCGTCGGCGAGGTCCCGCCGTTCGCGCAGGGTGTCGTCAGCGATGACGTACAGCCCTTCGCGGGCGGTGTCGTCGGCTCGGTCTCGCCGTTCGTGCAGACCGTCACCGACCAGGTGCGGCCCGTCGTGCAGGGCGTCGGCGGCAGCGCGGAAGAGCTCGCGTACGGCGTCACGGGCGACGTCCACCCCTTCGCGCACGGTGTCGCCGGCCAGGTCTCGCCGTTCGCGCAGGACCTGACGGGCACCGTCACCCCCGACGCGCAGTCCCTCGCCGGGAACGCCGTCACGGGCGTCCAGGGCGTGGCCGACTCGGTCACCCCGAGCTACCTGCCGACGTACGAGCAGGCGTACAACGCGACGTACGCCGTCTGACAGCCGGAGCGACAGCCGGAGCAACAGCTGGAGCAACAGCCCGTGCGGCGGCGCGGGCTGCCGCCCGCAGTGGCTGTTATGGCTGTAGCGGCTTCACCAGCGCTTCACCAGCCGTAACAGGAGCAAACGGGCGGCCCCTGTCACCACAGGGGCCGCCCGCCCTCTGTCCGCATCCGCAATCTGTGACAGTCATCACCGCCCAAATGTGATCTGCGATTTAGGGACCTACGGCCCACGGCGATAACCTGCGAGACGGACATGCCGCGTACCGGACTCCGTCCTACGCCTCCCTTGTGACAGCGCAGTCACGTTGCCCTCCGCGGCACGCCCACGCAGACAGCTGACCACAAAGCAGCGAGATCGCAGCGAGATCACGGAAAAGGGACGGACGCGCGTGGACCTGTTCGAGTACCAGGCGAGGGACCTCTTCGCCAAGCACGGTGTACCGGTGCTGGCCGGTGAAGTCATCGACACGCCTGAGGCGGCGCGCGAGGCCACCGAACGACTGGGCGGCAAGTCGGTCGTCAAGGCGCAGGTGAAGGTCGGTGGCCGCGGCAAGGCCGGCGGCGTGAAGCTGGCCGACAACCCGGACGAGGCCGTCGCTCGCGCGACGGACATCCTCGGGATGGACATCAAGGGCCACACGGTCCACAAGGTGATGATCGCCGAGCTGTCTCCCGAGATCGAGGCGGAGTACTACGTCTCGTACCTCCTCGACCGCACCAACCGCACCTTCCTCGCCATGGCGTCGGTGCAGGGCGGCATGGACATCGAGGAGGTCGCGGAGAAGACCCCCGAGGCCCTCGCGAAGGTCCCGGTCAACGCCGTCGAGGGCGTGAACATCGAGAAGGCCCGCGAGATCGTGGCCCAGGCGAAGTTCCCGGCCGAGGTGGCCGAGGGTGTCGCCGAGGCGATGGTGACCCTGTGGGACACCTTCGTCGCCGAGGACGCGCTCCTCGTCGAGGTCAACCCCCTCGTCAAGACCAAGGACGGCCGCATCCTGGCCCTTGACGGCAAGGTCTCGCTCGACGAGAACGCCGACTTCCGCCAGGCCGACCACGAGGCCCTCGAGGACAAGGACGCAGCCAACCCGCTCGAGGCTGCTGCCAAGGCCAAGAACCTCAACTACGTGAAGCTCGACGGCGAGGTCGGCATCATCGGCAACGGCGCGGGTCTCGTCATGAGCACCCTCGACGTCGTCGCGTACGCCGGTGAGGCGCACGACAACGTCAAGCCCGCCAACTTCCTCGACATCGGCGGCGGCGCCTCGGCCGAGGTCATGGCGAACGGCCTGGAGATCATCCTCGGCGACCCGGACGTCAAGTCCGTCTTCGTCAACGTCTTCGGTGGCATCACCGCGTGCGACGAGGTCGCCAACGGCATCGTCCAGGCGCTGGAGCTCCTCAAGTCCAAGGGCGAGGAAGTCACCAAGCCCCTGGTCGTGCGCCTCGACGGCAACAACGCGGAGCTGGGTCGCAAGATCCTGAGCGACGCCAACCACCCGCTCGTGCAGCGCGTGGACACCATGGACGGCGCGGCCGACAAGGCCGCCGAGCTCGCGGCCGCGAAGTAAGGGAAGAGGTTAAGACACCACCATGGCTATCTTCCTCAACAAGGACAGCAAGGTCATCGTCCAGGGCATGACCGGTGCCACGGGCATGAAGCACACCAAGCTCATGCTGGGTGACGGCACGAACATCGTCGGCGGCGTGAACCCGCGCAAGGCGGGCACGAAGGTCGACTTCGACGGCACCGAGGTACCGGTCTTCGGCTCGGTCAAGGAGGCCATGGAGGCCACGGGCGCCAACGTGTCCGTCCTCTTCGTGCCGCCGGCCTTCTCCAAGGCCGCCGTCGTCGAGGCGATCGACGCCGAGATCCCCCTCGCCGTCGTCATCACCGAAGGCATCGCCGTCCACGACTCCGCCGCCTTCTGGGCGTACGCGAAGTCGAAGGGCAACAAGACCCGCATCATCGGCCCGAACTGCCCCGGTCTCATCACCCCGGGCCAGTCGAACGCCGGCATCATCCCGGGCGACATCACGAAGCCGGGCCGCATCGGTCTGGTCTCGAAGTCCGGCACGCTGACGTACCAGATGATGTACGAGCTCCGTGACATCGGCTTCTCGTCGGCCGTCGGCATCGGTGGCGACCCGGTCATCGGCACGACGCACATCGACGCCCTCGAGGCGTTCGAGGCCGACCCCGACACCGACCTGATCGTCATGATCGGCGAGATCGGCGGCGACGCCGAGGAGCGTGCGGCGGACTACATCAAGGCCAACGTGACGAAGCCGGTCGTCGGCTACGTCGCCGGCTTCACCGCGCCCGAGGGCAAGACCATGGGCCACGCCGGCGCCATCGTCTCCGGCTCCTCCGGCACGGCTGCCGCGAAGAAGGAAGCGCTTGAGGCTGCGGGCGTCAAGGTCGGCAAGACGCCGACCGAGACGGCGAAGCTGGCGCGGGCGATTCTGGCCGGCTGAAGCTTGGCCTGAGCCTTTGAAGGTGGGCCCGCATCTCTCTCACGAGAGGTGCGGGCCCACTTTTTTTGTCTGCACGCTGACTGTGGCTGGTCGCGCAGTTCCCCGCGCCCCTAACGGAGCTGCGGTGTCAGTCTCTCCGGGCCGCTCGACAAGTCCTCGCGCAGCTTCTTGTGGAGGATCTGGTCCGCGTACGTCAGGTGCCCCGGGCCCATCCGGGGCGGTACGCCGCTGATGGCCTTGCCCGGGGCCTGGGGTGGCTCGTAGTGCGTGGGGGCCGTTCGCAGGGTGAGGGCCGTCGCGCCGACGATCAGGGCGGTGAAGGCGATCGCCGCGCGGGTCCAGAACCGGGCGCGGTGCTCGCTCCCGGTGCGTACGCGGCCCGCGTTCGGGGGGCGCAGTTTCTCCGCTCTGCAGAGTTCGCCGAGGCGCTGGGGCAGGGCGTCGGGCGTCGCCGCGAGTTCGGGGAGCTTCTCGGCCATCGTCTCGCGCGCGTTGAGGAGACGGTTGGCCGCCGCGGGCGTGCTCGCCTCCGTCTCGGCCGCGGTCTCGGGCAGGTCGAGCCCGACGCCGTCGTAGAGCAGGAGGGTGCGGCGCTGCGCGGGCGGCAGGCTCATCAGCACCTTGAGGAAGGCGCGGTCGGCCGCCTCGGCGGGCGGGGCGTCGGGCTGCCGGTGGGTGGGGCGGAGGCGGTGCCAGGGGGACATCGCGTACTCGTACGCCGCCGCGCGGACCCAGCCCGCCGGGTCACGGTCGACGGCGACCTCGGGCCAGCGCTGCCAGGCGAGCTGGAAGGCGCGCTCCACGGACTCCTGGGCGAGGGTGCGGCGGCCGGTCAGGAGGTAGGTCTGGCGTACGAGGCCGGGGGCGCAGGTCGCGCAGAGCGTGTCGAAGGCTTCGGCGGGGGTCGCCCCCGGCGTGGGCGCGGACGGCTCCGGTTCGGGCTTCGCCCCGGCCTTCGGCTCGGGCCGGGCGACGGCCGGTGCGCCTGCCACTGGCTCGGGCGGGGCGTGGCCGTTCATCGCCGCGCCCACCGGGATGCGCTCGGGGGACTTGCCGCCCTTGGTGTCGACGGCCGAATCCGGGTCCTTGGCCCAGCTGGGGCGGCGTACGGAAGGTTTGTCGGCGACCGTCTGCTCGTTCGCGATCTCGGCCAGCAGCTTCGCGTAGATGCCACGCCTGCGGCCGCTCGGAGTCGAGCGGCCCGACTCCCAGGAGCGGACGGTCTCCCGGGTGACGCCCACCTTCGCGGCGATCGCGGCCTGGCTCAGGTGCTTCGCCTCGCGCAGACGCCGGCGTTCCTTGGGGGACGGCAACGGGGTGGCAGGGCTCTGGGTCATGTCGGACTCTCCGCGCCGTGGGCCGTGGGCCTTCGTGCGGCGGGCAGCAGGGCGCGGCCGATCCGCCGTACGAAAAAGTACATAAACGTATATTGAGCGACACATCCGGTATTCGCCTGTTACGGGGAGAAAGCGCGTGTCGTTGGGAGCATGGCGGGTGTGACTCAAATCACCGACCGCAGCTCACCGTTGCCGCCCCTCAAGCCGCTGATCGAGCGGGCCCGTGACCGCTCACCCGGACTGGCGACGTGCCTGTTCGGCGGCGCCGTCGCGGCCGGGCTCGGCCTGGGCTCGTGTGCCGTCCTGGTGATGGTCCTCTGGATCAGCTCGCCCTATCCGGACAGCGGGCCCGACGGGGCGCTGCACGTCGCGGCCTCGGTGTGGCTGATCGCCCACGGCACGGAGCTGATCAGGACGGACACGCTCTCCGGGGCTCCCGCGCCGGTCGGTGTCACGCCCCTGCTCCTGATGGTGCTGCCGGGCTGGCTCGCGCACCGGGCGGCGCGGGACGCGGCGGATCCGGAGGGGCGGGGCCTGGCGCCGCGGACCGCGTGGTGCGGGGTGGTGGGCGGCTATCTGCTGGTCGGCGCCGCCGCGACGCTGTACGCCGCCGGGGGCGAGCTGCGGCCGTCGTGGCCGAGCGCGGTCATGCACCTGCCGGTGCTGGTGGCGGGTGCGGCGGCGGTGGGGGTGTGGACGGCGATCGGGCGGCCCCGGAAGCCGCTGCCGGGCGTGGTGCGGGGCGGTCTGAGCGCGCTGCCCACGGCGGTACGTCCCTTCCTCGTACGTCGACACGTCCGCGCCGTCACGCGGGCCGGAGCGGCGGGGGCGGTGGTGCTCGTCGGCGGTGGAGCGCTCCTGGTCGCGGTGTCCCTCGCCCTGCACGGCGGCCTGGCGAGGGCGTCGTTCGCGCAGGTCACGGACGTGTGGTCGGGACGCTTCGCGGTGCTGCTGCTCGCCGTGGCGCTGGTGCCGAACGCGGCGGTGTGGGGTGCGGCGTACGGCCTCGGCCCCGGCTTCGCGCTCGGCACGGGGGGCGTGGCGGGGCCGCTCGCGGTGACCTCGGGCCCGATGCTGCCGGCGTTCCCGCTGCTCGCCGCGGTACCGGCGGAGGGGCCGGGGTCGCCGTTGACGTGGGCGGCGGGCGGGGTGCCGCTGGCGGCGGGGATCGCGGTCGCGTGGTTCACGGCGGGGGCGGCGGCGCCTGTCCGCGGGGAGCGGGACGGGGCGTGGTCCCGGGGGCGGACGGCGCTGGTGGCCGTGGCGGCGGCGGCGCTGTGCGGGGCTTCCATGGCGGGGCTCGCGGCGCTGGCGGGAGGCCCGATGGGGGTGGCCGCCCTGGCCGACTTCGGGCCGGTGTGGTGGCAGGCGGGGCCGGCGGCGCTGGGGTGGACGGGGGCGGTGGGGGTGCCGTTCGCCTTGCTGGCGCGGGCCTGGCGCTTGCGGACGCGGCGGGCTGCGCCCCGCTGGACGTGGCTGCCGAGCCTGCGGCTGCGGGGCCTGCGGCTGGCGAGGCCACGTCTTCCCCAGCTGAACCTGCGGGCCCCTCGTCTGCGCCTCCCGCGGGTCCCTCGCCGCCGGCAGAAGCCGGTGCCGCCGGCGCTGCCTGCGCCGGAGCCGTTCGAGCCTTACGACTTCCTGCCTCATTCGCCTGCGGCGGGCGTGACGGACGACTGGCACAGCGAGGCGTCCCGCGAGGCTCGCTGGGCGGCCCTGAGAAACGCGAACCCGGAGGAACGGCCTCCGGGGGCCTGAGGGGGCGGGGCGCTGCCGGGGGCGCAGGGGCGCAGGGGCGCCGGGTGCCTGTGCCCCTGCGGCGCGGGCGGGCGGGGCCCCGCTGTGCCCCTGCCGCGCGGGGGCGGGTTCGCCTGTGACCCTGCGGCGCGGCCCCGTGGGGCCCTGCCGCGGGGGCGCCCGGCTGCTCCCGCCCCGCCACCAAGCCCGCCGCTTCGCGGCGGATCTTTCCCGCCCACCCACCCGATTACCCCGCAGTGCCCCGGCCTCGCGAAGCGGGCTCAGGTGGCGGAGGTGCAGAGGCTGCGGGGCAATCGGGTGGGTGGGCGGGGAGAACCCGCCGCGAAGCGGCGGGCTTGGTGGCGGAGGCGACAGACGCTGCGGGGCAATCGGGTGGGTGGGCGGGGAGAATCCGCCGCGAAGCGGCGGGCTAGTGAAGCCGACCCACAGGCGAGAAAAATAGCCGGGCCCGCCCCGCCCAGGCAGGCCCCAACCAAGTCAGCCCCCGGCCAGGCCAGGCCAGCTCAGCCCCAACCAGGTCAGCCCCTGCCCCGGCCAGCCAGGCCAGGGCCCCGGGCAAGGCCAGCCCCGGCCAGGCAGGCCCCCGGCCAGGATCAGTCGCGCTCTGCGAGCAGAGGGCGCAACTGCTTCGGCAGGAGGTCTTCGCACTGCTGCTTCGACTGGCTCGTGAGCGCGTCGTTAACGCACGTGTAGTAGTCCCGGTACACCAGCTGCGCAGCGAACGTCGCCGCCACCATCGCCAGAGCCAGCGACGCCGTCACCAGGCCGCTGACCGCCGCCGTGGTCTGCGGCTTCGTGCTCGCGGGGTCGGCCGCGGGCTGCTTGGTGACCGGCGCCGTCGGGTCCGGCTGCTTCGGCTTCGCCCGCAGCGAGCTGATGCCCCAGTTCAGCGCGAGCGCGCCCAGGAGCAGGGCCACGTACCGCCAGCCGAAGAGGGCGAAGAAGAAGGCCCACATGCCCGAGAGCAGGGCGTACCGAGCGCGGCGCTGAGCCGGGTCCGTCGGGTCCCAGCGCATGCCGCCGCCGGTGCCGGAGGGCCCGTCGGGGCCCTGCCCGCCCTCCTTGCCGGGGCGCTCGCCGAAGCCGCCGCCCTGGGAGCGGCCGGGCTGCCGGTCGCTCCACTGGCTGCCCCAGGGGGAACGCCCCCGGCCGTCCGACGAGTCGGGGCTTTCGCCGCCGTTGCCGGGGCGGGGCCGCCACGGTTGGTCAGGGGTTCCCTCCGGCGGCGGCGCGAAGGGGTTGTCGTCGTCCTTCTTCTTCCCGGAGCCCGAGGAGTCGGAGGAACCCGAGTCCTGGGAGCCCTGCGGCGGGGACGACGGGCGGCCGTCGCGCAGCAGCGTCGAGCCGCGCTCCCCTGCGTGCGTCGAACCGAACGCGAAGGACAGCGGGAGGCGGAGGCTACGGTCCGGCATCAGGTGTGCGTCTTCCCCTTGGTCGAGCGAACTTGGCGAGCGAGCTTCTGGACGGTGTCCACGTCGGCGTCCACCTCGGCGTCCACGTCGGTGTGACGTTCTGGTGCAGACGCTACCTTCCGGCCGCGCCCCCGTCCCGTGAGGGGCCGCACCGTGTGCCGGTATCGTTGCTGACGGTCGGCCGCTTCGTAGAGTTCCCCGTATCGCGGGGGGCGAAGCCTTTGTACGACCCTACAAAGACGCACCTCCCGAGAAAGGGCCCCGCTGTGGCCAAGAGCCCTGTGGCCAAGCGCCTCGTCGTGCTGGTCTCCGGATCAGGTACGAATCTGCAGGCTCTGCTCGACAAGATCGCCACGGACGGGGCGGCGGGATACGGCGCCGAGATCGTCGCGGTCGGCGCCGACCGCGACGGCATCGTCGGACTCGAACGTGCCGAGAACGCGGGGATTCCCACGTTCGTCTGCCGGGTGAAGGACCACGCCACGCGCGACGAATGGGACGCGGCTCTCGCCGAAGCGACCGCCTCGTACAGCCCCGATCTGATCGTGTCGGCCGGGTTCATGAAGATCGTGGGGAAGGAATTCCTCGCTCGGTTCGGCGGCCGGTTCGTCAATACGCACCCCGCCCTGCTGCCCAGTTTCCCGGGGGCCCACGGTGTGCGCGACGCGCTCGCGTACGGCGCGAAGGTCACGGGATGCACCGTCCACTTCGTCGACGACGGCGTCGACACCGGCCCGATCATCGCCCAGGGCGTGGTCCCGGTCGGGGATGAGGACGACGAGAGCGCTCTGCACGAGCGCATCAAGGAAGTCGAGCGAAGGCTGCTCGTCGATGTCGTGGGGCGTCTGGCCCGTAACGGCTACCGCATTGAGGGACGAAAGGTACTTATCCCGTGACCGCCGAAGGTACGCACGGTTCGCAGCGCCCGATCAAGCGCGCGCTCATCAGCGTCTATGACAAGACCGGGCTCGAGGAGCTCGCGCGCGGTCTTCACGAGGCCGGCGTCGAGCTCGTCTCGACCGGTTCGACCGCCGCGAAGATCGCCGCCACCGGGGTGCCCGTCACCAAGGTCGAGGAGCTGACAGGGTTCCCCGAGTGCTTGGACGGCCGGGTCAAGACGCTGCACCCGCGCGTGCACGCCGGGATCCTCGCCGACCTGCGCCTCGACGACCACCAGCGCCAGCTCGCCGACCTCGGCGTCGAGCCGTTCCAGCTGGTCGTCGTGAACCTCTACCCCTTCAAGGCGACCGTCGCATCCGGCGCGACGCCCGACGAGTGCGTGGAGCAGATCGACATCGGCGGCCCCTCGATGGTCCGCGCCGCCGCCAAGAACCACCCCTCGGTGTCGGTCATCACGAGCCCCGACCGGTACGCGGACGTGCTCGCCGCCGTCCGTGACGGCGGCTTCGACCTGACCGCACGCAAGCGCCTCGCTGCCGAAGCGTTCCGCCACACCGCCGAGTACGACCTCGCGGTCGCCTCCTGGTTCGCGGACGACTACGCGTCGGACGGCACGGACTTCCCCGAGTTCATCGGCAGCGCGTACGCCCGCAAGAACGTCCTGCGCTACGGCGAGAACCCGCACCAGGGCGCCGCCCTCTACGTCGACGGCAATGGAGGCCTCGCCGAGGCCGAGCAGCTGCACGGCAAGGAGATGTCGTACAACAACTACACGGACACGGACGCCGCGCGCCGTGCCGCGTACGACCACGACGACCCCTGCGTCGCGATCATCAAGCACGCCAACCCCTGCGGCATCGCGATCGGCTCGAACGTCGCCGAGGCGCACCGCAAGGCGCACGCTTGTGACCCGCTCTCCGCGTTCGGCGGTGTGATCGCCGTCAACCGCCCGGTCTCCAAGGAGATGGCGGAGCAGGTCGCCGACATCTTCACCGAGGTCATCGTCGCGCCCGAGTACGAGGACGGCGCGTTCGAAGTCCTCACCAAGAAGAAGAACATCCGCGTCCTGCGCTGCCACCAGGCGCCGTCCAACGCGGTAGAGGTCAAGCAGATCGACGGCGGCGCGCTCCTCCAGGTGACCGACCGCCTCCAGGCCGACGGCGACAACCCCGCCAACTGGACGCTCGCCACGGGCGACGCGCTCAACGCGGGCGAGCTGGCCGAACTGGCCTTCGCCTGGAAGGCATCACGCGCGGTGAAGTCCAACGCGATCCTGCTCGCCAAGGACGGCGCGTCGGTCGGCGTCGGCATGGGTCAGGTCAACCGCGTCGACTCGGCGAAGCTCGCCGTCGAGCGGGCGGGCGAGGAGCGCGCGCACGGTGCGTACGCCGCGTCGGACGCGTTCTTCCCGTTCCCCGACGGCCTGGAGATCCTGACCGCCGCGGGCGTCAAGGCCGTGGTGCAGCCGGGCGGTTCGGTCCGTGACGAGCTGGTGGTCGAGGCCGCGAAGAAGGCGGGCGTGACGATGTACTTCACGGGTACGCGGCACTTCTTCCACTGAGCGATACCTGTGCAGAGCGGTGGCCGCGCCCCCAAGGGCGCGGCCACCGTTGCTTTGCTCTCGCCTCAGTAGCGGGGACGGGCGAACCAGGCGGTGCCGCTGGGCACGACCGGGGCGATCGTGATGATGACGCCGAAGACGACCCAGATCAGCGGGAAGATGATCGCGCTCGCGAAGCCGGAGTCCAGGCCGACGAAGAGCCCGATCAGACCGAGGATGGTGCCGAGGGCGCCGTACACGACGGTGGTGATGCGCACACCCTGCGCGCCCTTGCTGAACTTCACGCCGAGCGTGATCGAGAGGGCCGCGAGGCCTGCCGCGATCAGGGCCACGACGATGAGGATCCCGGCCACGGCGTCGCCGCCGTCACTGACGGCGCCGAACCCGTAGTCGTCGGCACTGTCCGAGACATCGCTGGCGATGGCGCCGATGTACAGGTAGATGATCGCGGCGAGTATCTGCACCGCCGAGATCAGGAACAGGAAGACGCGGGCCGTCATCAAAAGCCCCGGCATCGACTGCTGCATCATGTTGCCGCCGCCGCCCGGGTAGCCGGGGTAGGCCGGCTGCTGGGGGTAGCCGTAGCCCTGCTGCGGCGGGACGCCGGGCGGGGCCTGGGGGTAGCCGTAACCGGGAGCGGCCGGGGGCTGCTGGGGCGGCTGCCCGTAAGGGTTGTTCGGGTCGCCGTAACTCATGGCGGTCTTCCTCCGTCGGGTAGTGCGGGGACGACGCGGCACATCACGGAGGAAAGTTCTACAGATGCGGTCCGTCCCCCCGACACTGCCCGCGGCACTGTGCCGCATATCGTTCTTTAGGCCAGGCTTATTTGTCCAGCCGCATTCCCTATGTGTTGTGCAAGTGCAACAGAGCTGGTCAGGTCTCGGGACACAGCTGAGACACAGCCGGCCCGCAGGGGCGACCTGATTGGTACCGGGCGGGTCTCATCCGGGAAGATGGAGTCATGACCGCCCAGATTCTCGATGGCAAGGCCACCGCAGCCGCGATCAAGTCCGAACTGACCGCCCGCGTGGCGGCCCTGAAGGAGAGGGGCTTCACGCCCGGCCTCGGGACTGTTCTGGTCGGTGACGACCCGGGCAGCCAGAAGTACGTCGCCGGGAAGCACCGCGACTGCGCGCAGGTCGGCATCGCCTCCATCCAGCGCGAGCTGCCCGCGACCGCGACGCAGGAGGCGATCGAGGCCGTCGTCCGCGAGCTCAACGACGACCCGGCCTGCACCGGTTACATCGTGCAGCTCCCGCTGCCCAAGGGCATCGACGAGAACCGCGTCCTCGAACTCATGGACCCGGACAAGGATGCCGACGGCCTGCACCCGATGAACCTCGGCCGCCTCGTCCTGAACGAGCCCGCCCCGCTGCCCTGCACGCCCTACGGCATCATCCAGCTCCTTCGCCAGTACGGCGTGGAGATCAACGGCGCCGAGGTCGTGGTCGTCGGCCGCGGTGTGACGATCGGCCGCTCCATGCCGCTGCTGCTCACCCGCCGCTCGGAGAACGCGACGGTGACGCAGTGCCACACCGGTACGCGCGACCTGTCCTTCCACCTGAAGAAGGCCGACATCATCGTGGCCGCGGCGGGCGTGCCGCACCTGATCAAGCCCGAGGACGTGCAGCCGGGCGCCGCGGTCCTGGACGTCGGCGTCTCGCGCGACGAGACCGGAAAGATCGTCGGCGACGTGCACCCCGGCGTCCGCGAGATCGCCGGGTGGATCTCGCCCAACCCCGGCGGTGTCGGCCCGATGACGCGCGCCCAGCTGCTCGTCAACGTCGTCGAGGCAGCCGAGCGCGCCGCGTCCGCCGCCGCGAGCTGAACCGGGAAAGGGTGAGCCCTATGAGCGCCGAACCTGATCAAGGGGCATCGCCTGCCGACGCCACCAAGGCCGACGCCACCAAGGCCGACGTCACGAAGGCCGATGTCACGAAGGTCGACGTCGCAAAGGCGGGCGTCACGGAGGCCGAGGCCGTGGAGGACACCGAGGCCAAGGGTGCCGTCAGCTCTCCCGGTCCCGACGGGCCGAAGAAGACCACGCGGCGTTTCCCCCTCCTGACCCGGGACACCGCGCGGCCCGAGGGCGGCGGCCGGGCCGCGGGCGGCGACGCCCCCGCGCCCGCCCGGCAGTGGCCGCTGCTCACCGTGCTCTCGACGGTGGGGCTCGGGCTGCTGCTCACGGCCTTCGACGTGTTCCGCGTCGGCACGATACTGATCGGCCTCGCGCTGATCGCGGGCGCCGTCATGCGGTGGGCGCTGCCCGGCGTCGGCATGCTGGCGGTGCGCTCGCGCTTCACGGACATGGTCACGTACGGTGCCCTCGGCCTCGCCATCGTGCTGCTCGCGATGATGGCGCAGCCGGATCCGTGGCTGGAGATCCCGTTCCTCGGCGACACGCTGCACCGGACGATCACTACTTGACGGCGAGCGTTTCGCACGCCATGGCCGCGGCCCGTCCTCTCCCCCCGTGTGAGGACGGGCCGCGGCTCTGTCTCGCCCTTGCCCGAGAAGCTACGGCGTAGGGGCGGGGGGAGTCGTCCCGCGCGGGGTTGAGGTTTCGGCACGTCCCACGGAGTACGGCCGTGGTTCCTGCAACTTCCGCTGTACCGCCGTAGTTTGACGTTCCGGTGCCCGCACCCGGGCTACGCTGCGGCGATGCGGATCCGCCCCCTCGTCGCCGACACGTCGATCGCGGTCGCCCTGACCACCGTCGCCGTGCTCCTCGGGCAGGAGTCGGTGCGGCAGGGGTGGCCCGAACTCGACGTGCGGGGTTACGTGTTGGTGGCGCTCGCCAATCTGCCGGTCGCGTGCCGCTCCAAGGCGCCGCTCGCGGTCCTGCTCCTGGTGCACGTGGTGTGGGCCGGGTACGTCACCCTCGGCTACTGGCCCGTGGTGAACACCTTCGCGCCCATGCTCACCGTCTACACGGTCACGTCCCTGCGGCCCGCCCGCGTCTCCGTCCCCTGCGCCGCCCTGATGAGTGCCGTCTGGATCTACGCGGGCCTGGTGAGCGAAGGCGCGTCCATGGCGTCCGTGGTCGGACAGGCCATCGGCTTCCCCCTGGTGATCTGGCGGTTCGGTCACCTCGCGCGCCGTTCCGCGAAACTGGCCAGGCAGCTGAAACGTGAGCAGGACGAGCGGGCGCGGCGCGAGGTGGCCGAGGAACGCGGGCGCATAGCAAGGGAGTTGCACGATGTCGTGGCGCATCACATGTCCGTGATATCCGTGCAGGCGGGCCTCGCGAAGTTCGTCTTCGCCTCCGATCCCGCCACCGCCCACGCCGCGCTCTCCACCATCTCCGGCACCAGCGGCGAGGCGCTGGAGGAGCTGCGCCGCATGCTGCGGGTGCTGCGGGCGCAGGAGGAGGGCGACGGCGCGCCCGACGCGCCGATGCCGGGACTGGCGCGGCTCGGCGAGATGATCGAGCGGGTGCGGGCCGGGGGAGTCGACGTCGAGCTGCGTGTCGAGGGGACACCGCGCCAGCTCGCTCCCGGGATCGAACTCTGCGCGTACCGCGTGGTCCAGGAGGCCCTGACCAACGTACTGAAGCACGCGCGAGGAGCCGGCGCGGCGGTCGAACTGCGTTACCAGCCACACCATGTGACGGTTTCGGTCACCAATGACGGGGAGGGGGTGATTCCGGACAGAGTGAGCACAGGGAGCGGCCATGGGTTGATTGGGATGCGGGAGCGGGCCAAGCTCTACGGCGGGACGATCAGCATCGGCCCGCGGAGCGAGGGAGGGTTCGCCGTGCGACTGACTCTGCCGACGTCCGCGCAGGCCGCATCGCAGGGGGACGACGCGACTTAGATGACCAGGGTGCTCGTGGTCGACGACCAGTTCCTCATCCGGGCCGGATTGGTGGGGTTGCTGCGCGCCGCGCCCGGCATCGAGGTCGTCGGTGAGGCGGGCGACGGTGCGGAAGCCGTCGCGCTCGCCGCGACGACCCGGCCCGACGTGGTCCTGATGGACATCCGCATGCCCGGCATGAGCGGCATCGTGGCCACCGAGAAGATCCTCGCCGAGGCCCCCGAACCACCGCCGCGCGTCCTGGTGTTGACCACGTTCGATCTCGACGAGTACGTGTACGGGGCGCTGCGGGCCGGAGCGTCGGGCTTCCTGCTCAAGGACTCCGGGCCCGAGCGCCTGCTCGCCGCGGTGGCCGCCGTCGGTGGCGGCGACGCGCTCTTCGCGCCCAGCGTCACCTGCCGCCTCGTCGAGGCCTTCGCCCGGCAGGCCGGTGCGGGAGCCGGGGGTGACTGCGCGGAGCCGCCGCCCGATCTGCGGGCGCTGACCCTGCGCGAGGTCGAGGTCCTGAAGCTGATCGCGACGGGCCTGTCCAACGCGGACATCGCCGACCGCCTCTACATCAGCGAGGCCACCGTCAAGACCCACCTCAACCGGACGATGTCCAAACTCGACCTGGACAGCAGGGCGCAGGCGGTGGTGGTGGCGTACGAGACGGGCCTCGTCACGCCGGGCGGCGGCGGCCGCTAGCGTCAGAGGAACTGAGACGGCGCCCGTCCTCTCCCCCGTGGGAGGACGGGCGCCGCCGGTCTGTGGGGGGCCGCTCCAACGGGATCTAGCGTCATGCCCCCGCCAATTCCGTACAAGGGATGCCTTGCCCCTGTGGCAGGGAGGTGACCATTCCGCAACGGTGTTCCCGGCCCGCAACAGGGGGTGGACCGGCGCGGAGGGAACCACTTCGGGTCACCCCGCCGTCATGGGGGCAAACTGGGCCCATGCTGGGGGTGAAGCATGAGTGCTGCCTGGCGGCCGCTTCCGGAGGCACTTCCGCCGGAGGTACGGCATTTCGTGGAGCAACTGCGGCTGCTCAAGGACCGCACCGGCCTGAGCCTGATCGCGCTCGGCAAGGAGACGGCCTACAGCAAGTCCTCCTGGCAGCGTTACCTCAACGCACAGCAGCCACCGCCCCGGCAGGCGGTCGCGGCGCTGTGCAAGGTCGCGGGGGAGGACGGCGAACGGTTCTGCGCGCGCTGGGAGGTGGCCGTCCGCGCCTGGCCGCGGGGCGGTGCGGGCGGCACGGAGCCCGCCCCGGGCGTCGTACTGAGCAAGGCGGCCAAGACGAGTAGGGCAGGCAAGGCGGGCAAGACGAGCAGGGCAGGCAAGACGGGCAAGAGTGCGCCCCCTGCGTGGTCCAGAGGGCCACGGCGGCCGTCGCGTGCCCGCTCGGCGTGGACGTGGCGCTCCACCGCCGCGGTCACCACGCTCCTCGTCCTCGCGGCGCTGTTCGAAGGGCTGCTGAGATTCCTCATGCGCTAGATGCGCTAGCGCATGAGCTGGGGGTGGGGGTCAGCCGCGCCAGTTGTACGCCGCCTTCTTCCACTTTCCGTCGATCTTCACGTAGTACGTGCCGGAGAGGCGCTTGAAGCCGACGTCGTGCTTGTAGCCGCTGTAGGTGACGTGGCCGCCGCCGGCCGGGCCGTTCAGGAAGTCGTCAGCGACGCCGAACGTCTCCTTGCCGACGATGCCGTCCACGTCCTCGACGTCCTCGCGCTGCTGCCACCACTTGGTGGCCGACTCGGTCTTCCGGCCGAAGCTGCCGTCGATGTCCCACTTCTTGAACGTGTGCCGCTTGCCGTTGCTGTCCTTCCACTTGGCCCCGTCCGCGTACAGGACGGACTGCCAGAGGCGCGTGGCGTTGCTGTTCGCGTGGCTGTGGCGCGACAGTTCGCCCTCGTCGCCCCAGTCGTTGTACGCGGCACCCTTGCCGTCGACGACGTGCGGCCCACTGGCCTGCGCGAGCGACGCGGTGCCGCCGAGCGCGATCGCCGCCCCCGCCGTCACGGCCACCGCCGAGCCGATCAGCCGCTTCGGCCTGCCCTTGCTGATGCGCATGTATTCCCCCTAGGTGGTGCGTTGACGTCTTCGATGCTTCCTCCCGGAGGCATTCCACAAAAGGGTCAACCGACGCATTCGGGACGCTTTGGGACGTCCCAGGCCGCTAGCTGGGGTTCCGCATCGTGGAGCGGGACAGCGATGGGACACTGGACGCCGGACCGCACGGAGTGCGACGGTGCACGCCAGTGGCCCGAATCCTCCCGTGCGCCCCCGGTCCGGGAACTGACATCCTGACTTTTGGCATCCCTCTGGGTAGCCCATGACAGGGAGCAGCGGGGGCTGCCTCATGGGCAGAGCGGGGGGAACCACGCGCGGGGGCACGTTGGCACGTACGGGGGGAATAGGGGGAGTAATGCCTCGTTGGAAGGCACTACCGGATGAGCTGGATCCGGAGGTCAGGGAGTTCGCCAGTCAGCTGCGCAGGCTCGTCGACCGCAGTGGTCTGAGCATCGCCGCGGTGTCGGACCGCACCGGGTACAGCAAGACGTCGTGGGAGCGCTATCTGAACGGGCGGCTGCTCGCTCCGAAGGGTGCGATCGTCGCGCTTGCCGAGGTGACGGGCACCAATCCCGTTCACCTCATCACCATGTGGGAACTCGCCGAGCGCGCGTGGAGCCGCTCCGAGATGCGGCACGACATGACCATGCAGGCGATCCGGATCTCCCAGGCGCGGGCCGCGCTCGGCGAGTTGGGTCCGAATCCGCCCAAGGGCAAGAGCAAGGGCGCGGGGAGTGGCGGCACGGCGCGCAACGGCGCCGCGGGCGCGGGTGCCGGTGCCGGAGCCGGTGCCGGTGCCGGTGTCGGTTCCGTCGACCGGCCAGGGCGTACGGCAGGCCCCGGCGGCAGCGTCACCGGGGTCGCGGGCCCCGCGGGCGTCTCGCCGACGGTGCCGCCGCAGGCTCCGTCGTACGGACCTGGGGGCGGGGGCGACCAGGGCGTCGTCCTGGGGCCGCCCGGTACGCACGAGCCGGGCCATGGCGGTGACTCGCCCGACCGGCAGCGGCGGCGCAGGAAGCTGACGATGTTCCTGGCGGGCGTCGTCGGCGCGCTCGTCGTCATAGCCGCCGCGGTCTTCCTGACCGACTTCGGCAAGGACGACAAGGGCAACGAAGGCGCCAAGCCGCCGGCGTCGCCGAGCACGAGCGACAAGGACCTGCCCGAGGGCGTCGAGTGCAGCGGCAAGAGCTGCACGGGCAAGGACCCGGAGACCATGGGCTGCGGCGGCGAACTGGCCGCCACGACGACGCGCGCGACGGTGGGCAAGGCCCTGGTCGAGGTCCGCTACAGCAAGACGTGCGGGGCGGCGTGGGCACGCATCACGCAGGCGGCTCCGGGCGACAAGGTCACGATCTCCGGCGACGGAGCCAAGCAGAACGGGACCGTGAACGCGGACTTGGACGCGTACACGCCGATGGTGGCCGTCAAGGATGGTGCGTCGGCGGAGGCGTGCGCGACCCTCAAGGCGGGCCAGACCGGCTGCACGAAGTAGGCGCCCCGGGCGCAGGGGGTGACCGACGGGAGATGGCGGCCACCATCTCAGGGGGGGAGCGTGGCGGCCGCCTGGGGGTGTGACCACTCCCGTGGGGGTACTGCTGCGTGTGCCCGCACTCGCCGAAGACATGCGTGTCGCCGCGCTGAACTTTTGCGGGATCACTGCACCGCCGCTTCGTGGCGGTTTTTCCCACAGTTTTCCCACAGATGGATCTCTGTGGGGCGGGCCACACCCTCCCGGGGTTCGGGGGTCGGCGGGGCGCGATAGCCTGAGCGGCGGATCTCTCTTGATGCCAAGAGATCGATCATCGAGGGCGTCGGTGGGGATCCAGCACAAGGGGACCCCGCACAAGGGGCAGGGACCCCCACCGCCAGCTGTCTTACGGAGATCGCCATGACCCGCACTCCCGTGAATGTCACCGTCACCGGCGCGGCCGGCCAGATCGGCTACGCGCTGCTCTTCCGCATCGCGTCCGGCCACCTGCTCGGCGCGGACGTGCCGGTCAATCTGCGACTGCTCGAGATCACGCCGGCCCTGAAGGCCGCCGAGGGCACCGCCATGGAGCTCGACGACTGCGCCTTCCCGCTGCTGAACTCGATCGAGATCAGCGACGACCCGAACGTCGCCTTCGACGGCGCCAACGTCGCCCTCCTCGTCGGCGCCCGCCCCCGCACCAAGGGCATGGAGCGCGGCGACCTGCTCTCCGCCAACGGCGGCATCTTCAAGCCGCAGGGCAAGGCGATCAACGACAACGCCGCGGACGACATCAAGGTCCTCGTCGTGGGCAACCCGGCCAACACGAACGCGCTGATCGCGCAGGCCGCCGCCCCGGACGTACCGGCCGAGCGCTTCACCGCGATGACCCGCCTCGACCACAACCGCGCGCTTTCGCAGCTGTCGAAGAAGACCGGCGCCCCGGTCTCCGACATCAAGCGCCTCACCATCTGGGGCAACCACTCGGCCACCCAGTACCCCGACATCTTCCACGCGGAGATCGCCGGCAAGAACGCCGCGGACGTCGTGAGCGACCAGACCTGGCTCGCCGACGACTTCATCCCGACCGTCGCCAAGCGCGGCGCCGCGATCATCGAGGCCCGTGGCGCGTCCTCGGCCGCCTCCGCCGCCAACGCCGCCATCGACCACGTCCACACGTGGGTGAACGGCACGGCCGCCGGTGACTGGACCTCGATGGGCATCCCGTCGGACGGTTCGTACGGCGTTCCGGAGGGCCTCATCTCCTCCTTCCCCGTCACCACCAAGGACGGCAAGTACGAGATCGTCCAGGGCCTGGACATCAACGAGTTCTCGCGTGCGCGCATCGACGCGTCCGTCAAGGAGCTCACCGAGGAGCGCGAGGCGGTCCGCGGCCTCGGTCTCATCTAGGACGACACCTCACGTCGACCAGTACGACACTTCGCATCGCCCCCGGCAGCCGCTCGATCGGCAGCCGGGGGTGACGTGCGTCCGGCCCCGTAGCCGAAGGTGACCAGGGCCGCCGCGGCCACCACCGCGAGCCCCACGACCCGCAGCGACGCCTCCATCCCGGAGGTGAACCCCTGGTGCGACGCGAGGACCGTCCCCGTGACGGCCACCCCCAGCGCGGCCCCGACCTCCCGCGCCGACGTCCCGAGCCCCGAGCCGAGGCCCGCCTGGTGCGGCGGCAGCGACGAGACGACGCCGAGGGTGAGCGCGGGCATGCACATCCCCGTGCCCGCCGAGATGACGAGCAGCCAGCAGGCGTACGCCGCGTAGGGCGTGCCCGCGTCGGCCGTGGACGCGCCGAGCAGGCCGAGCCCGATCAGGAGCAGCCCGCCGCCCACCAGCGGGCGTGGCCGCTTCGACCAGCGTGCGGCGAGCTTCGGGACAAGGACCATGCCCGCGGTGAGCGGGACGATGGCGAGGCCCGCGCGGGCGGCGCCGTACCCCTTCACGTACTGCAGGTACTGCGAGTTGACGTAGAAGAGCGAGAAGAGGCCGAAGAAGGACGCGGCCGTTCCGAGGGTCGCCGCCCGCAGCCTGCGGGACCCGAAGACCCGCGGGTCGAAGAGCGGTGCGCGTGAGCGCAGGGCGTGTGCCACGAACGCCCCGATGAGCGCCGCGCCCAGCGCGAACGCCACGAGGATGCGCGCCGACGTCCAGCCGTACACCGGACTCTCGATGATGCCGAAAAGCACCGAGAGCAGCCCGCCGGTGAGGAGGGCCGCGCCCAGGGGATCGATGGCGGCCTCGACAGACGTCTCCGTACGGGGAGTTGTGCGCACCGCCGCGAAAGCGAGGAGCGCGGCGAGCGGCACCATCAGCCAGAACAGCGCGCGCCACGGCAGGTACTGGCCGATCAGGCCGCCGACGGCGTTCCCCGCGAAACCGCCGAGCCCCGCGGCGAGCGCCCAGGACGCGATGACCCGCGGCCGCTGCTCCGGCGAGGCGGTGCGCACCAGGATCGACATGGTCGCGGGCATGATCAGCGCGGCCCCCGCGCCGGAGACACCCCGCCCGGCGATCAGCTGGAGGGGCCCGGTGGCGAGCGCGCTGACCGCGGCGCCCAGGGCGAAGAGTCCAAGACCCCAGAGCAGCGCGCCCTTGCGGCCGTACCGGTCGCCGAGGGCGCCCGCGGGGATGAGAAGGCCCGCGAAGACGATGACGTACGCGTCGACCGTCCACAGCAGTTCGCTCGCCGAGGGATCGACGGACGACGAACTCAGCTGCGGGATGAGGAGGTTGATGGCGGCGACCATGCCCTGTGCGACGAGCACGCAGGCGCAGAGGGTCAGTTCGGCCGAGCGGCCGAGCCGGTTTCGGGCAGGCGAGGGCAAGGCTCCTCCAAGGAGCGTCGTGGTGTGGGATGCCCGTTCACCGTAGGCTCGCTCCTCACATGATCTCCAGTGCAACCTTTGCAAGGGATGTATGCGCGTGACGCAATCCGAGCCGGGTCATCCCGGCAGCGGCCTCGACCTCAATCTCCTGCTCGCCCTCGACGTGCTCCTCGACGAGGAGAGCGTGTCCGGCGCCGCCCGCCGGATGCACCTGTCGGAGCCCGCGATGAGCCGCACCCTGGGCCGCATCCGCAAGGCCCTGGGCGACCCCGTCCTCGTACGGGCGGGACGGCAGATGGTGCCGACCCCGCACGCGCTCGCCGTCCGGGCCGAGGTGAGCGCCGTGGTGGAGCGGGCGCGGGCCCTGTTCGCCGGTCCTGGCGCGGCCGATCTGCGCACCGTGTCCCGCACCTTCACGGTGCTCGGGCAGGACTCGATCGCCGCCGCCTACGGCCACGCCCTGTTCGCCCGCGCCGCGGCCGAGGCGCCCGGCGTGCGCATCCGCTTCCTCGGCGAGAGCCACGTGGACGCGCCCGTGCTGCGCGAGGGCACGGCCGACCTGGAGGCCGGGGTGATCGACACGGTCGCGCCCGAGGTGCGGGTGGAGCACCTGCGCGACGACCGGATGCTGGGGGTCGTGCGCCCCGGACATCCGCTGCTGCGGGGCGAGTTGACCCCCGAGCGGTTCGCGGCCGCCGACCACATCACGGTCTCCAGGAGGGGCAGACTGCAGGGACCGCTGGACGGCGCCCTCGCCGAACGGGGGCTGACGCGCCGGGTGGTGGGCAGCGTGGGGACGTACCCCTCGTCGCTCTTCATCCTGCTGCGCACCGACCTGGTGGGCCTCACCGTCTCCTGGGCGCGGCCCCTGACGGACACCCTCGGCCTGGTCACCTTCGAGATCCCTCTCGACCTGCCGGTGCTGCCGCTGGGCATCGCCTGGCACCCCCGGCACGACGCGGATCCTGCTCATGCGTGGCTGCGGGAGTGCGTGCGGGATCTGCTGTGCGAAGGCGGGGGTCCGCACCCGCGTGGAAACCACTCGCACGAGGGCTGAGGTTTCACTTATTCGAGGGGCGTGGTCACCTCTCTGTGGCCCTTGCCTACACGCTCCGTTACGCTCCAATTCCGCTTTATCCAAACGGAGTTGGCCATGGCAGGGAACACCGAGGCCACCAGACTGCTGTGTGCCGGCGTCCACCTGGACGCGGTGTTCCGCAGACGGGTCGTCTCAGAACTCGTCGGTCACGCGGAGCGCCCCGTGGCGCCGCCGCTCGGTGCCGATGTGCTTCCGGTGCTCGCGCACGCGCTGCGCGCCCGGCGCGAGGAACTGTTCACCGCACTGCTCCTGGCGGCCGTGTGGACCGGGTTCCTCGCCACCGACGCGGTGATGATCTGGGACGCGCTCGAAGACTCCAGGGGCGGCGAATCGGGCGTCACCGGCGGGGATCTCGCGCTGCTCGCCTTCGACCCGGACGACCTCGTGGACGCGGGCCCCGACGGCACGTTCGGCGCTTTAGTGCCGGGCGGCTGGGCGATCGCGTACGCCGTGGTGGTCGTGGCGCTGTGGCTGGCCCGGGTGGTCTCGGGCCGGGGGGCGGACGGCGGCACCCTGCGGCAGGTGGAGCTTCCCGCGCCGCTGGCCTGGCTGCGACGCCGGATCAGCTGGCTGGTGACCGCCTTCGTGTGGTGGTGCGCGGCCGCGTACGCGTACTCCGCGATCTCTGTGATCAGGGACACCCCGTACCCCGTGATCTTCCCGCTGCTCGTCGCGGCCGTCGTGTGGCGCCATCAGTTCCTGCGCAAGCGCACCCTGCGCACCCAGCTCGCCCGCCAGGCCTTCGCCGAGACCGAACAGCCCCGCATCCCACGGCGGTTCTCCCGCATCGCCGACTGCATCCACCGCGAGCAGAACGCGCCGGTCACCCTGTACGACGCGAACCGCCCCTTCGTCGGCGCGGGAAAGCCCCGCAAACCATGGTCGGTCGTCCTTGAGCTGCAGCGCGCCGAGGAGAAGCAGGACGCCGGGGTCCCGGCTCAGCGCGCGTACGAACCGCTCGCCGCCCGCGAGGTCATCAAGATGATCGAGCCCCGCCTGAAGGACCTGCGCAGGTCCGCCGCGGCCACCAGCGTGGACCGGCTGCGGGACCTGGAGATCGAGGAGTTCGTCTACCTCCCCGCGGGCGCGGGCCGCGACGAGCAGCTCTACACCGGCCAGGGGTACGAGACCGCGGGGCTCTACGACGCGGGGCAGGCGGCCCGGCACCTCGAACGGTCGGCCGGCGAGGGCGGGGAGGCGCGGCGCCACTTCCTGCGGATCCGGGTCGGCGCCTGGAACGAACAGGTCGTCGTCTCGCTCCTGGTCAGGGTGCACACCCAGGGCGGCATGCTCGTCCTCGAAGTGGTGCCGCACGTGCTCGGGCCGATCGCCCCCGAGTTCCGCGAGGTCGACACGATCGTGGCCGGTGAGCCGGAGGGCCCCGTCCGTGACGCCCTGCGCGCCTGCGTCGACGGCCCCGCGGCGGGCGTGGCGATCGGCATTGCCGCCCTGCGCGCCCTGCCCTCGCTGGCCCCCTCGTTCCGCCTCTGGCTGGCGCAGCCCGAGGCCCCCGGAGGGGAGGCTCCCGCGTCGCCCGCCGCGCGCGCCCTGCGGTCCGCGTGCTCCCGGCTCGGCGTCGGCCGCCCCGTGCAGGCGCCGCCGGACGCCCCGCGGGTCTCGCTGCGCCAGCTGAGGGCGAGCGGTGCGGATCTTCGACGCCGACCGCCAGGAGTGGGTCGGCCACGAGGAGGAACGGCGGATCGCCGAGCTCCACGACCGGGACGCGGTGCGTCAGGGCAAGGCGCTGCGCGGTGTCGTGGCGGTTCTCGTCGTGGGTGGTCTCGCCTTCGGGGGCTGGGCGCTCGGCTGGAAGGACGAGCCGGGGCCGACGGGGTATCTGACGGTCCTGGAGCGGCCATCGCAGAGCGTGGAGACCGACGGCGATGGCGACACCGCGGTGCCGTCGCCCGCGGGTGTGCCGCCCGCTCCGTACGAGGAGGTGTTCGACGCGGAGGGCTACCGGCTCGCGGTCCCGCGGGGCTGGGTCCGCCACCTGGTCGAGCCGACCGAGGGCTTCGACGTCATCAACTACCTCAGCCCGGAAGGCGACCGGCGGCTGCAGCTGTACCGGGTGAGCGAGGCGTCCCCGTACGCATCGCTGCGGACCTGGCTGGACGAGACTCCGATGCCCGGCGGCTTCGACCAGCTCGCCCCGCTGGAGCGCATGGACGATGAGGGCCGCCCGGCGGCCCGTCTCGAGTACGTGGCCGAGAAGTTCAAGGACGGACCGGACATCGGCACGTGGCACGTCATCGACCATCGCTTCGAGGCGGTGGACGGCGAGTTGTACGCCCTGGCGGTGTACGGCTCCGACGCGGACGGCAGGCAGGACGAGCGGGAGTTCATGTCCACCGCCCTGGCGTGGTTCTGCCCGCCGGACGAGATCTGCCCCGAGCCCTGATCACCGCGAGCTGCCCGCCGTTGCCAACCTGCTCACCAATGTAGTACTTCTTATACATGAGCGAGCAAGTGCACAACAGGTTGGCGATGGTGCGCGCGGAGCGGAAAGTGTCGCGCCAGAGCCTGGCCGAGGCAGTGGGGGTCCACTACCAGACCATCGGCTACATCGAGCGCGGGCAGTACAACCCGAGCCTCGACCTGGCGCTGAAGATCGCGGTGTTCTTCGGTCTTCCGGTGGAGGCGCTGTTCTCCCTGGAGCCGTTCCGCCCGCTCACGGACGAGGTCTACGGGAGGAGTCAGGGATGACGGGCCAGCGGGTACAAGAGGCACAGGAGATGACCGGCTACGACCGGCGGATGTTCGCGCTCATGAACCGGCGCGAGGCGGCGCCGCTGTACGCCACCGCCGTGCGCAGGCGGTTCGTGGTCGGCGCCCACATCGCGCTGACCGTGGCGAGTGTCGCGGCCTGGCTGCTCACGGTCGTCGGCGACCAGCGCTGGGCGATGTGGACGATGCTCGGGCTTCTGCTGCCGTGGTGCGTCGCCACCGGCGTCATCAACGGCGCCACGCGCGGCCTCCTCGAACTGCGCGAGCGGGTTCTGGACGAGCGGCAGCGCGCGGAGCGGGTCCGCGTCGCGGCGCGTGCGCGTCAGGTCATGCTCTGGCTGCTCCTCGCGGCGGCGATCGGCGCGGGGTTCACCGCGTACCAGGGGTGGGACACCGAGGGGCTGCTCTTCCCCGTGCTCTTCACCGCGTTCGTCGTGCACTGGCTGATGCCGCTGTGGGTGGCGGGGCTCGCCGTGCGGGACGAGCCTGCGGACCTCGACGAGATCGACGAGATCGACGAGATCGACGGATAGGCGGTCAGTAGGTGTTCGGCTTGTCCGTCACCTGACCCTGCAGCTGGGACACGTCCACGGAGTCCTTCTCCGACGGAGTCTTCGACGGGACCGGCTTGTCGTAGTCGCTGAGCGTCAGCGTCGAGTCGGTCCCTTCGCCCTTCTCCGTGGCCCTGACCAGGTACGGAGTGCCTTCGGTCGCGACGTACAGCGTGGTGGTCTTGCCGTCCTCCCTGCCCGAGACGGGGATCGCGGACGTGCCGTCGACCTTGGTCGTCTCGCCCTTCTTCAGAGCCGTGTTGTCGTCGGACTTGTTCTTCACCTCGTCCTGGATCGTGTTGAGGTCGCAGACCCCGGCCATGTCCTTGAGCAGGGCGTCGTCGGTCGTGCCGTACAGATAGCGGTCCCCGATCACCTCGGCCGCGGCCTCGCCCTGGCCGCCGGGGAGCTGGGCCTTCCAGAAGGCGAGGTCGGGCTTCATCCAGACCTTCTCGCCCTGTTTGATCAGCTCCAGGCTGCCGCCGTCGTCGGCCATGCGCAGCGAGCCGACGCAGTTGTCGTCCTGGTCCAGGGTGAGGTCCATGGAGACCGGCTCGCCGCCGTCGACGTCCTTGCCCTTCTGCTCCAGCTTCAGGTGGACCGACTTCGCGTCGAGCAGCTCCTGCTCCGCCTTGTCGGAGATCTCCTGTGCGCTCAGATCCTCCGTGTCGGCGAGTGCGACGGCCGGGGCGACCAGCAGCGCGGCAGCCGTACAGGCCGCCGTACCCCAGGCACGCCTCTTGGATATTCCACGCATAGCGCCACCTCCAAGGGCAAACCCCTCTTCGAGCGTACGTTTCGCCCCAGGTGCCTGCACGCGCAGTGACACAGCGCACTTTCAGTTATGTAATGCGCATGGTTTCTCCGCCTCGGGGCATGTGCACCCGGCTACCGCGAGTGACAGGCGGGGCGTATGACAGGAACGGAAGGCAAACGGGACGTGTCCGCACAACAGACCATCCATGTGGGCGGAGAGTGGCGAAGCGCCCTCTCCGGCGCCACGCGCGAGATCCTCGACCCGGCGGATGCCAAGCCGTTCGCACTGATCGCCGAGGGCGGCACCGAGGACACCGACGCGGCCATCGCCGCCGCACGTGAGGCATTCGACCACGGACCGTGGCCGGCCACGCCCGTCGCCGAACGGGCCGCACTGCTGCGCCGCGTCGCGGACCTCCTCGTACGCGACCGGGAGAAGATCGGGCTCCTGGAGAGCCGCGACGCCGGCAAGACCGTCGAGGAGGGCCGCGTCGACGTCGACTGCGTCGCCGACGCCTTCCGCTACTTCGCCGACCTGGTGATCGGCGAGGGCGCGGGCCGCGTGGTCGACGCGGGCTCCGACGACATCCACAGCGTCGTCGTGCACGAGCCGGTCGGCGTCTGCACGATGATCACGCCCTGGAACTACCCGCTCCTCCAGGCCAGCTGGAAGATCGCCCCCGCGCTCGCCGCGGGCAACACCTTCGTCATCAAGCCGAGTGAGGTCACTCCGCTGACGACGGTCGCGCTGATCGAGCTGCTCGTCGAGGCGGGCCTCCCGTCCGGTGTCGCGAACATCGTGACAGGACCCGGCCACACGGTCGGCGCGCGCCTGTCCGACCACCCCGACGTCGACCTGGTCTCCTTCACCGGCGGCCTCGTCTCCGGCACCAAGGTCGCCCAGGCCGCGGCCCTCGGCGTCAAGAAGGTCGCCCTCGAACTCGGCGGCAAGAACCCGAACGTCGTCTTCGCCGACGCCTGCGCCACCGAAGAGGGCTTCGACACCGCCGTCGACCAGGCGCTGAACGCCGCCTTCATCCACAGCGGGCAGGTCTGCTCCGCCGGTGGCCGCCTCATCATCGAGGAGTCGGTGCGCGAGCGCTTCGTCGCCGAACTCGCCCGCCGCGCAAGCAAGATCAAGCTCGGCCGCGGCACCGAGGACGGCGTGGAGTGCGGCCCGCTCGTCTCGCAGCAGCAGCGCGAGAAGACCGAGATGTACGTCGCCTCCGCCCTTGAGGAAGGTGCCGTCCTGCGCACCGGCGGCAAGCGCCCCGAGCCCAGCGAGGTCCGCCCCGCGACCGGCTACTTCTACGAGCCGACCGTCCTGGACCAGTGCCACCGCGAGATGCGCGTGGTCCGCGAGGAGGTCTTCGGCCCGGTCCTGACCGTCGAGACCTTCCGCACCGAGGACGAGGCCGTCGCGCTCGCCAACGACACCGAGTACGGCCTCGCGGGCGCCGTCTGGACCAACGACGCGGGCCTCGGCCGCCGCATGGCCCGGCGCCTGCGCCACGGCACCATCTGGATCAACGACTTCCACCCCTACCTTCCGCAGGCGGAGTGGGGCGGCTTCGGCAAGAGCGGCGTCGGGCGCGAGCTCGGACCCGCCGGTCTCGCCGAGTACCGCGAGTCCAAGCACATCTACCAGAACCTGGCACCGCGGCCGGTCCGCTGGTTCGCGGGCTGAGGCCCGACTCGTAGAGGCGTGCGCGGGGGCGGCGGTCCCGCCCCCGCGCACGTGTATGTCCGTACGTCCGAGCACCCCCCGCTCACTACGCGCGAGCACCTTGCACCACACCTCGCAGGAAGAGGAGCAGCACGCATGGCTGAGACCACTGAGTACGACTACGTCATCGTCGGCGGCGGCACCGCCGGTTCGGTGATCGCATCCCGCCTCACCGAGGACCCGGGCGTCACCGTCGCCGTCATCGAGGGCGGCCCCAGCGACATCGACCGCGAGGACGTCCTCACGCTGCGCCGCTGGCTCGGCCTGCTCGGCGGCGACCTCGACTACGGCTACACGACCACCGAGCAGCCGCGCGGCAACTCGCACATCCTGCACAGCCGCGCCAAGGTCCTCGGCGGCTGCTCGTCGCACAACACCCTGATCTCCTTCAAGCCGCTGCCCTCCGACTGGGACGAGTGGGAAGAGGCGGGCGCCACCGGCTGGGGCGCCAAGTCGATGGACCCCTTCTTCGGCAAGCTGCGCAACAACATCGTGCGCGTCGCCAAGAAGGACCAGAACCAGATCGCCACCGACTGGGTCGAGGCGACGAAGAGCGCGCTCGGCGTCCCCGAGGTCGTCGGCTTCAACGACAAGCCCTTCGACGAGGGCGTCGGCTTCTTCGACCTCTCGTACCACCCGGAGAACAACAAGCGTTCCTCCGCGTCCGTCGCCTACCTCCACCCCCACATGGAGGCCGGCGACCGCCCGAACCTCCACCTCTTCCTGGAGACGTGGGCCACCAAGCTGGAGCTGGAGGGCAAGACCGCGCGCGGCGTCCACATCCGTACGAAGGACGGCGCCGAGCAGCTGCTGACCGCCCGCCGCGAGGTGCTCGTCTGCGCGGGCGCCGTCGACACGCCCCGGCTGCTCATGCACTCCGGCATCGGCCCCGCGGGGGACCTCGAAGCCCTCGGCATTCCTGTGACGCACGACCTGCCGGGCGTCGGCGAGAACCTCCTCGACCACCCCGAGTCGGTCATCGTCTGGGAGACCAACGGGCCGATCCCCGGCAACTCCGCGATGGACTCCGACGCGGGCCTCTTCGTGAAGCGGGACCCGGACCACAAGGGTCCCGACCTGATGTTCCACTTCTACCAAATCCCGTTCACGGACAACCCGGAGCGCCTGGGCTACGAACGCCCGGAGCACGGCGTCTCGATGACGCCGAACATCCCCAAGTCCCGTGCGCGCGGCCGCGTCTACCTGACGTCGGCCGACCCCGAGGTGAAGCCCGCCCTCGACTTCAAGTACTTCGAGTACGACGAGAACGGCGTCGACTACGACGGCCAGACCCTCGTCGACGGCATCAAGCTGGCCCGCAAGGTCGCGCAGGCCGAGCCCTTCGCCAAGTGGCTCAAGCGCGAGGTCTTCCCCGGCCCGGACGTCACCGACGACGCCGAGATCAGCGAGCTCGTGCGCAAGGCCGCGCACACCGTGTACCACCCGGCGGGAACCTGCCGCATGGGAGCCGCTACGGACGAACTCGCCGTGGTGGACCCGGAGTTGAAGATCCGGGGACTTGAAGGAATCCGTATCGCGGACGCATCCGTCTTCCCGACGATGCCCGCCGTGAACCCGATGATCGGAGTGCTCATGGTCGGGGAGAAGTGTGCCGAGATGCTGGGTGGTGATGGCCGATGAGCGAGGCCGCGGTGATGAAGAAGGAAGAAGCGAAGCCGCCGGAGTCCGCCGACGGACCCGTCTTCGCCGTCGAGAACCTCTGGAAGGTCTTCGGCCCGAAGGCCGACCGAATACCGGGCGACACCTCCGTCCACGACCTCACCCCCGCCGAACTGCGCGAGCAGACCGGCTGCACCGCCGCCGTGCGCGATGTGTCCTTCGAGGTGAAGAAGGGCGAGGTCTTCGTCGTCATGGGCCTCTCGGGGTCCGGCAAGTCGACGCTCGTACGCTGCCTCACCCGGCTCATCGAGCCGACATCGGGGTCCATCGCGATCGACGGCGAGGACGTACTCGGCATGGACAAGGCGCGCCTGCGTGAACTGCGCAGGCACCGCGCCGCCATGGTCTTCCAGCACTTCGGCCTCCTCCCGCACCGCACCGTCCTCGACAACGTCGCGTACGGCCTGGAGATCCAGGGCGTAGGCAAGGCCGAGCGCCGCGCCAAGGCCCTCGAAGTCGTCGCCAAGGTCGGCCTCGAAGGCCTCGAACAGCGCAAGCCCGGACAGCTCTCCGGCGGCCAGCAGCAGCGCGTGGGCCTGGCCCGCGCCCTCGCCGTCGACCCCGAAGTCCTGCTCTTCGACGAGCCGTTCAGCGCGCTCGACCCGCTCATCCGCCGCGACATGCAGGAAGAAGTCATCCGCCTGCACCGCGAAGAGGGCCGCACGATGGTCTTCATCACCCACGACCTCAGCGAGGCCCTGCGCCTGGGCGACCGCATCGCGCTGATGCGCGACGGCCGCATCGTGCAGCTCGGCACGCCCGAGGAGATCGTCGGCTCCCCGGCCGACGACTACGTACGCGACTTCGTACGGGACGTGGCGCGCGCCGACGTGATGAGCGTGCGCACCGCCATGCGCCCCGCCGACACCGACGAGCAGGACCGCGGCCCGGCGCTCTCGCCGGACGCCAAGGTCGCCGACGCCATCGAGGCCGTCGCCAAGTCCGGCTTCCCGGTGCGCGTGATGGACGGTCCGCGCTGCCTGGGCGTCGTCGACCACGAGGCGCTGCTCGGCGTCGTCGCCGGCGTGGCTCCGGCGGACGGGCGTGTCACGAAGCCCGACAAGGGGCGCTCCGATACCGGCGAGGTGGTCGCCTGATGGCCACCGCCACCGCATCGACCTCCGTACGCGACACGGGAATCGGAGCGCTCCTGCGCCACCGTGCCGTCGGCAAGCTCCTGCTGCTCGCCGTCGCCGCTGCGATCCTCATCCCCATCGTCAACGCCAAGTGGGCGTCCGGCGCCTGGCCCGACGCGCTCACCGTCGACCTGACCGAGCCGCTCGGCAAGACCACCGACTGGATCATCGACAACCGCGACAGCCACCCGCTGTTCGTCTACTTCCTCGGCAACATCTCCAACGGCATCGTGCTCTCCATCCGCGGCGTCTATCTGGTGCTGCTCGCGGCAGGCTGGGCCGGAGTGAGTGTCGGCGCCGCCCTCGTCGCCTGGCGTGTGGCGGGCGTACGGCTCGCGGTCCTTGCCGGTGCCTCGTTCGGCCTGTGCGGACTGCTCGGCATGTGGGTGCCGACGATGCAGACACTGGCCCTGATGATCGTGGCCGTGCTCGTCTCCGTCGTACTCGGCATGCTGCTCGGCCTCGCCGGCGGCCTGAGCGACAGGGTCTTCCGCATCCTGCGGCCGGTACTCGACACCATGCAGGTGCTCCCGGCCTTCTCGTACCTGCTGCCCGTCGCCCTGGTCTTCGGCATCGGCGTGCCCGCCGCGGTCATCGCGACCGTCGTGTACGCGGCACCGCCGATGGCCCGTCTCACCGCGCTCGGCCTGCGCGGCGCCGACGGCGGCGTGATGGAGGCGGTGACGTCGCTCGGCACCACCGCACGCCAGCGCCTGCTCTCCGCGCGCCTCCCGCTGGCCCGCAAGGAACTCCTTCTCGGCCTCAACCAGACGATCATGATGGCGCTCGGCATGGCCGTCATCGCGTCGATGATCGGCGGCGCCGGTCTCGGTGACCGCGTCTACCAGGCCCTCGGCTCCGTGGACGTCGGAGCCGCGCTCGCGGCCGGAATCCCGATCGTGCTGCTCGCCGTGGTCCTCGACCGCGTGACGGGCGCCGCGGGGGAGCGGCTCGGCGCCAACACCCAGGACAACTCGCCGCTGCGCGGCCGGCGCGGCTGGTCCGTGGCAGCGGCGGTCACCGTCGTGGCCGCGCTCGCCGCGCGCTTCGCGGACCGCCTGGAGTGGCCCGAGAGCTGGATCGTGAACATCGCCGAGCCGGTGAACACCGCCAAGGAGTGGATGGTCGACCACATCTACACCGACGTGCCCGTCGTCGGCGGCACCGCCGACTGGGCCGCGCACTTCACCACGTGGGTACTCGACCCGATCCGCGACGGTCTCCAGGGCCTGCCCTGGTGGTCGGTCCTCCTCATCATCGCGGCCCTCGCCTGGCTGATCGGCACCTGGCAGACCGCGCTCACCGCCGTACTCGCCATGGCGGCGACGGGCGTACTCGGCGTGTGGAAGCCGTCCCTCGACACGCTCGCGCAGGTCCTTGCCGCTGTCGCCGTCACGGTGGTCATCGGCTTCGCGGTGGGTATCGCGGCAGCGCGCAGCACGAGGCTGGAGGCGCTTTTGAGGCCCGTCCTCGACGTCTTCCAGACGATGCCGCAGTTCGTGTACCTGATCCCGGTCGTGGCCCTCTTCGGCATCGGCCGCGCCCCCGCGGTCGCCGCCGCCATCGTGTACGCGCTGCCCGCCGTCATCCGCATCACCACGCAGGGCCTGCGCCAGGTCAACGGCGCCGCGATGGAGTCGTCCCGCTCCCTCGGCGCCACCAACTGGCAGCAACTGCGCCAGGTCCAGCTCCCGCTGGCCCGCCCGGCGCTCCTGCTCGCCGTCAACCAGGCGGTCGTCCTCATCCTCGCCGTCGTCGTCATCGGCGGCCTCGTGGGCGGTGGCGCGCTCGGTTACGAAGCGGTGTTCGGCCTCGCGCAGGGCGACCTGGCCACGGGTCTCGTGGCGGGTACGGCGATCGTGTGCCTCGGTCTGATGCTGGACCGGGTCACGCAGCCCACGGAACGCCGCACGAAGAAGGGTGCGTGACATGCGAGTACGTACGCGTGTGATGCGAGTGATCAGTGCGGCAACGGCGGGCTGTGCCTTGCTCGCCCTCTCGGGCTGCGCCTCCGACATGACCAAGCAGGCGTCCCCGTACGCCAACGCCGAGGGCGCCAAGACCGTGACGCTGTCCGTCCAGTCCTGGGTCGGCGCGCAGGCGGACGTGGCTGTCGCCGAGTATCTGCTCAAGCACGAGCTCGGCTACCGGGTCGACAAGGTCCAGATCGACGAGGTCCCCGCCTGGGACGCGCTCAGCCAGGGCCGCGTCGACGCGATCATGGAGGACTGGGGCCACCCGGACCAGGAACAGCGCTACATCAAGGACAAGAAGACGATCGTCCCCGGCGGCGACGTCGGGGTCACCGGGCACATCGGGTGGTACGTCCCCACGTACTTCGCGAAGAAGCACCCGGACGTCACCAACTGGAAGAACCTCAACAAGTACGCGAAGGACTTCCGCACCTCCGAGAGCGGCAGCAAGGGCCAGCTCATGGACGGCTCCCCTTCGTACGTCACGAACGACAAGGCCCTGGTGAAGAACCTCGGCCTGGACTACGAGGTCGTCTTCGCGGGTTCCGAGGCGGCGCAGATCACGCAGATCGAGCAGTTCGCCAAGCAGCAGAAGCCGTTCCTGACGTACTGGTACAAGCCGCAGTGGCTGTTCAAGAAGGTGCCGATGACGGAGGTGAAGCTGCCCGAGTACAAGGAGGGCTGCGACGCCGACCCCGCCAAGATCAAGTGCGCCTATCCGCATACGCCCCTGCAGAAGTACTTCAATGCCGACTTCGCCAAGAAGGGCGGCGACGCGGCGGAGTTCCTGAAGAACTTCAAGTGGTCGGAGGAGGACCAGAACGAGGTCTCGCTGATGATCGCGGACAAGAAGATGTCACCGGAGGACGCGGCGAAGGCCTGGGTCGCCGGCCATGAGTCGAAGTGGCGGGGCTGGCTTCCGAAGTAGCCGTGCGGGCGGCGGGGCGGGGAAACCTGAACCGCCGCTGCGCGCCGGTTCCTTCCCACCCGCCCACCCGGCACCCCGCGGTGGGCGGGGGACCTGGTGCCGCGCCGCCGCCGGCGTCGGGCCCCTGAACCGCCGCTGCGCGCCGGATCTCCCCCACCCACCCGCCCGATTGCCCCGTGGCGGATCTCTCGCCCCGGCACCCGCGGTGCGGGGACCTGGTGCCCCGTCGCCGTCGGCGGAACCCTGAACCGCCGCTGCGCGCCGGATCTTTCCCGCCCACCCGCCCGATTGCCCCGCGTGACCCCACCCACCCCCACGGGCCGCCCCCCGGTGCTCCGGGGCAATCGGGTGGGTGGGCGGGAGACATCCGCCGCGAAGCGGCGGTCTAGGGCGGTTCCACAGGAGCCGCGGCACCGCGCGTGAGCTGGGTGGCTGGCACAGGGCGGCGCCGTGCGCCAGCCGCAGGCCCGGTACGGGAGTGCTCTGCGCGCCCGGAGGCAGGGGCGCCGTGCCTCAGCTACCCCAGCCGGGAGGCGATTTCTCGCAAGGCTTCCGTTGACCGGATCTGCAACCCCGGGCCGAACGTGATCCGCGTGGCTCCGAGCGAGCCCAGCTCCCGCAGCGAGGGCCCGGACCCCGGCTTCGCGCCCACGTTGATGGGGCCCTCGATGCCTGCCCGCAGGGCGGGCAGAGCCTCCGGCGGCGCACCTATCGGGTAGACACAGTCCGCGCCCGCCTCGACGTACAGCCGAGCCCGCTCGACCGCCGCCCGCCCGGCATCCGCGACGCCCCGGATGAACGTGTCCACCCGCGCGTTGATGAACAACCCCCGGCCCGCGACAGAACGTACCTCCGCCAGCCGGTCCGCCTGCTCACGCGGATCCCTGAGGGCCCCGCCCGAAGACGCCGAGTCCTCCAGGTTGCAGCCCACCGCGCCCGTCTCCAGGAGCCGATCCACCAACTCCCTCGGCGTCAGCCCGTAACCGTCCTCGATGTCCGCGGACACCGGCACGGCCCCGCCGACCGCCCGCACGATCCGGGCCACCGCCGCGAACATCTCATCCGGCGGCACCTCCCCGTCCGCGTACCCGAGCGACGCCGCGACCCCCGCGCTCGGCGTCGCGAGGGCGGGGAACCCGGCGTCCACGAAGACCCGCGCGCTGGCCGCGTCCCACGGTCCGGGCAGGACCAGCGGGTCACCGGGCGCACGCCCATGATGCAGTGCACGGAACTCCTCCACGAGGCTCACGGCGCGTATCCTCCCGGCTCGATACGGCGGCTGACCATCACCCGGTTCCAGCTGTTGATGACGGTGATCACCCCGATGAGATGGGCCAGTTCGGATTCGGTGAAGTGCTTGGCCGCCGCCTCGTACGCCTCGTCGGGGACGAACCCGTCCGTCAGGACGGTGACCGCCTCGGTCAGCGCGAGAGCGGCCCGCTCCCGCTCGCTGAAGACCTCACCCGCCTCGGCCCACGCGTTGAGGAGCGCGACCCGCTTCGCCGTCTCGCCGCTCTTCACGGCGATGTCCACATGCATGTCCAGACAGAACGCACACGCGTTGATCTGCGAGGCCCGCATCATCACGAGCTCGGCGAGCACGGGGTCGCCGAGCCCCTTCTTCGCGGCAGCGCTCAGCGCGGACAGCGCGCTGGTGACGCCCTTGTCGAGGTGGGTGGTCCGAGCGCTCACTTCTGGTCCCCGGCCTTGTAGTGGCCCGGCACCTGACGCGTCGAGACGCCGAAGCGGTTCCACGCGTTGATCACCGTGATCGCGGCGATCAGCTGCGTCAGCTCCTGCTCATCGAAGAGGGCCGCGGCCCTGTCGTACACCGCGTCCGGCACGAAGCCGTCCGTAAGGACCGTGATCGCCTCGGTCAGTTCGATCGCGGCGACTTCCTTCGCCGTGTAGAAGTGCTTCGACTCCTCCCACGCGCTGAGCTGGATGATCCGCTCCACGCTCTCGCCCGCCGCGAGGGCGTCCTTGCTGTGCATGTCGACGCAGAGCGCGCAGTGATTGAGCTGCGAGGCGCGGATGTTGACGAGTTCGAGGATCACCGGGTCGACACCCTTACGGGCGGCCGCGTCGAGCCGGATCATCGCCTTGAAGACCTCGGGGGCGTGCTGGTGCCAGTCGAGGCGGGGCGTGTGCTCGTGAACGTATTCCTTGGTCTGCGTCTGCACGGCGGGCTGTACGGCGGGCTGTACGGGAGCCTGTCCGGGGGTGCTGTCGTTCGTCGTCATGCCATCGACCGTACGGGCGGAATAGCCCACAGGTATGGTCCATTCCCATGGAAGAATCCTGGGCCACTTTGGGCGTCGACCTCCACCTGGAGACCGGGGGAGAGGCCACGCACTCCGGCGTACGCAAGGGCCTCACGGACGCCCTGCGCGAGGCGGTACGCGGCGGCAGGCTCGCCCCCGGCACCCGCCTCCCCTCGTCCCGTTCCCTCGCCGTCGACCTGGGCATCGCCCGCAACACCGTCGCCGACGCGTACGCGGACCTCGTCGCCGAGGGCTGGCTCACCGCACGCCAGGGCTCGGGCACCCGCGTCGCAGAACGCGCCGTGCCGCGCCCCGCCGCACCCGCACCGCGCCGCAGGGCCGCCGGCAGCCCGACGTACGACCTGATGCCGGGCACCCCCGACCTCTCCTCGTTCCCGCGCGCCGCCTGGCTCAAGGCCGCGCGACGGGCCATGGCGGCCGCCCCGAACGACGCGCTCGGCTATGGCGACCCGCGCGGCCGCATCGAGCTGCGCACCGCCCTCGCCGACTATCTCTCCCGTGCGCGCGGCGTGCACACGGACCCGGACCGCATCGTCATCTGCGCCGGGTTCGCACAGGGCCTGAGCGTGCTCGGAGGTGTGCTGCGGGCGCGCGGTCTGCGGGAGGTGACGGTCGAGTCGTACGGCCTGGATGTGCACTGGAACCTGCTGAAGCGGGCGGGGCTGCGGACGAGGCCGCTGCCCTTCGACGAACTGGGCACCTGCACCGCCGAGTTGGGGAAGGGCTCGGCGAAGGTCGCGCTCCTGACGCCCGCCCATCAGTTCCCGACGGGGGTACCGCTGCACCCCGACCGGCGCGCGGCCGCCGTCGACTGGGCGCGGCGCGCGGGGGGTCTGATCCTGGAGGACGACTACGACGGGGAGTTCCGCTACGACCGGCAGCCGGTGGGCGCGCTCCAGGGCCTGGACCCCGACCGCGTGGTCTACCTCGGCACGGCGAGCAAGTCCCTCGCCCCCGGTCTCCGGCTCGGCTGGATGGTCCTTCCGGCGCCGGTCGCCGCGGAGGTCGTCGAGGCGAAGGGCGCGGAATGGGCCTGCGGGGCGCTGGATCAGCTGACGCTCGCGGAGTTCATCACGTCGGGTGCGTACGACCGCCATGTGCGGGGCGCGCGGCTGCGCTACCGCCGCCGACGGGACCAACTGGTCGCCGCGCTCGCCGCACGGGCACCGGAGGTGCGGGCCACGGGGATCGCCGCGGGGCTGCACGCGGTGCTCGAACTGCCGCCGGGTACGGAGCGCTCGGTGGTACAGGCGGCAAGCTGGCAACGCCTTGCCGTGCAGGGCCTTGGGAGCTTCCGCCACCCCGCCGCAGGGCCCCCGGAGCGGGACGCGCTGGTGGTGGGGTACGGGACCCCGGCGGATCACGGGTGGGCGGGGGCGCTGGAGGCGTTGTGCAGGGTGCTGCCGTAGCTGCGCGCACTGTCATCACCGGCTCTGCCGCCGTGCGCACCGTCATCACCGGCTCCGCCGCCGTGCGCACCGTCATCACCGGCTCCGCCGAGTTCGCCCTCAAACGCCGGACGGGCTGGTGGGTTCCACCTCCTCCACAGGAGCCGGCGCCTCGCCGAACCGCGCCAACGCCAACGCCCCCACCACAGCCACCACGAACCCCAGCACCGCCACCCACTCCATCCCGCCCCGAGTCCGATCCCCGAGCCAGACCACCCCCACCACCGCGGGCCCGATCGTCTCCCCGATCACCATCCCCGCGGTAGCGGTCGTCACCGACCCCCGCTGCAGAGCCGACGTGAGCAGCAGGAAAGCCGCGCCCCCACCCACCAGCAGGGCATACGCGGCCGGATTCCGCGCCAAGGCCCCCGGCGAGGCATCGTCGATCAGCCGCACCGCCACCTCCACCACCCCGAACCCGAACCCCGCCCCGAGCCCCAGAGCCAGCGCGCGCCCCCGCCCGCGCAGCCGCCCGGCCACTGCCCCCAGCACCAACACCCCCACCGCCACGCCCAGCATCACGTACCGCAGAGTCGTCGACCCGACGTCGTCCCCCTCGTCCCCCGACGCCAGCCCCAGCATCGCGAGCCCCGCGCACACCACCCCCACCGCCGCCCACTCCACCCCGCTCAGCCGCACCCGCAGCAACCGCGAGGCCACTACCGCGGTGACGGCGAGGCTCGCGGCGAGCGCCGCGCCGACGGCGTAGATCGGGATGGAACGCAGCGCCACGATCTGCAACAGGAACCCGAGCCCGTCGAGCCCGAGCCCCACCATGTACCGCCACTGCTTCACCGCGCGCAGCAGCAGCGCGGGGTCGACCCCGGACCCCGTCCCCGGCGCCGTGGCGCGGGCGGCGATGGCCTGGAAGACGGAGGCCGTGCCGAAGCAGACCGCTGAACCGAGTGCGCAAATCATCCCAAGAGACACGAAGTGACTGTAGAGGAAAGGGATTCGGCTGAGCCGGTTGGCGTGACGTGCGGGGACTTGCCTACGCTGATCGCCGAACACGTTTTGACACATGTACGACAACGGGGAGCTGTAGAGCAGATGGCGGCTGAGCAGCAGGAACTGAAGCAGGAGCCGAAGGAGAGGACACAGCGGCGGAGGCTTCGGTCCAGCACGGTGATACTCGGCGGAATGGGCGTCCTCGCGGCGGCCCTGACCTCCTGCGGCTCGGAGCCGGACAAGCGGTGCGTGGACCGTGACAGTTACGACTACCTCACGGGCTACAAGATCGTCGCCGACAAGAACTGCAAGAGCGGTTCGTCCTCCGGCTCGTCCTCCGGTTCGTCATCCTCGTACGGCAAGGGGCGCCAGTCCGGCGGCAGTTCCTACGGAACGGGCACAGGCGCAGGCACCGGCAGGACCGGCCGTATGGACGCCGACTGGTACTACGACGCCGACGTCGAAGGACGCCGCGCCGACTACGGCACGTTCAGCCGCAGCGAGGCCGTCGACCGCGACGGCTTCGGCTGCTCGGGCAGTGGCAGCGGCGGCGGCTGAGCCGGAAGCGAGCGATACCCGAGGCCCGAGACCCAAAACCCAAGACCCAAAACCCAAGACCCAAGACCCAAGACCCAAGACCATGGAACGTCACACCATCACCCCCCGCCCCGGCTGGCAGCAGACTGTCGAGGACCAGGGGCTCATCTACCCCCTGACCCGCTACCCCGACGACTCGCTCCGCCCGTACTGGGACGAGTCCGCGTACTACGAGTTCACGCTCCCCGAGGTCGAGGCCCTGGAGGAGGTCGTCGAGGAGCTGCACGCGATGTGCCTCGCCGCGGCCGAGCACATCGTCACGCACGGCCGCCTCGCCGACCTCGGCATCACGGACCCCCGAGTGGCCGACGCGGTCACCGAGGCCTGGCACCGGCGCGCCGAACTTCCGTCCCTCTACGGTCGGTTCGACCTGCACTACGACGGTACGAGCGGCCCGGCGAAGATGCTGGAGTACAACGCCGACACCCCCACCTCCCTGGTCGAGGCCGCCAGCCCCCAGTGGTTCTGGATGGAGGAGCGCTTCCCGGGCGCCGACCAGTGGAACTCCCTCCACGAGCGCCTCGTCGACGCCTGGAAGAAGCAGGCCGCCCTGCTTCCGCCCGGCGGCCCCCTGTACTTCGCGCACTCGGCGGGGGACGAACTCGGCGAAGATCTGATGACGGTCGCGTATCTGCGCGAGACCGCGCAGCAGGCCGGGCTCGACACCGAGGCGATCTCCATGGAGGACATCGGCTGGGACCGGCTCTCGCGGCGCTTCGTCGACAAGAAGCTCGGCTTCATCCGCAGCTGCTTCAAGCTCTACCCGTGGGAGTGGCTGACCACCGACCGCTTCGCCCCGCACGTTCTGGAGACCCTCGACAACGGCGGCGGAACCGGCTCCACCCTGTGGATCGAGCCAGCGTGGAAAATGCTCCTCTCCAACAAGGCGCTGCTCGCGGTGCTTTGGGAGCTGTACCCCGGCCACCCCAACCTCCTCCCCGCCTACCTGGACGGCCCCCGGGAGCTGGCCTCCGGCCCTGGCTACGTCGCCAAGCCCCTCCTCGGCCGCGAAGGCGCCGGAGTCACGATCCACCCGCCGGGCGCCGAACCCCTCGTACACGACCTCGTACGCGAAGAGGCGTGCTGCTACCAGGAGTTGGCGCCGCTGCCCGAATTCGACGGCAACCGTGTGGTGCTCGGTGCGTGGGTCGTGGAGGACGAGGCGGCGGGGCTCGGCATCCGGGAGTCGGCGGGTCTGATCACGGACGAGTACGCGAGGTTCCTGCCGCACGTCATTCTCTGAATTCTCTGAGGTCCCGCGGAGACCGGTGAAGTCCCGCGAGTACGCTGCCGGTTGATCGAGATGACGCACTCGGAGGCGAAGCGAACATGGCCGACAGCAGGATCAACACGACGCAGCCTCACACGGCCCGGATCTGGAACTACTGGCTCGGCGGCAAGGACAACTACCCCGTCGACCAGGCCGCCGGGGACCAGATCCGCGCGCTGCACCCCGGTATCGGTGCGTACGCGCTCGCCGACCGGCAGTTCCTCGGCCGCGCCGTGAGTCACCTGGTGACCGAGTGCGGCATCCGGCAGTTCCTCGACATCGGCACCGGCCTTCCGACCGCCGACAACACCCACGAGGTCGCCCAGCGGATCGCCCCCGAGTCGCGTGTCGTCTACGTGGACAACGACCCGCTGGTCCTCACCCACGCGCGCGCCCTGCTCACCAGCAGCCCGGAAGGCAGGACCGACTACCTCGACGAGGACCTGCGCAACGTCGAGACGATCCTCGAACACGCCGCCAAGACACTGGACTTCGACCAGCCGGTCGGACTGATCCTGCTCGGAGTCGTCATCTTCATCGACGACGACTCCGAGGCGTACGGCATCGTGCGCCGCCTGCTCGACGCGCTGCCGGCCGGCAGCCATCTGGTCCTCTCGCACACGATCACCAGCCCGGAGATGCCCGACGTGGACGAGGCGGTGGCGTTCTGGAACGAGAACGGCACACCCAAGCTGACGCAGCGCACGCCCGAGCAAGTAGCCGGATTCTTCGAGGGTTTGGAGGTTCTCGCGCCCGGGGTGGTGTCGTGCAACCGCTGGCCTGCGGAGGAAGCGCCAGCGGGGGCCGGGGTCGAGGACGTGGCCATGTTCGGCGGGGTCGGCGTCAAGCGCTGAGGAGGCCGGGGCCACTGGGACCGGGGCCGGGGCCACTGGGACCGGGGCTCCTGAAGCCGAGGCCGTCGAGTGCGGCGTCCGTCTCCTTGAACGCGGCCTCGCCCGCGTTCAGCGAGTCGTACACGAAGTGCACCGAGGCGTCGCCGATCCCGCAGAACTCCGAGATGCCGACCCGCAGCGTGCGCGTGACCGTCTCGTCCCAGCCGAGCTCGGCGAACTGCTCCCGCCCGTAGCTGACCAGGCTCATCCACAGCATCCGCTTGCCCGCGAGGCGGGGGCGGGAGCGGCCGTAGGCGAACCCGTGGTTCCACACCCGGTCGATCCACCCCTTGACCAGGGCCGGGGGTCCGAACCACCAGAGCGGGAAGACCACGATGATCGTGTCGGCGGCCTGGACGCGCCGCATATGGGCGTGCACCTCGTCCGAGTACGTCTTGTCGCGATCCGCCCAGTCCGGCTCGTCGGCCTCGGTCATCCGGGGGTCGAAACCCTCGGCGTGCAGGTCGAGGAGGTCGACGGTGTGGCCTTCGCGGGTGAGGCGTTCCTGTGCGTGCCGGGCGAGTTGGGCGGTCAGGGAATCGTTGCGGGGATGACCGGTGACGAGGAGTACGTGCGGCATCAGCTGGCCTCCGGTCCCTGGTCCTGCGCCGGTGCCAGGCGCACGAGCATCTTGCCGGTGTTGGCGCCGCGCAGTACGCCGAGGAAGGCGTCGGGCGCCTGCTCGATGCCGTCGACGACGGTCTGTTCGGTGCGCAGACTGCCGTCGGCGAGCAGGCCCGCGGCCTTGCCGATCCACTCCGGGAACAGGTCGAAGTGGCTGCTGACGAGCATGCCGCGCAGGGTCGCCTCGTGGGTGGCGGCACGGAACAGGTTGTCCGGTCCTGGCGCGGGTGCGGTGGTGTTGTAGCCGCTGATGGCGCCCACGAGAGCGATGCGGCCGCCGGTGCGGATGGCGCCGATGGCGGCCTCCAGGTGGTCGCCGCCGACCGAGTCCAGGTAGACGTCGATGCCGTCGGGGGCGGCCTGGGCGAGCTGTTCGGGTATGCCGCCCTGGCGGTAGTCGATGGCCGCGTCGTAGCCGAACGTGTCGAGCAGCTTCTTGGTCTTCGCAGACCCGCCCGCCGAGCCGATCACGCGGGAGGCGCCGAGCTCGCGGGCCAGCTGTCCCGCGACGCTGCCGACCGCGCCCGCCGCCGCGGAGATGAAGACGACGTCGCCCTCGCGGACGGGGGCGGTGCGGGTGAGCGCCGCGTACGCGGTCAGGCCTGTGGTGCCCAGAGGGCCGAGATAGGCGGGGGCCGGGGCGAGCGTGGTGTCGATGACGGTGGCGGTGGCGGCGTCAAGGACGGCGTACTCGCGCCACCCGAGGAAGTGCGAGACGGTCGCGCCCACCGGCACGCTCTCGGCGCGGGACGCGACGACCTCGCCGACCGCGCTGCCTTCGAGGGCGGCGCCGAGTGCGAAGGGCGGGATGTAGGAGGGGACGTCGTCCATGCGGCCCCGCATGTACGGGTCCACGGACATCCAGGTGTTGCGGACCAGGATCTGCCCATCGGCGGGCTCGGGGATGCCGACGGTCGCCACCTCGAAGTCGGTGGGGGCGGGTTCGCCGGTGGGGCGGGAGGCGAGGCGGATTTCGCGGGAGGTGAGGGTGGAGGTGGTGGGGATGGACATGGCGGGGGTCCTTTCGAGGTGGGTTCCGCGTGACCGGGCGGCTGACCGGGCCGTTGTGGCCGGCCTGTTGTGTTCGGTCTGTTGTGTTCGGGCTGTCCTGGTCACGTGGACTACCGTGCCCGGGGCCGCGCACGAGCCACTGACGGCTCACGCACGGCCGCTGGTGCGCGTCACGCACGGCCGCCGAGGAACCCCGCTCGGGCCCGCATTAACGTTGCGGCATGCGATTCGAGGTCCTTGGCCCGTTGACGGTGCGTACGGCGGACGGGGCGGTCGTCCCGGTTCCGGAGCCGAAGGTCCGCGCCCTGCTCGCGAATCTCCTGATCCACCAAGGGCGGCCGGTCCCTGCGGACGTGCTGATCGACGACCTCTGGGGCGAACGGCTGCCGAGCAACCCCGCCAACAGCCTCCAGACCAAGGTCTCCCAGCTGCGCAGGGCCCTGGAGAAGGCGGAACCGGGGGCGCGCGAACTCGTGGCGTACGGCCCTGCCGGGTATCTGCTGCGGGCCCCCGAGGGAGTGGCGCCGGAGGATCTGACGGACGCGGCCCGGTTCATGGCGCTGACGTCACGCGCGTACGACTCCAACGCCACCCCTGAGGTCCCTGACGTGCGGACGAGGATCGCCCTCCTCTCGGAGGCGCTGACGCTGTGGCGTGGACCGGCGTACGCGGATTTCCGCGACGCGGAGTTCGTGCGGGTGGCGGTGGCGCGCCTGGAGGAACAGCGGCTCACGGCGCAGGAGGTGCGGGCGGAACTGCGCCTGGACGCGGCCGCCCCTGGCGAACACGCGTCCATAGCGGATGAGTTGGCGGAACTGGTGGCCGAGCAGCCGCTGCGGGAGAGGCTGCGGGGCGCGTACATGAGGGCCCTGTACTTGGCGGGGCGCCCGACGGAGGCGCTGGACGCCTACCGTGACCTGCGCGAGCGCCTGGCCGACGACCTGGGCATAGACCCCGGAGCGGAACTCGCCGCTCTCCACGAGGCGATGCTCCGCCAGTCCCCGGAACTGGCCTCACCGAGGGCGGATATGGCGGGCCCACACCCCGAGCCGAAGGCACCGCCGACACCGCACACCCCTCGCAATACCCCTCGCACGAACCTGCCCGCCCAGGTGACTGCTCTCGTGGGCCGGGATGACGCCGCGGCCCGGGTGCGGGAACTGGTCGGAACGGCACGGCTCGTCACCCTGACGGGGCCTGGGGGCGTGGGCAAGACCCGGCTCGCGCTGGAGGCGGCGGCAGGGCTCGCGGATGACTTCGAGGAGGGCGTCTGGCTGGTGGAACTGGCCGGCACGAAGCACGACGTAGCCGAGACGGTCGCCGCGGCACTCGGCATCAGGGACGACCCCTCACCCCTCCACGCCGAGCCACCACCCCCGGCCCCAGTCCCAGCCCCAGTCCCAGCCACCAACAAAACCGAGCCACCAAAGCCACACGCTCACGATGACCTGGACCATGCCTCAGCTGCCTCAGCTGCCTCAGCTGCCTCAGCTGCCCCGGCCACCCCCACCCCCACCCCTGCCCTCGTGCGTCTCCTAGGCCGAGCTCTTGCCCCGCGTCGCATGCTCCTTGTGCTCGACAACTGCGAGCATGTGTTGGAGCCCGTGGCCGTGCTGCTTTCCGAACTGCTGCGGTGCGCCCCGGAGTTGCGCGTGCTCGCCACCAGTCAGGAGCCTCTCGCCCTCTCCGGCGAGACCGTCGAAGCCGTCGCGCCGCTCGGGGAGCGTGAGGCCTTGGCCTTGTTCGCCGAGCGGGCCGCCGCTGCCGCGCCCGGCTTCGTGCTGGATGCGGAGAGCACCCCCGACGCCGTCCTCATCTGCCGCCGCCTCGACGGCATCCCGCTCGCCATCGAACTGGCCGCCACCCGCGTACGCGCCCTCGGCGTGCACGCCCTCGCCGAGCGCCTGCACGACCGGTTCCGGCTGCTCAACCAGGTGCGCAGAGACGCCCCCGCCCGCCAACGCACCCTGCGCGCGATGATCGACTGGAGCTGGGAGCTGCTGACCGCGGAGGAACAGGGAGCCCTGCGTCAACTAGCCGTCTTCGGCGGCAGTTTCACTCTGGACTCGGCCGAAGCTGTGTACGGCGCCAGCAGCACGCCGCGTGACGTGGAGGGCTGCGGCGAATCCCGCGGCACCCTCGCTCCCAGAGACGCCGACGCACCAGACGTACTGGACCTCATCACCCGCCTCGTCGACCGCTCCCTCCTCACCACGGCGCCCGGAGCCGACCGTGCCCACGGCCTTCGCTACCGCATGCTCGAATCCGTCACCGCCTACAGCCTCGAACGGCTCGACGATGCGGGGGAGACGAACGACGTGCGCCGCCGCCACGCCCACCACTACGCCGACCTCGCCGAACACGCCGCCCCCCAACTCCTCGGCCCCGGCCAACAGCAGTGGCTGCACCGCCTCGACACCGAAGCCGTCAACCTGCGCGCCGCACTCGAATGGGCCGCGGCCGACGGCGACGCAGCCCTCGCGCTGCGCCTGGCCAACTCCCTGACCTGGTACTGGTTCCTGCGCGGCCGCCTCGGCGAAGCCGAGCGCTCCCTGACCCAGGCACTGATGACCAAGGCACCGATGACCCAGGCACTGAGCCTGCCCCCGGCCGTGGGCACCGGCACGGCACGAGCCCGCGCCTCCGCCTGCACGGCCCGCGCCGCCCTCGCCCTGCTCACCGGCGACGACACCCCCTACGCGGATATCGGCACCGACGGCCCCGCCGAGGGCGCCGATCTCCGGTCCCGCTGGCTCCTGGCCTACGCCCGCTGCGGTTTCAACCGTACGGAGAGCGAGGAGACCCAGGTCGACGAGCTCCTGGAGGAGTTCCGCGCGGCGGACGACCGCTGGGGCGTGGCCGCCGCCCTCAGCACCCGCGCCACCCGGGCCCTCTACCGCGGCGACCTCGTCACCCTGCGCCGCGACGCCGAGGCCAGCGCCGCCCTGTTCGCCGTACTCGGCGACCGCTGGGGTCAGTTGCAGGCCTCCGAGCAGTTGGGCGTGCTCGCCGAGATCGCCGCCGACTACGAGGGCGCCGCCAGGCTCCACCGCGACGGCATGCGCGGTGCGGAGGAGCTCCAGCTGTGGACCGACGTGTCCTTCCGCCTCGCCCGCCTCGGCCGCATCGCCCTTCTCACCGGTGACGACACCGCGGCCACCGACTTCCACGAGCGCGCCGCACGCCTCGCCGCGCGGCACTCGCACGGGCCCGCGCAGCAGTTCGCCGAGACGGGCCTCGCCATCGGCGCCCGCCGCCTCGGTGAGCTCGACACCGCGGAGAAGTACCTCCTGCCCTGGCTCGCCTGGAACCGCCGCCTCGGCGTCCCGTCCGGCACCGCGCTGATCCTGGCCCAGCTCGGCTACGTCGCCGAACAGCGCGGTGACGCGGCGCGCGCGGAGGAACTCCACCGGGAGGGCCTCGCCGTGGCCCGCCGCACGGGCGACGAGCGCGCGGTCGCCCTCGCCCTCGAAGGCCTGGCCGGAGCCCGCTCCCTCGCGCACGACCACGCCGGCGCCGCCGAACTCCTCGGCACCGCGGCCGCCCTCCGCGAGGCGGCAGGCAGCCCCCTGCCGTCCGCCGAGCGCCGCGACGTGGACCGCGCCGCACAACGCTCCCGCACCGCCCTCGGCGAGGACGACTACGCGGCCGCATACACCCGCGGCCACGAGACCCGCGGCCACGAGACCCGCGGCCACGAGACCCGTGGCCACGACACCCCCGCCCCGGACCCGACCGGCCCCCAGGAACCAGAACCAGCGTCCCGCCGGTGAACTAGGCCAGCACGGCCCGCAGTTGATCGAGCCCCCAGTCCAGGTCCTCCTTGCTGATCACCAGCGGCGGAGCGATCCGGATCGTCGACCCGTGGGTGTCCTTGACCAGCACACCCCGGTCCATCAGCTTCTCGGAGATGTCGCGGCCCGTGCCGTGCGACGGCTCGATGTCGACGCCCGCCCACAGCCCACGGCCCCGCACCTGCGTCACCGCGCCCGTACCGGCAAGGAGCCCCAGCTCGGCGTGCAGATGCTCGCCCAGCTCGGTGGCCCGCTGCTGGAACTCGCCCGAGCTCAGCATCGCGACGACCTCCAACGCCACCGCGCACGCCAGCGGATTGCCGCCGAACGTCGACCCGTGCTCGCCCGGCTTGAACACCCCCAGCACATCCGCGTCCGCCACCACCGCCGACACCGGCACGACGCCCCCGCCGAGCGCCTTGCCCAGGATGTACACGTCCGGGACCACGCCCTCGTGCTCGCACGCGAACGTCCTGCCCGTCCTGCCGAGCCCCGACTGGATCTCGTCCGCCATGAAGAGGACGTTCCGCTCCCGCGTCAACTCCCGCACGCCCGCCAGATAACCGGCCGGCGGCACCAGAACCCCGGCCTCTCCCTGGATCGGTTCGAGGAGCACGGCCACGGTGTTCTCCGTGACGGCGGCCCGCAGCGCCGTCAGATCGCCGTACGGCACGATCTCGAAACCCGGCGTGTACGGACCGAAGTCCGCCCGCGCCTCCTGGTCCGTCGAGAAACTGACGATGGTCGTGGTCCGCCCGTGGAAGTTGTCGCGGGCGACGACGATCTTCGCCCGCCCGTCGGGTACGCCCTTGACCTGATACCCCCACTTCCTCGCGGTCTTCACCGCCGTCTCCACCGCTTCCGCCCCGGTGTTCATCGGCAGCACCATCTCCTTGCCGCACAGCTCCGCGAGCCGCGTACAGAACTCGGCGAACCGGTCGTGGTGGAAGGCCCGCGAGGTGAGCGTCACCCGCTCCAGCTGCGCCTTGGCCGCGTCGATCAGGCGGCGGTTGCCGTGCCCGAAATTCAGCGCCGAATACCCGGCCAGCATGTCGAGGTAGCGGCGCCCCTCGACGTCCGTCATCCAGGCACCCTCCGCCGACGCCACCACGATGGGCAGCGGATGGTAGTTGTGCGCGCTGTGCGCTTCGGCCGAGGTGATGAACTCTTCGGTACTCGACACGGGGTCTCCGTTCGTCCTGCGGCATGGGGCGGGTGTGGCGCCCAAGTTCTATCGTCGCTCGGATCGTGGACGAAGAAACCTGCCGACCCGGCGTGCCCGATAGGCTGGTCTCTACAGCACGGCGACTGGCGCACGGGGAACGGACCCCGAGGAAGCCGTGCGAGGCAGAACCTTCGAGGTGCCGACCGCCTGGGCACCCCGGGACCACGACCGGACACTCACCGCTCGCCCCGGAGGACGCCATGACTCACTCTCCTTCTCCCAGTTCCTCGCGATCCGCGGCCACCGCGGATACGCCGAACACCCTCAGCCACCCCGCGCTCGCCGCGACGGACCCCGAGCTGTCCGCGCTCATCGGCGCGGAGGAGCAGCTCCAGGCCGACACCCTGCGCCTGATCCCCAGCGAGAACTACGTCTCCACGGCCGTCCTCGAAGCCTCAGGCACGGTCCTGCAGAACAAGTACAGCGAGGGCTACCCGGGCCGCCGCTACTACGAGGGCCAGCAGAACATCGACCCCGTCGAGCGCCTCGCCGTCGCCCGCGCCAAGTCCGTCTTCGGCGTCGAGCACGCCAACGTCCAGCCCTACTCCGGCTCCCCGGCCAACCTCGCCGTCTACCTCGCCTTCGCCGAGCCCGGTGACACCGTAATGGGCATGGCCCTCCCGATGGGCGGCCACCTCACCCACGGCTGGGGCGTCTCCGCCACGGGCAAGTGGTTCCGCGGCGTCCAGTACGGCGTCCGCCACGACACGGGCCGCATCGACTTCGACGAGGTGCGCGACCTCGCCCTCAAGGAACGCCCGAAGCTGATCTTCTGTGGTGGCACCGCCCTCCCTCGCACCATCGACTTCGCCGCCTTCGCCGAGATCGCCCACGAGGCGGGAGCCGTCCTCGTCGCCGACATCGCGCACATCGCCGGCCTGATCGCGGGCGGCGCCCACCCCTCACCGGTGCCGCACGCCGACGTGATCTCCACGACCACCCACAAGACCCTGCGCGGCCCGCGCGGCGCGATGCTGATGTCCCGCGAGGAGCACGCCAAGGCCATCGACAAGGCGGTCTTCCCCGGCCTGCAGGGCGGCCCGCACAACCAGACCACCGCGGCCATCGCCGTCGCCCTGCACGAGGCGTCTCAACCCTCCTTCCGCGGCTACGCCCACACGGTCGTCGCCAACGCCCAGGCCCTCGCCGAAGCGCTGCTCACCCGCGGCTTCGACCTGGTCTCCGGCGGCACCGACAACCACCTGATCCTGATGGACCTCACCCCCAAGGACGTCCCGGGCAAGGTCGCCGCCAAGGCCCTCGACCGGGCCGGGATCGTCGTCAACTACAACACCGTGCCGTACGACCCGAGGAAGCCGTTCGACCCCTCCGGCGTCCGCATCGGAACCCCCTCGCTCACCTCCCGCGGTCTGGGTACGCAGCACATGCCGACCGTCGCCGACTGGATCGACCGAGGCGTCGCCGCGGCCCGTGCCGGAGACGAGGACGCCCTGACGAAGATCCGGTCCGAGGTCGCCGACCTGATGGCCGCCCACCCGGCCCCGGGCCTGCCGCCCACTGACCTGGCGGCCACTGACCTGGCGGCCAACTGACCCCGCCGGGCCCATCAGCCCCCCGGCCGGCCAACTCACCGGCCGGGGGCGGCCGCAGCCCTCACAGGTCCCTCAACTCCTGCCGCGGGCCGTCCTCATGAGGCCGCCGCCCACGCAGCGAGGCAAGGAGAGGAAGGAGGGGGCGGCGCTCGGCGATCGGCCCCCGCAGCAGCAGCACCCCCGCGGCCCCCGCCGCGGCGCCCGGTATCGCCCACCACCAGTCCGTCCCTCCGCGGCCCGACGCACCGTCCCCCGAGGCGCCGTCCCCCGACGCACCGTCCCCCGAGGCGCCGTCGGTCCGTCCTGAGGCTGGTGCGGGTGCTATGCCCTGGCGGCCACCGTCCTCCTCCGGGCCCATGACCCCGAGCTTGTCGAACAGCTTCGTCAGGCGGGCCGGATCCTTCGCCTGGTGCCAGTACCCCTTCATGGAGTCCAGCTCGGTCGACGTGTGCACCCACACGTCCGCGGTGTCCTTCCCTGCGTCGGGCGTCACCGGATAGACCCGGTCCACTCGCCACGGCTTCACGTCATGGACCATCCACGTCACATTGAGCTGACGGCTGTCCTGCCCGATGTCGAGCCCCGGCGGCCGCTCACGGCTTCCCCGCTCCGCGCGGATCTCCCCGAGACCCTGCTCCAGGCGGCGATAGTCCCCGTCCTCAATGGTGAGCGCCGCGCTCTCCCCGCTGATGGGCGAGACCACCAAGACGCTCGTCGGCCCGCCCGCCACCGCCTGCGGCGCTCCCAGCACCACCAGCGCCATCGCGGCCGCGACCCCCGCCACCGACCCGCACACTCCCCTTGCTGTCCCTACGGCCCCTACCGTCCCCATGTCCGATCCCCCAGCCGCTCTCCGGCACGACCCGTCCGCACCGCGTCACTTCTGGTACACCGCCCGAGCCGTTCAGGTTCCCGATTCCCCCGGCCGAACCGAGACCGACTTCCCGATCTCCAGCGCCCGCTCCTTCGACGCCACGCCCTCGAGCCGCAGCGTGAGCTCCGGCCCGTGCGTCCACAGGAGCGTCGGCCCCGAGGTCCGTTCGGAGCGCGTCCACCGGTCGCCGTCGCCCGCCACCATCCAGAACGTGAGCCGATGCGGGCGCGGGAACCACAGCCCCGTCTCCCGGCCGACCTGAACCCAGTCAGGACGCTCCGTCACCGTCTTGCTGAAGCTCGGGTCCAGCGGCGCCCCGAACGCGTCGAGCCGTATCGTCCGGCCCTGGTCGCGCCAGCACAGCGTGACCAGGACGCGCGCGCCCGGCTCCCGCGTCACCGCCACGGCGTCCGGCGGGCCGAGCGCGCCCGGCACCGCGGGCGCGAACCCGGCCCGCCGCTCGGCCTCGGACAGGCTCACCCCGCCACCGCACCCCGGCACACCGGCCTCGGTCGGCGGGGTCGCCGACGGGTCGTACCGCACCTCGACCCCGCCGAAGTCGAACCACTCGAAGACCGCGGCCCGCACCGGCGGTGTGAGCACCGCCGCCGTCAGGAGCCCGCACAGCGCCGCCGTCAGGACCCGCCACCGCGCCCGCAGCCACGACCGCAGCCGGGAGAGGAGACCCGGCGGCTCGGCCACCGGGACCGGCACCGACTCCGCGATGATCTGCGCGATGACCCGCTCGGCCATCGACTCGCCCGTGACCCCCGGCGGACCGAAGGACCGGCCGAGCGCCCGCAGCTCCTCAGGAAGCCGACGGGTGCCCCGCCCGGCCTCCTCGGCGGCGACATTGTTCTGACCGTCCTGACCGTCCTGACCGTCGCCCCGCTCACTCATGCCCGTCACCTCCTCCCGCTCCCTGCGGCAGGATCCGCTCCAGCTTCCGCAGCGCGCGGTTCAGCCGGGACTTGACCGTGCCCCGCGGCCAGCCCAGCGCCTCGGCGGTCTCCGTCTCGTCCATCTCCAGGAGATAGCGGTACGTGACGACCAGGCGGTGCTCCTCGCTCAGCCGGTCGAGCGCGGCGAGCAGGGCCGCCCGGCGCTCGTCCCGCAGCGCCGCCATCGCCGGGTCCGCCGATTCCGGTATCAGCGGCTCCGCCTCCGCGAGCGCCGCCTCACGTCCGACGAGCGACCGCTGCCGGACCGCCGAACGCACTGTGTTCCTCGTCTCATTGGCGACGATCGACAACAGCCACGGCTTGAACGCCGAGCCGTCCCTGAACCGCCCCAAGGAGCAGTACGCCTTGAAAAAGGCCTGCTGCACCACGTCTTCCGCGTCCGCTCCCGCCCCGAGTGCCACGGCCGCCCTGAGCGCGAGCCCGGTGAAAGCGCGCACCAACTCCGCGTACGCCTCCGCCTCCCCGGCGCGCACACGCGCGATCACCGCACCCTCGTCGACGACGCGGCCCCCCTCCAGGACCTCCCCCTGTGCCCTCACACTCTTGATACACCGGCCGGACGAGATCGGTTCCGTATTCGCGAGGACCGGATCGAGGCGAGGTGGGGCACGGGCCAGGACAAGATCGCGGCACACCCGTCACACGTCTGTTTCCGAGCAATGAGAGACACCTGAGAGAATGGCTCCATGGCCCTTGATCGTCCTCGCGTGCTTTCCGGAATCCAGCCCACCGCAGGCTCGTTCCACCTCGGCAACTACCTTGGCGCGGTCCGCCAGTGGGTGGCGCTGCAGGAGTCCCACGACGCCTTCTACATGGTGGTGGACCTGCACGCGATCACGATCCCGCAGGACCCGGCCGAGCTCCGTGCCAACACCCGGCTCGCCGCGGCCCAGCTCCTCGCCGCCGGACTCGACCCGGAGCGCTGCACGCTCTTCGTGCAGAGCCACGTCCCCGAGCACGCCCAGCTCGGCTGGATCATGAACTGCCTGACGGGCTTCGGCGAGGCGTCGCGCATGACGCAGTTCAAGGACAAGGCGGCCAAGCAGGGTGCGGACCGCGCCTCGGTGGGCCTCTTCACGTACCCGGTGCTCCAGGTCGCGGACATCCTGCTCTACCAGGCCAATCAGGTCCCGGTCGGCGAGGACCAGCGCCAGCACATCGAGCTGACCCGCGACCTCGCGGAGCGGTTCAACGGCCGCTTCGGCGAGACGTTCACCGTCCCGGCGGCGTACATCCTCAAGGAGACGGCGAAGATCTTCGACCTTCAGGACCCGTCGATCAAGATGAGCAAGTCGGCGTCCACTCCGAAGGGCCTGATCAACCTCCTCGACGAGCCCAAGGCCACCGCCAAGAAGGTCAAGAGCGCGGTCACCGACACCGACACGGTCGTGCGCTACGACACCGTGAACAAGCCGGGTGTCAGCAACCTCCTCACCATCTACTCGACGCTCACCGGTGCCGGTATCCCGGAACTGGAGCAGAAGTACGCCGGCAAGGGCTACGGTGCGCTGAAGACTGACCTCGCCGAGGTCATGGTCGACTTCGTGACTCCCTTCCGGGACCGCACCCAGGCCTACCTGGACGACCCGGAGACGCTCGACTCGATCCTGGCCAAGGGTGCGGAGAAGGCGCGCGCCGTCGCCGCGGAGACCCTCGCCCAGGCGTACGACAAGGTGGGCCTGCTGCCCGCCAAGCACTGAGCCACCCGCCCCCCTGCATCACGCCAGGTGCAGCAGCGCCCTCTGCCCGCCACCCGACCGACAGGAGTACGACGTGGGGACCGTAACGATCGGTGTGTCGATCGCGGTCCCGGAGCCTCACGGCAGCCTGCTCCAGGAGCGGCGCGTGGGCTTCGGGGACCCCGCGGCACACGGCATCCCCACCCACGTCACGCTGCTGCCGCCGACCGAGGTGGACGCCACGGCGCTGCCCGCCGTCGAGGCGCACCTGGGGGCCGTGGCGGCCGCCGGGCGCCCCTTCCCGATGCGGCTCTCCGGAACGGGCACGTTCCGTCCGCTGTCGCCCGTCGTCTTCGTCCAGGTGGTGGCGGGCGGCGCCGCCTGCGGCTGGCTGCAGGAGCGGGTGCGGGACGCGTCCGGGCCCATGGCGCGCGAGCTGCAGTTCCCGTACCACCCGCACGTCACGGTGGCGCACGGCATCTCCGAAGAGTCCATGGACCGGGCGTACGCGGAGCTCTCGGAGTACGAGGCCGAGTGGCCCTGCACCGGCTTCGCGCTCTACGAGCAGGGCGCCGACGGAGTGTGGCGCAAGCTGCGCGAGTTCGTCTTCGGCGGTGGGGGACCGGTGGTGCCTCCGCAGGCGGCCGCCCCCGCCGCGCACGGCACGCTGCCCGCCCGCTGATCCAGGCGCCTGACCCCGAAGGGCCCGCCTGGGCGCCCGGCCCCGAAGCGCCTCACACCGGGAGCCGCCGGAACACCGCCCGCGGGGCGTGACGCAGCGCCGACATGACCACCCGTAGCGCGCCGGGCACCCACACCGTCTCCGAGCGCCGCCGCAGGCCCGTCTCGATGGCCTCGGCGACCGCCTCCGGAGTGGTCGCCATGGGGGCTTCCTCCAGGCCCGCCGTCATCTTGGAGCGTACGAAGCCGGGGCGGACCACCATCACGTGCACCCCCGTGCCGTGCAGCGCGTCGCCCAGGCCCTGGGCGAACGCGTCGAGGCCCGCCTTGCTGGACCCGTAGATGAAGTTCGAGCGGCGGGCACGCTCGCCCGCGACCGAGGAGAGCACCACCAGGGAGCCGTGCCCCTGGGCCTGGAGCGACCGCGCGCACACCAGGCCGGCCGATACCGCGCCGGTGTAGTTCGTCTGCGCGACGCGCACCGCCGACAGCGGTTCGTCCTCGTCGCGTGCCTGGTCGCCGAGGATGCCGAAGGCCAGCAGGACCATGTCGATGTCGCCCTCGGCGAAGATCTTGCCGAGCGTGCCCTCGTGGGACTCGGAGTCCAGCGCGTCGAAGGCGACGGTACGGACGTCCGCACCCATGTCGCGCAGGCCCGCCGCGGCCTTCTCCAGGCCCGGGGACGGCCGCCCGGCGAGCCACACGGTGCGGGTGCGCCGCGCGACCAGACGGCGGGCGGTGGCGAGGCCGATCTCGGAGGTGCCGCCGAGTACGAGCAGGGACTGGGGGGTGCCGAAGGCGTCCTTCATGGGACCAACTCCTGGAGGTGCTAGAGGGCGAGGCGGCGCGAGAGGTCCGAGCGGAACACGCCGCGCGGGTCGAGGTCGGCCCGCAGCGCGCGGAAGTCGTCGAGCCGCGGGTACATCGCGGCGAGCATCTCCGGCCGCAGGCGGGAGTCCTTGGCCAGGTAGACGCGGCCGTCGGAGGCGGCGACCTCCTCGTCGAGCTCGTCGAGGAAGGCGCCGAGGCCCGGCAGGTTCGCCGGGATGTCCAGGGCGAGGGTCCAGCCGGGCATCGGGAAGGAGAGCCAGCCCGGATCGCCCTCTCCGAAGCGCTTCAGTACGGCGAGGAAGGACGGACAGCCGCGCTCCGAGATGCGCCGCACGATGCGCCGCAGGGACTCTTCCTTGCCGTACCCGACGACGAATTGGTACTGCACGAAGCCGCCGCGGCCGTACACGCGGTTCCAGTGCGGGACGCCGTCCAGGGGGTGGAAGAAGGTCGACATCTTCTGGAGCTCGCCCACCCGGCTGCGCGGTGCCTTGCGGTACCAGAGCTCGTTGAAGAGGCCCACCGACTTGCGGCCGAGCAGCCCTTCGGGCAGGAAGCGCGGGGCGGGCGGCAGTTGGCCGGGGCGGAACGTCAACGGCGCTCTACGCGCGCGTGCCGGGAGGGCGTCCAGGGGAGCGTGGTCGCCGCGCGTGAGCACCGAGCGCCCCATCGACGCCCCGCGCGCGAGGAGGTCGATCCAGGCCACGGAGTAGCGATAGCGGTGGTCGGTGGCGGTGAGGCGGGCCATCAAGTCGTCAAGGTCGGTGGCGCGCTCGGTGTCCACCGTCATCAACGAGGTCTCGACCGGCTGCAGTTGCAGCGTCGCGGCGAGGATCACGCCCGTCAGGCCCATGCCGCCCGCCGTCGCGTCGAACAGAGGGGTGCCGCGCTCGACCGCCTGCACCGTGCCGTCGGCGGTGAGCAGTTCCACGGCCATCACATGGCGCGAGAACGACCCGGACCCGTGGTGGTTCTTGCCGTGGATGTCCGTGCCGATCGCGCCGCCCACCGTCACATAGCGGGTCCCCGGCGTGACCGGCACGAACCAGCCGAGCGGGAGCAGGACTTCCATCAGGCGGTGCAGGGAGACCCCGGCGTCGCACAGGACGGTGCCCGCGTCGGCGTCGATGGCGTGCACGCGGTCCATGCCGGTCATGTCGAGGACCGCGCCGCCCGCGTTCTGCGCGGCGTCCCCATAGGCCCGCCCAAGGCCTCTGGCGATGCCGCCACGCTCCCCGCAGGCCTGGAGGGCCGCCACGGCCTCCTCGGGCGAACGGGGGCGGATCAGGCGGGCCGTGGACGGGGCGGTGCGTCCCCAGCCCGACACGGACACGGTCGGCGCGATCGCGGAGTCGGCGGGCGGAGCGGAGTCGGCAGGCATAGGCGTGACCGTATCGTCCGAGCAAGGGCAGTTTGCCCATATTCGTCAGAGCCCTCACCGAAATGGGTGATTGATGGAGTGTCGTCCTATATTGCCGTAAATATTGAGAGGTTGCCTAGAAGAGTCGCCGAGGTCAGGTCCTTGAAGTCCCCGGAGAGGGAGGCCACATGCACGACATGGACCACCGGCTGTTGTCGGCCCTGCGCGACTGCGGCTCCGACGCGCGCGTGGCCGCCGCCGCACGGGCCCTGTCCTGGACCGGCGAGCACGGCGCCCTCTGGATCGTCGCGGGGCTCGCGGGCGCCGCGGTCGACCGCGAGCGGCGCGACGCGTGGCTGCGCGGCACGGCGCTGACCGCCGCCGCGCACTTGGCCAGCATGGGCGTCAAACGGGTGGTAAGGCGCCCGCGTCCCGGCGGCGACCCGGGCGTGGAGCCCCTCGTCAGGACCGCGGGACGGCACTCCTTCCCCAGTTCGCACGCCACTTCGGCCGCCGCGGCCACCGTCGCGTACGGCACGCTGAGCCCCCTGGGAGCCCACGTCGTCCCGCCGCTCGCCGCCGCGATGTGTGTCTCGCGGATGATCGTCGGCGTCCACTACCCGAGCGACGTGGCGGCCGGAGCGGCCCTCGGCGCCCTCACCGCGCGCGTGGGCTCCGCCTGGATGAACGGGGGCCGCTCGCATGGCTGACCGCACCGCCCTGCTCGAACGCCCCCAGCCGCCCCGGCCGTCCGGCTCGGGCTCCCTGGCCCTGCCGCTCGGCCTCCTGAAGACCGCCCGACCCCGCCAGTGGGTGAAGAACGTCCTGGTCGTCGCGGCCCCCGCCGCCGCGGGTGAGCTCTTCTCGCGCCACTCGCTGATCCAACTAGCCGTGGTGTTCGCGCTGTTCACGGCCGCCGCGTCCGCCGTCTACCTGATCAACGACGCGCGTGACGCCGATGCCGACCGCGCCCATCCCACCAAGTGCCGCAGACCGGTCGCCGCAGGCCAGGTGCCTGTGGCGCTCGCGTACGTGGTCGGCGGGCTGCTCGCCGTGCTCGCGCCGGCGGCCGCCGCCGCGTTCTGCACGCCCCTGACAGCGGGCCTTCTCGCCGCCTACGTAGTGATGCAACTGGCCTACTGCGTCAGCCTCAAGCACGTCCTCGTCATCGACCTCGCCGTCGTCACCACGGGCTTCCTGATGCGGGCGATGATCGGGGGAGTGGCCCTGGACATCCCGCTCTCGCGGTGGTTCCTGATCACGACGGGCTTCGGCGCGCTCTTCATGGTCGCCGCCAAGCGCTACTCCGAAGCCGTGCAGATGTCCGGGAAAGCGGGCGCCACGCGCGCGTTGCTCACCGAATACACCACCGGCTACCTCCGCTTCGTCTGGCAGCTGGCCGCCGGAGTCGCCGTACTCGCGTACTGCCTGTGGGCCATGGAGAGCGGCGGCACGGGCAACGGCCTGCTGCCCTGGCGGCAGCTGTCGATGGCCGCCTTCGTCCTCGCCGTCCTGCGGTACGCCGTATTCGCCGACCGGGGCACCGCGGGAGAGCCCGAGGACGTCGTCCTGCGCGACCGTGCCCTTGCCGTCATCGGCCTGGTGTGGATCGCCATGTACGGCCTCGCGGTCGCCGACTGGTGAGCCCCTTCAGGGAGCGGCTACGGGCCATGGGCCCCGAACTGCTCGGCTTCGCCGCCGCCGGGATCTGCGCGTACGCCGTCGACCTCAGCCTCTTCATCTGGCTGCGCGGGCCCATCGGTATGGACCCGCTGACCGCCAAGGCGCTGTCGTTCGTCGCCGGTTGCACGGTCGCGTACGCGGGCAACGCGCTCGGCACTTACCGGAGACGTGAGGCGGCCGGGGTCTCGCGTCTTCGCCAGTACGGGATCTTCTTCGCCGTCAACATCGCGGGAGCCCTGGTGCAGTTGCTCTGCATCGCGGTGTCCCACTACGGCCTCGGTCTCACCTCACAGCGTGCGGACACCATCTCCGGGGCGGGCGTCGGTATGGCGCTCGCCACTGTTCTGCGTTTCTGGGGTACACGGACCTTGGTCTTCCGCACAACGGGCAGGGAGGCATCATGGACTGGCTGAAGAAACTCCCCGGCATCGGGCCCCTGGTGGAGCGCCTGATGCGCACGCACGCGTGGAGCGCGTACGAGCGGCTCGACAGCGTGCACTGGACCCGCCTCGCTGCCGCGATGACGTTCATCAGCTTCCTGGCGCTCTTCCCGCTGATCACCGTCGCCGCCGCCATCGCCGCCGCGACGCTCTCCAAGAGCCAGCAGAACAAACTCGAGGACACCATCTCGAAGCAGGTCCCCGGCATCTCCGACCAGCTGAACCTGGACGCCCTGGTCGCCAACGCGGGCACCGTCGGCCTCGTGGCGGGCGCCCTGCTGCTCTTCACCGGCATCGGCTGGGTCGGCTCGACAAGGGAGTGCCTGAGGGCCGTCTGGGAGCTCGAGGACACCGACGAGAACCCCGTCATGCGCAAGGTCAAGGACGCCGGGGTGCTCGTCGGACTCGGCGGCGCGGGGCTGGCGTCCGTCGTCGCCTCGACCCTCGCCTCGACCGCCGTCGGCTGGAGCGCCGACCTCATCGGGATCTCCGAGGACGGCTGGGGCGGGCTGCTGCTCCAGGCGATCGCGTTCGCCATCGCCGTCCTCGCGGACTTCCTGCTCCTGCTCTACGTCCTGACCCTGCTGCCGGGCGTCCAGCCGCCGCGCCGCCACCTGATCACCGCCGGTCTGATCGGCGCGGCCGGATTCGAGCTGCTCAAGCTGCTGCTCGGCGGCTACATGAAGGGCGTCGCCGCGAAGAGCATGTACGGCGCCTTCGGAGTACCCGTCGCGCTGCTCCTGTGGATCAACTTCACCGCGAAGCTCCTGCTGTTCTGCGCCGCCTGGACAGCGACGCGGAAGCAGGAGCGTACGGAAGCGGAGCAGGAGCAGGAGCAGGAACAGAAGCAGGAACAGAAGCAGGAAGAGTCCGGCGGCGTCAGCGGCGGGTCTTCCGCCGCACCAGGTCCGGCAGCGGCATCCGGCGGTTGATCACGAACAGCCCCGCGGCGATGAGCGCGAGGACACCGGCCGCGATCCCGAGCGCGACGCCGGCACCACCGCCCGACTCCTTGTCGGAGGCGTGCGCCACGTTCTTGGACGAGTCCGCCCCGCCCTTGCCGGCGCCGGGAGCACCCTTGCCGCTGCCCGTACCGGCGCTCTTCGGAGCGACCAGTTCGCCCACGGGCTCGACCTTGCCGGAGGCCTTGAAGCCCCAGTCGAGAAGGCGCTCGGTCTCCTTGTAGACCGCGTGCTGCTCACCGGAGTCGGGGTTCATGACGGTCACGAGCAGCACCTTGCCGTTGCGCTCGGCGACACCGGTGAAGGTGTTGCCCGCGTTCGTGGTGCTGCCGTTCTTGACGCCCGCGATGCCCTTGTAGGCGTCCAGACCGACATCCCCCGTAAGGAGTCGGTTGGTGTTCTGGATCTCGAAGGACTCGCGCTTCTTCTTGCCCTTGTCCTTGCCCTTCTTGACCTTCTTGGTCTCGCCGGGGAACTTGGCGGTGGCCGTTGAGCAGTACTCGCGGAAGTCCTTCTTCTGCAGCCCGGAGCGGGCGAACAGCGTCAGGTCGTACGCCGAGGAGACCTGCCCCTTCTCGTCGTAGCCGTCCGGGCTGACCACGTGAGTGTCCAGGGCCTGCAGTTCGTCGGCGTGCGACTGCATGTCCTTGACGGTCTGCGGGACACCGCCGTTCATCGCCGACAGGACGTGCACCGCGTCATTGCCCGACCGCAGGAAGACGCCGAGCCACAGGTCGTGGACCGTGTACGTCTCGTTCTCCTTGACGCCGACCATGCTGCTGCCCGCACCGATGCCCGCCAGGTCGGAGAGCTCGACCTTGTGCTTCTGAGTCTTGGGGAACTTCGGCAGGACCGTGTCCGCGAAGAGCATCTTCAGGGTGCTCGCGGGGGGCAGCCGCCAGTGCGAGTTGTGCGAGGCGAGGACCTCGCCCGTCTCGGCGTCCGACACCATCCAGGAGCGCGCCGACAGGTCCTTGGGGAGGACGGGAGCGCCCGCCTTGAGACTCACCTGGGTGCCCGGCTTGCCGAGCTTGGCGCCGCCGACGGTCGACATCGAAGCAGGCGGCTTGGGCTTCTTCCCGCCCCCCGGCTTGTCGTCCGCCCATGCGGGAGCTGTGGTCGACATGGTCAGCAATGCGGCGGAAGTGACCAACATGGCGGTCTTTTTTAGGGCAGGCACGGACGAGAACGTACAGGGCGCCGCTGTGGAAGTCGCCGCCGAGGTGGGCTGTGTCCTTGACGGCCCGGACTCCCCACCCCGGCGGCGGTGCGGAAGGGAGCCTCGCGATACTGAACGTATGAAGCTCAGCCGCCCGGTCTCCTGGTTCCTGCTCGCCTTCGGGGTGTGGAGCTGGTTCATCTGGATCACTTTCGTCAAGAACCTGTGGAAGGACGGCAGCGGGCTCGCCTTCGATGACGCAGGCGACCCGACCGCGTACTTCTGGGTGCACCTGACGCTCGCCGTCGCCTCCTTTGTCTTGGGGACGGTGGTAGGGGCCATCGGGTTGCGCGGAGTGCGTGCTCTGCGCCGTACGTCATAGCTGATCGGTCACTTCGGGCACTGCTGAGGGGCGCGCAACCGTGGTCATCCTGTTCGTGCTGGTCGGCCTCGCCGCGCTCGCGGCCCTCGCCGCAATGCAGTGGTATGCCTGGCGGCGTCTCGTGCGGGACACCACCGCCCGGTCCGGGTTCGCCCGGCGTGCGGGCGCTGTGGTCTTCGTGGCGGGGCCGCTGCTGATGTTCGCGGCGGTCGCCAGTGAGCGGGCCGGGGCGCCGTTCTGGCTGCAGAAGGTGCTGGCCTGGCCGGGCTTCATGTGGATGGCGCTGTCGATCTATCTCGTGCTCGCGCTTCTCGTCGGTGAGCTCGTACGGCCCTTCTTCTTGCGGCGCGGTTCGAAACGCGCCTCTACGGAGGACGCCGGTTCGGCGGAGGACCCCGCCCCCGCAGAAGTGCGGGCGGAACCAGCCGCTCCCACCACCCCCTCGCGCCGCCTCTTCGTCTCCCGCGTCGTCGGCGGGAGCGCCGCGGCCGTCGCCGTCGGAACAGTCGGCTATGGAACGTACGGCGTCCTGCGGGGCCCCCGCGTGAAGCGGGTCACCGTGCCGCTGGCCAAGCTGCCGCGCGGGGCACACGGTTTCCGGATCGCCGTGGTCAGCGACGTCCACCTGGGGCCGATTCTCGGACGCGGCTTCACCCAGCGGGTGGTCGACACGATCAACAGCACACAACCCGACCTCATCGCGGTGGTGGGTGACCTGGTCGACGGCAGTGTCGAGGACCTCGGCCCCGCCGCCGCGCCGCTCGCGCAGCTCCGCGCGCGGCACGGGACGTACTTCGTGACCGGCAACCACGAGTACTTCTCGGGAGCCGAGCAGTGGGTCGATCACGTACGCGAACTCGGCCTGCGGCCCCTGGAGAACGCCCGCACCGAACTGCCCGGCTTCGACCTCGCGGGAGTGGACGACGTGGCGGGCGAGCGCGACGGGCACGGGCCCGACTTCGCCAAGGCGCTGGGCGACCGGGACCGCTCGCGGGCCTCCGTGCTCCTGGCCCACCAGCCGGTCGTCATCCACGACGCCGTCAAGCACGGCGTCGACCTGCAGCTCTCCGGGCACACCCACGGCGGACAGCTGTGGCCAGGCAATTTCATCGCCGACCTGGCGAATCCGACGCTCGCGGGCCTTGAGCGGTACGGCGACACGCAGCTGTATGTGACGCGTGGCGCGGGCGCGTGGGGGCCGCCGGTGCGGGTGGGGGCGCCGTCCGACGTCACGGTCGTCGAACTGACCTCCCGCCAGGCGTAATCGCGCGCCGGTTCGATGCGAAACAAAGCTGGCCGGATACAGCCGGGCCGTAAGGTGACGGTGTGACACCGAGCATGACCACTGCGCAGCATTAAGTGTCGGAAGTGTGTGCGGTTCTTGGCACTTTGGTGTGCCATAGGGGGAACGTTGTTGCGACGTCAGGCTTTCCGGCTTCCGCCGCATCCGGCATCCGTCTCACTCGCCCGGCTCCGTGTGCACGATCATCTCGCCGCCTGGGGACACAAGGAGGAGAGCGCGGCGCTGCGCGACGCCGTGCTCCTCGTGTCGGAGCTCGTGACGAACGCGGTGTGCCACGGCCTCGTCCCGGACCGGGAGTTCGAGGTCGCCGTCACCGTGCTCGCCGACGGCGACTGCTTCATAGAGGTCTCCGACGAGAGCCCGAACGCCCCGGAGCCGCGCGAAGCGGAGGCCCTGGAAGAAGGCGGCCGAGGCCTGCGGCTGCTCGACGCGCTCGCCGAGGCGTGGGGCGTCTGGCAGCGGGGACGGCACGGGAAGACGGTGTGGGCACTGGTACGGGGCTGAGCGTGCCCTGAGCCGTCCCTAAGCCCCTCCCCAGCTGGCCGCCGCCCCTCAATTAGCCGTTCGCGCAGGCAACGTGACCGTCACCGTGAGCCCCGCCCCCGGCGCCGTCTCCACCCCCACCTCGCCGCCGTGCGCCGCGACGACCCCCTGCACGATCGCCATCCCGAGCCCACTGCCCGCGCCCCCGCCCGCGCGGAAGAACCGGTCGAACACGCGCGCCGCGTCCTCCTCCGCGAGGCCGGGCCCCCGGTCGGCCACGCGCAGCCGTACCACCCCGTCCTGCCGCTCCACGCCCAGCGTGACCGGCGCGTCGGCGGGCGTGTGGACACGTACGTTGCCCAGCAGATTTCCGAGCACCTGGCGCAGCCCCGACTCGTCCGCGCGGATCAGCACCGCCCCCTCGGCGCGGACCGTGAGCGGGCGCTCCGGCTCCTGCACCCGCAGATCGTCGGCGGCGTCCCGTACCAGGCGGCTCAAGTCGACGTTCCTGAAGCGCAGTTCCGGCTGCTGGTCCAGGCGGGCCAGGGTGAGCAGCTCGTCGACGAGGTGTCCCATCCGGTCGGTCTCCGCGATGACGCGGCTCCACGCGCGCGTGCGTTCCGCCGGATCGCGGAGCATCCCCTTGTCGTACAGCTGGAGGTAGCCGCGGATCGCCGACAAGGGCGTACGCAGTTCGTGCGAGGCATCGGCTACAAAACGGCGCAGCTGTGCCGAGCTGCGCTCGCGGGTCTCGAAGGCGGATTCGACCTGGTGGAGCATGGAGTTGAGGGCCAGGCGCAGCTGCTCGGTCTCCGTCGCCGGGGCACGGCTGGAGGGCACGCGCCGGGTGAGGTCGCCCTCGGCGATGGCGGACGCGGTCTCGACCATGTCCTCCAGAGGCCGCAGCCGGTGGCGCGCGGACATCATCGTCAGGACGGCCAGCAGCGCCAACAGGACCACTCCGAAGGCGGCGTCCAGCTTGAGCGCCTTCTTGATGCCCGATTCCACGTTCTGGGTGGCCGCGGCCATCAGGACCGTCGTGCCGTCGGCGAGCTCCGCGCCCACCATGCGGTGGGCGTCCCCGTCCAGGGTGATGTCCTGCGGCTCGGACCTGCCGGCGACCGCATCGGGGTCGTCGACGGCGGCGGCCAGGGCGCGCTGGCGCGGGGTCGGCGCGAGCGAACCGATGGCGACGGGCTCGCCACGTTCGTTCACCGCCACGAACACCGTGTCCCCGCGCGGGAGGGCGCTCGCGCTCTCCTTGCCGCCGGGTGAGAGCTTGTCGAGCGCGATGCCCAGTTCACTGAGCCTCTCGATGTCCTTCATGGTGAGGCCGGTGCTCAGCAGCGAGGTGCGCGACTGCGTCAGCTCGGCGTCCACGTTGTCCAGCAGGTAGTGACGCATGCCCATGAGGCTGACGCCGGTCGCCACGATGACGCCGAGGGCGAGGAGGGCCACGTTCACCCACGTGAGCTTGGCGCGCAGCGAGCTCACGCCGCGGTGCGCACGCCTCATGCGAGGCCGTATCCGACACCCCGCCGGGTCGTGATCACCGGTGGGCCCAGCGCGTCCAGCTTGCGCCGCAGGTAGCTGATGTAGGTCTCCACGACGGTCGACTCGGCGGGGTGCTCGTACTGCCAGACATGGCGCAGGAGTTGCTCCTTGGGCACCACGCGGCCGCCGTTGCGGACCAGGAAGCGCAGCAACGCGTACTCGGTGGGCGTGAGTTGCGCCGTGCGGCCCGCGCGGCGCACCACGTAGGCCGTCTCGTCCAGCTCCAGGTCGCCGTAGCGCAGCGGCGGGCGCTGGGGGAGCACGTCGCCCGCCCTGGTGCGGCGCAGGACCGCGCCGATGCGGGCGATGACCTCGTCGATGTTGAACGGCTTGGTGATGTAGTCGTCGCCGAAGGCGAGCGCCCCCACCACCTCCGCGGGCGCGTCCCGCGCGGTCAGGAAGAGCAGGGCCGACTCGGGGCACCGGGCGCGCAGTTCCCTGGCCAGGGCGCGGCCGTCGCCGTCCGGCAGCATCACGTCCAGGAGCGCCACGTCGGGCCGGGTGCGCCCGGCGAGGGCGAGAGCGTCGCGCACGGTGCCTGCCACCATCACGTCGAAGCGGTGGTAGCGCAGGGCGATGGCCAGCACGTCGGCGATGCTCGGCTCGTCCTCGACGACGAGCACGGTGGCACAGCTGCCGGGACCACCCGTGCCGCCGCCCGTAGAGCCGCCCGTAGCACCAGTAGCGCCCGTCCCGCCCGGACGGGTTGGCACTCCGACATCTGTTCCCTGCTGGCCTTCGGCGTGGCTCATGCCCTCAGTATCGGCGCGGGCGTTGTACGAAGACCCGGTCCGTGCCTTGGAGTTACTTGAGAATCATGGCCGCGTCACGCCGCTTGAGCGTGGTGCCGCCGATGCTGAGGCTCCTGAAGGCTCGGACCCGGGGGACCTGGCGACGCGGAGGAGGAGTGGATCGTGGCGGCATTGGCGCGATGGTGCTATCGGCACCGTCTGGTGGTCCTTGTGCTGTGGGTGGGAGCCCTGTTCGGACTGGGGGCCGCGGGGACCTCCGCGGGCACCGACTACGCGAACGTGTTCTCCCTGCCGGACACCGACTCCAAGCGCGCGTACGACCTGATGACGAAGGCCTTCCCGGAGAGCGCCGGAGACACCGACACGGTCGTCTGGCGCGTCGACGAGGGATCCTCGGCCCGCGACGAGGACGTACGTTCCCGGATCGAGCCCGCGCTCAAGGAGATCGCCGGCATGAAGGGCGTCGGCGAGGTCACGAGCCCGTACGCGTCCAAGGAGGCGGGCGCGGCCCAGATCAGCCAGGACGGGCGCATCGCCTACGCCCAGGTGACCTTCGCCGAGGAGGCGAACTCGGTACCCAAGGACCTCGTCCAGGACGTCGTGGACACGGCTCAGAACGCCGAACGCGCCGGTCTGCAGGTCGAGCTGGGCGGCCAGGCGATCACTCGCACCCAGGAGCCGCCCACGGGCATCGCCGAGATGGTCGGCATCGCCGCCGCTGCCGTCGTCCTCTTCCTGGCCTTCGGTTCGCTCTTCGCGATGGTCCTGCCGATCGTCATCGCCGTCTTCGGAGTGGGCCTCGGCATGCTCTCGACGATGCTGCTCAGCCACGTCACGGACATCCCCGAAGTGGCCCCGCTGCTCGGCTCGTTGATCGGCCTGGGCGTCGGCATCGACTACGCGCTCTTCATCGTCACCCGGCACCGGCGCGGCATCCTGCGCGGCATGGAGCCCGAGGAGTCCGCGGCGCAGGCCCTGAACACGTCGGGCCGCGCGGTGCTCTTCGCGGGCGGCACGGTGTGCATCGCGCTCGCCGGGATGCTGGTGATGAACATGCGCTTCCTGGACGGCGTGGTCATCGCGGCCTCCCTGACGGTGGTCCTGAGCGTCCTCGCGGCCATCACCCTGCTGCCCTCGCTCCTCGGGGTGCTCGGCCCCCGGGTGCTCAGCCGCAGGCAGCGGCGCCGCCTCGCCGCCGAGGGACCGGAGCCTGCCGAGGCGAGCGGCCTGGCGGCGCGCTGGTCCTCGTACGTCCAAAAGCGCCCGCGCTCGATCGCGGCGCTCGCCTTCGTGGTGATGGCCTTCCTGGCCCTGCCGCTCCTGTCCCTGCGGCTCGGCGCGACCGACCAGGGCAACCACCAGGAGTCGACGACCACCCGGCAGGCGTACGACATGCTGGCCGAGGGATTCGGTCCGGGATTCAACGGCCCACTCCAAGTAGTGGCCGAAGAGGCCGACACCGGGGGCCTGGTGGCGACCATCCGCGAGACGGAAGGCGTCGCGAGGGCGGCGGCCGCACCGCCGTCGGACGGCATTTCGGTCATCAACGTGGTCCCGACGACATCCCCCCAGTCGGAGGAGACGGACCAGCTCATCGACCGTCTACGGAGGGACGTGATTCCGGAGGCCGGAGTCGACGCCCATGTAGGCGGCGTCACCGCCGTCTTCAAGGACTTCGCCGCGGTGACCGGCGATCGACTGCCCTACTTCGTAGGAGCGATCATCACGCTCGGCTTCCTCTTGCTGCTTGTCGCGTTCCGCTCCCTCGTGGTGCCGCTGACGGCGGCCCTGATGAACCTGATCGCGGCGGCGGCGTCCTTCGGCGTACTGGTGGCGGTCTTCCAGTGGGGCTGGGGCACGGAGATCCTCGGCATCGGCAAGGAGGGCCCGATCACCGCCTTCCTGCCCGTCATCATGCTGTCGCTGCTCTTCGGGCTCTCGATGGACTACCAGGTGTTCCTGGTGAGCCGCATGCACGAGGAGTGGGTGCACACGAAGGACAACGCGCGAGCGGTTCGCGTCGGCCTGTCCGAGACGAGCAGGGTCATCAACTGCGCGGCCCTGATCATGATCTGTGTCTTCTCCGCGTTCGTCCTGAGCGGCGACATGGAGGGTGCGATGGCAGGCATCGGCCTGGCCGCGGCGGTGGCCCTGGACGCGTTCATCCTGCGCACGGCCCTCGTCCCGGCCGCCATGCATCTGCTCGGCCGCTCCAACTGGTGGCTTCCCGCGGGCCTGGAGAAGCGCCTCCCGCATTTGGCGGTGGAGCCGCGGGAAGAGCTGGTGGAGCCGGTGGAGCCGGTGGATCCGGGAGGAGAGCCGGTGGGGCCGCGGGAAGAGCGGGCGGAGGCGGTATCGATGCCCCACACGCGCGTGGCCGAATCGCATGAGCCCGGCGGCGCCTCCGTAGTGCACGGTTTCATCCGCACCGCGGAGGGCGAACCGGTGGAGGGCGCGACCCTGACCCTCCTCTCCAAGGCGGGCGGTCAGATGGACCGCGTGACCTCCCTGGCGGACGGCTCGTACATCGTCGCGGCCCCGTCGGCGGGCGCGTACCTGCTGGCCGTCACGGCCCCCGGATACGCGTCCCGCGCGCGGCACCTCATGGTCGCGGACGAACCGCTGGTGTACGACGTGGAGCTGGCGCTGGGCGAGATGGACGCGGTGAACTAGCCAGTGGGTCGGTCCCGGTCGTTCAATTGCCCCGGACCCTCGGCAGCCCCGTGACGGACATCACCAGCGAGTAGAGCGAGGTCGTCGCCGTGATGAAGACCCGGTTGTTCTTCGGGCCGCCGAAGGCGATGTTGGCGACGTCCTCAGGGACCGTGATGCGCCCGATGAGGGTGCCGTCGGGGTCGTAGCAGTGCACCCCGTCGTGAAGCGCGGCCGCCCACAGCCGCCCTTCGTCGTCGAAGCGGATGTTGTCGAAACCGGACTCCTTCGACTCGGCGAAGACGGCACCGTCCGAGAGGGTGCCGTCATCGCGCACATCGAAGGCGCGGATCTGGGCCGCGCGGGAGTCGGACACGTACAACTGCCGCTCGTCGGGCGAGAAGACGAGCCCGTTCGGCCCTTCGAAGCCGTCGGCGACGATCCGCACGTCACCGGTCACGGGGTCGATCCGATAGACGTGACAGCCGCCGATCTCGGCGGGCGCCCGGAACCCCTCGTAGTCATTGGTGATCCCGAAGTCAGGGTCGGAAAACCAAACTGACCCGTCGGAGCGGACCACGGCGTCGTTCGGGCTGTTGAACCGCTTGCCTTCGAAGCGGTCGGCGAGGACGGTGACGCGGCCGTCGTGCTCGGTGCGGGTGACGCGTCGATTCCCCTGTTCACAGCAGATCAACCGCCCCTCCCGGTCGAGGGTGTTGCCGTTGACGTGCCCGGCGTTCGACCGGAAGACCCCGACACGGCCGGTCACCTCGTCCCAGCGCAGCAGCCGGTCGTTGGGTATGTCGCTCCAGATGAGCTGCCGCCAGGCGGGCAGATAGAGCGGCCCTTCGGCCCACCGGCAGTCGTCGTACAGCACTTCCAGCTTGGTGTCCCCGTTGGCGCACCGTCCCGTGCGGAACCGCTCGTCCAGGATCTCGTACGACGTAGGGAACTTTTGGTTAGGCATAACGACCCCTGTCTGACGTGTGAGTGAGCGAACTACGTTCGGCACCATGGAGATAATGCAGTACGAGATATGGTGCACGTCAAGGATGGCTGAACGGAGGGCGGGAGCGAGGCCGATGGACGACACCGATCGAGAACTGCTGAGGCTCCTGCAAGAGGACGCCGCCCAGCCCTACGCGACCCTGGGCAAGGCGGTGGGACTCTCGGCGGGTGCGGCGCACGAGCGCGTACGGAAACTGCGCGAGCGTGGAGTGATCCGCCGCACGACGATCGACGTGGACCCGGCGGCCGTGGGCCAGGGCGTGCTGGCCTTCGTCATGGTCGACTCGACGGCGTGGATGGGGGACCGGGCGGCGGACTTCGCGGCGATCCCCGAGATCCAGGAGGCGCATGTCATCGCGGGCGCGGCAAGCGTCCTGGTGAAGGTCCGCACGCCGACGACGGAGCAACTCCAGGACGTGCTGCGGCGGCTGTACGCGATCGAAGGGGTGAGCGGGACTCAGGCGACGGTGTCACTGGAAACGTTCTTCGAGAGGCCGGTGTCGCCGGGGGCGGGCTGAGGGTCCGACCCCACTCGCTAACTCGCCGACTCGCTAACTCCGCGCCAGCTCAGGCCGCTTGCGGTAGTCGGTGAACCCCACGACGTTCCCCCACGGATCGGCGACCTCCACGGTCCACCCGGTGGCCACGGAGAAGGGAGGCGCGAGCGCCTCGACCCCGGCGGCAGCGAGGGCCCGCCCGGTGGCCCGCGCGTCACGCACCTCCAGCCACACCCGGGGAGTGGCCCAGGCGGTAGGCCGATGCTCGACCCCCTCCTCCACCCGCAGCAGGATCCCGGGCGTCTCCTTGCCCACCTTCAGGATCGCGAGCCCGATCTCGTCGATCCGGTGGGTCACGGGGAACCCGGCGCGCTCGTAGAAGTCGACGGCTTCGCCGAGGTCGCCGATGGGGAACACGACGTTGTCGAAGCCGAGCAGTTCGGACGAGTTCTCGTCCACCGAAGGCTGGTCAGCTGACAGGCCGACCGACTGGTTGTCTGACATTTCGTCAGAGTAGGTCGAAAGGCGGCAATTCGGCTGCACCGTGGATGGTCGGCGGGGCGCTCGGACCGATCGCCGCCCGAACGGCCGAGGCAGATCCGTTCGGGCCGGGTCGTGTCGAGCCCCCCCCGCACGTGCCACGTTCTCGGGGTCCGTTCCGTCTCGGTGGATCGCCGAGGCTCTGCCCGTTCACCCTTCGATGAGCTTCTCCAGCGCCTTGTCACCGGTGTCCGCCAGCAGGTTGAGGTAGTCCATCCCCACATAGACCGTGCCGTCCTCGGCCATGCCAAGGTAGAAATTGCGGCGGTCGGCCATGCCGAGAGGGTAGAGGTAGGTTCCGGCCTCCTCGCTGAGCTCTTCGAAGATCTCAAGATCCCACCTGGCCAGGAGAGGGTTCAGTCGGAAGTCCCTCCAGCCTGTGGTCCGGTCCGACTCCCGGTCGACCGCCAATCCGCCGAACTCGGCGAGGAACAGCCGCGCAGCCTCATGGATCTCAAAGCCGCCTTCCTCCCGCAGGATGTACTCCCACGTCGCGGTGGGCACCGAACGGCCGCTGCGCCAGCCGGCTTCGCACAGCACGCGGGCGGCCTGTGGCGACCACCGTTGCCGCGCGTCGGCATCCGGCTCCTGGTGGCTTTCGGGGGAGCGAGCAGGCACGGGATCCGTTGGCGTGAGCGGCAGAGGGATGTCGGTGCACCGTGTCTCGACGAGCTTCTCCAGCGCCTCGTCCGCGGTGTCGGCCACCAGATGGATGCTGTCCTTGCCAATGTAGATCGCACCATTCGGGTCCATGCCCAGATAGCTGGTGCGGCGGTTGGCCTGGCCGACGGGATACAGATAGGTCCCCGCCCTTGCACTGAGCTGGGCAAAGGTGCCGTGGTCCCACTCGGCGGTCAGAGGATCCAGGCGGAACGGCGTCCGGGCAGTGACCGGACCTGATGGCCACCCGTCGTTCACCAACCCACCGAACTCGGTGAGGAACTGCCGCGCCGCGTCATGCATTTCGAAACCGCCGTGCTCACGCAGGATGTGTTCCCACGTATCGGTGGGCACCGAGCGGCCGGGGAGCCATTTGTCCTTCCGCAACACACTGTCGGTCAGCGCCGACCAACGGGGCTGGATTTGACTGCTCATCTCTATGTCACCGCCGTGATATTGAACATTTCTAGAACTTCCGCACATGAGTCACAGGGGGGTTTGATTTCGTTGTGAGCGGGGTTGCCCGGCGCGCGTACATTGACCGCGGCCGACACACCACCTCGTGGATCGACGCCTGCGTGTAGGGCGTTCGACAGCGCTTCGGCCTCACCACACTTCGAATGCGCACCGCCCACCTTGGCTCTGGCCTCTGCCGACACGTTGTCGTAGGCAGCCTGAACTTCTGGATGCAGGTTATGACTCCCGCCTCCCTTGATGCTCGCCCCATCGAATGTCCCCTGATGCCCCGGCACCGAGAGTCCCGCCGTACTCGTCGGTCTGGTCTTCTTGCTTGCGCCCGGCCTCGACTGCTCAACGTCCGCACGCCTCTCCGCGGCGTCCCTGGCCGCCTGTGGACAGGCAGGTGAAAGCCCGAACGGGTCCACGGCCGTGAACGGGTTCGGCACGTAAGCCCGCGGGTTGGGGCCGGGGCCAAGGCCGAGCGGGTCCAGGGACGCGTATTGGCCCGTCTCCGGGTCGTAGTGGCGGTGATAGTTGTAGTTGAGTGCGGTCTCGGGGTCGTGGTACTGGCCCGGGAAGCGCAACGGGCAGTGCACGCCGTCGGGATCGGAGGCGCTGAGGGGCGCGCCCCATACCGTTGTCTGCGCCCGCCATGCCAACCCACCGTCTTCGTCGATCAGTTCGGTGGGTGTCCCGACCAGGTCCGTCACGATCGAGTAGAACTGATCGTCCACCCACTCCTGTGGGAGGTCCGCGGGAGCAGCAACCTTGTCGATCTGTGTGACAGGGCTGAACCTGTCCCGTTCCCAGTCCCACACCGTGCATGTGGGGGCCTTGTCCCCCGACTTCTTGACCTGCTCCGCGAGGACGAAGCTGTCCCAGGCGAAGACCACCTCTTCCACCACGGTCGCGCCGTCGGGGGCGTACCGCCGTTTGGCGATGCGACGCCCGAACGGGTCGTACTCGTAGGTCCACTTGGTGCCGTCCGGAGTGATCACCCCGACCAGGTGGTCCTGGCTGTCCCAGGTGTAGTGCCAGACGTCTGCCTTCTTCGACAGCCGCTTCTTCCGGCGCTGGACCACCCTGCCCTGGGCGTCATACTCGTAGCGGATGTCTCCGGAGCCTCGGGATGCCCGGTCGCCGGTCGGCCGATCCAACTGCCCGGCACCGGGCCAGAAGGGCTCCTCCTGCCACTCGCCTTGGGTGAGGTTGCCCGCCGCGTCGTACGCGTAGCGTTCTGACCACGTCGCCGCTCGCACCCCGGTGACCCGGCCTGTGCCGTCGACATCGACCTCTCGTTCGCCGCCCAGCAGATCGCTGATGGCGGCGACCGTCCCGTCCGGGCGGTAGCGGTACGCACGGTGCTGGACGCGCCGCGGTTCGAGCGAGCCGGACGGCCCACCGGTCGCCGTCAGAGTCTGCGAGCTGAGCTTGCCGTCTGCGTCCCATGCCTGGCTGAGCACGGTGGCCCCGGCCCGGCGCTCGACCTCCCGCCCAGACGTGTCGTAGCCGAACGTCACGGTTCGGCCCGCCGTCCGCAGCAGTGCCGGTCGGTCTCGGCCGTCGTACTCCCAGACACTTTCCGCCCCCGAGGGAGTCACGCGGCGGGTGCGCCTGCCCAGTACGTCGTAGGCCGAGCGGACCGTGGAGCCGTTGCACGTTTCGGCGAGGACCCGGCCGCGGGGGTCCCGTTCGTAGGTCAGGTCGGCGTGACCGTTCACCACACGAAGGACGTTGCCTATGGGGTCGTACGTGTAGGTCGTCAGCCCTTCTGGGGTCCGCTGTTCCACAACCTTGCCGAGCCAGTCGCGCACGTACTCGGTCGACTCGCCCGCACCGTTGGTCCGCCCGACGAGACGGCCGGCCGCGTCGAACCGGTAGGTTTGCGTGCGGCCGACGAAGTCCTGCTCACGAACCAGGCGGCCCACCGCATCGTAGAAGTAGCACCACGTGGCGCCGAGCTGGTTGGTGACCGACGTGACGCGCAGCTCGCCGTCGTAGGCGAACTCCAGGCGTGAGCCGTCCGGGTCGATTCTGGCCGATGGCAGGTCGAACCCGTTGTACTCGAAGCGTGTTACTTGGCCAGTCGTGTTCGTGTGCTCGACAAGGTTGCCCTCACCGTCGTAGACCCGTTTCTCAGTGGCCCCATCAGGCAGAGTGAGCTGGCTGAGATGACCCTCCGGCGTCCAGTTGAACCGCGTGACGGACCCGTCGGGGTTGGTCTGCGTAACGAGCCTCCCGAACGCGTCACGCTCGTACCGGGTTGTGGAGCCCTCTGCGTCGGTGGTGGCGAGGGCCTGGCCTGTCATGTCGGGTGCAAGGAATGCCGTTCGCCCTGCGGCATCCGTGATCGCGGTGAGCGAGCCCGTGTCGTTGTACTCGTAGGAGACTGAGGCGCCGGTCGGGTCGGTCTCGGCGGTCAGGTTGCCACGCGCGTCGTACTCCATGTGCCAGACGTGACCGTCAGCCTGTGTCACGGCTACTGGCTGACCGTACGCACCGTTCTCCGCAGTCTCCCGATTGCCGTCCGGCCGGATGACGGACGTAGGGAAGCCGTTCTCGTCGTAGACATAGCGGGTCGTCTGGCCGAGCGGGTCGGTGCGGGAGAGCAGGCGGTTGTACCTGTCCCACTCGGAAGACGTGGTGTGGCCCAGCGGGTCGGTCTCGGCGACGAGTTGATAGAGGTCATTGTGTCGGTAGGTGGTGGTGTGACCCAACGCGTCCGTGTACCGCGTCTCGCGGTTTTCGGTGTCGTAGGCGATGGTGCAGGACAAGTACCCATCGATGCCTTGACCTTGTATGCACCGGTCTTGGTCGTCGTAAGTGAAGCGGTACCAACTGCCGTTGCGGTCGGTCCAGGAGGTGATGCGGGAGCGGCTGTCGTAAGTGAGAGTAAGGGGCTGGCCGCTCGAATTGTAGATCTCGGTGAGGTTGCCGCCGGCGCTGTAGCCATAGCGCCGCAGGGTCGTTCCCTCCTGGCCGTCCTCTGGATTGCTCAGGCGGAGTCGGGTGACACGGACGCCGTCTGTGTCCACGTGAAGGTGACGACCGCTGGAGTCGCGCACGGCTGTAGGGGCGCCATGCTCGTCACGGTCGAAGTCGACGCGCAGGCCGTTGCGGTCGGTGATGGCTGCCAGGTGGAGTGTGAACGCCTCATCGGTGGGGGCGGGGGCGCCCGGGGCGAAGTGACGAGTGACGCCTGTGGCCGGGTCGGTGATACGAAGGGGAGTACCGGGTGCGCCGTCCCAGTCCAGCGGCCAGCGCGGGCCCTCCAGCGGCATGACTGAGCTACCGCGCTCAGGCACCGGGTAGAGGAGGATCATGCCGTCCTCGGTGGCGAAGGCAGCCCCGTTGTTGTCCAGTTCGAGACGCTCGTCGAGCGTGGACGCCCAGGACGGGCCGAAACAGCGGCCCCAACGATACGTCGAGAGATGCGTACGCCTCAGGACCAGCGGAAGCAACCCGGGGAGATCGACATCGGTCTCCTCCATGAGCATCTCGCCGGAGACCATGTCGATCGGGTCGCCCTTCTTGGCGCGTCCAGCAGCCTGCTTGCTCTTGGCTGCCGCGTCATCGGCGCCCTTGCGCAGCCCGCCTTTGCCCAGTCCCTTGGCCATGCCCTTGAGCCCGGCCTTGAGGCCCTTCATGCCCTTGGCGAGGCCGCGGAGGCTGGTGAGGCCCTTCATGCCGGGGATGCAGTCCAGGGCGGCGAAGGCGACGTCGAGTAGGCCTGCTTCTCCGTTGGCGTATTTATGGAGAGTGTCGGCGAGTACGACGAGGGCGGCGATGAGGACGATCGCGCCGAGGATCGGGCCGCCGATGATCATGGCGATGACGCCGAGGACGGCGACGACGACCTTGCAGACGGCGACGATGGTGTCCCAGTTGTCGGTGACCCAGTCGCCGACTTCCTCCCACCACTTGCGGTTCTGAATACCGGCGTCGGAGGCCTCTTCGAGTTTCTTCTTCGCAGTCCCGGCCGCGTTCTCGCGCATCTTGCGGGCGTCTTCCGCCATCTTCTTCGCGGCGTCGAGGTTGCTCTTCGCGGCGGAGACGTCCGACTTGGCGGTCGTCTGGGCCTTTTCGGCGGCGGTGGCGTTGCGGGTGGCGGCCTTGACCTTGTCCGGGTCGGGCTTGGGGACGTCCTTGCCGGAGTCCTTGTCGTCCTTGTACTTGTCGGCTTCCTTGCCCGCCTTGTCCACCCAGGAGTCGGCTGAGGTCAGGCGGGTCTGGGCGCTGCTCAAGTCCCCTTGCGCTTCACGGCCCTTGACCAGGGCCTTGTCGGCGAGGGCCTGGGCTCGCTCCAGCTCCGGCCAGTACGTCGACAGGGCGTCGCCGGCCATCTCGTAGCTCTTCTTGAGCTTCTTCAGCTTGCCCGGCGCGTCCTCGAACTCCGACGTGAACGACTCGGCCGTCTTACCCGCCCAGGTGAGGATCGCCTCCTCGCCCGCCATCCCCTTGATATCGCGGAGGACCTTCGACACGTCGTCGGCGAAGTCGTGCAGATTCTTCGCCAGGTTCCGCACCCGGTCCGGATCACCCGGCGTCGGATCCTTGTCCAAGTCCAGGACATGCCAATCCGCCGGACGATTCCCCGCCATCCCGCAACCCCCGTCCCGCTCTTGTCGTCGTCTAGCGGTTAATGGACTGGATTTCCTGGACGTTCATGTCCTGGGTCGTCTCGAACTTTCCGTCCGGCAGGTCGCCCTTGGCGCCGCCTGTGCCCTGCCAGGAGATCTCCCAGGTGACGGAGGCCTTCAGCTGGTACGGCTTGCCGTTCGTGGCGCGGAGGTAGGCAATGCCGCACGGAGGATCCTGTTTGGAGGAGCCCTTGGTGTAAGGCGCCCCGATGGAGCCGTCCTCGTTGACCGGGCAGTCGCCCGAGGCGGGGAAAGTCTTGGCGTCCGGGGTGCCGGGTTCCAGGTGCAGGGCCACCGGCTTCGCCGTTGTCACCGCGTACAGCGGCGTGTTCGGCAGGTCGGCGCGCACGGTGACGTCCTTGAAGACGGCCTTGTCCAGCCACGCCCAAGTGGGCATGTTCACCGTCGACTTGGCCTGCGGCTTCAGCTCGATCTCGGTCTCCGGGACGCGGATCTTGTTGTAGGCGTACTCGGCGAGGGTCTCCGGCGTGGGGGCGTTCGGGTCGTCCGGCAGGGTGCCGGCGTCCTGCCAGAACAGGTTCTCCGAGCAGTCCAGGATCTCGGGATCATCCGCGCGGTCCTCGCGGGCCACCGCTCGCCAGAACATCCCCTTCTTGCCGACGTTGTAGTTCTTGGTCGGTGTGTCGGTGAAGGTCGGCTCGCCCTTGTCGAAGGCGTCAACGAGCAGGCTCTTGCCCCAGCGGCGACCGAAGTTGACGGAGAAGAGGTCGCCCTTCTTCATCTTCTCCGTCGCGCCCTTGAGCTGCTGAGGAGTCGCGAGCGGTTCGTACCAGCAGGCCGGGGGCTTCCAGTTCGGGTCGATGGCGGCGAGCGCGCCGGAGGAAGGCTTGGCCGTGCCGCCGCCGGTCTGCTTGACCACGATGCGGGAGCGGGAGACCGCTGCGCCCAACTCCGAGCCGCTGGCGGAGCCTTCGGCGTGGTCGCCGGGCGGATTGGCGTTCTCTCCGGGGCCTTCTCCCCAGGCGAAGGCGATCGACGGGGTCAGCAGCGTGATTGACAGGGCCGCCGTAGCCAGCGCCGTGGAGCGGGAGGGCTTTATCACTTGCAGGCCCCGTTCTCCGTCTGGACCATCGTCGTCTTCCAGACGCCGTCGTCGGTCTTGCGCAGCTTGGTCCGGTACAGCACCAAGGCATCGTCGGCGGGAGTGGCGGTGACCTTGCCGGTCTTCGTGTCCTTGGTGGACCCCTTGCCTTCGTCCACGCAGTAGAACAGCGTTCCGGAACCGTCCGGGCTGATGCGGGGCTGCGGCTGGAAGACGCGGGCCTTGCCGATCAGGGTCAGGTTCTCGTCCGTGAAGCCCTTGATCCACGTCTTTCCGGTACGAAGGGCGTCACTGGTGTTGTAGAAGGTGAAGGCGTCGTCCTGCGGGTCTTGGTTGATGATCGCGGCGTAGGACGCGAGGAGGCGCTCCTTGCCGTCATCCATGATGGCCTGCAGCTTCGGATCGCTGTTCGTCCAGCTTGCGAAGTCGACCTGCAGGGACTTGGGCAGCTTGATCTCCGGCCGCTTGGCCCTGTCTGCTGGTGACGGTGCGTCGGCGGAGGCCGAGGCCTTCTTGTCCCCGTCACCCGCTCCCTTGATGTTGTCGGAAGCGTCGTCGTCGCTGCCGCCCGAACCGCATGCGGTCAGGATCAGTGCCGCTGATGCGGCTAGCGCGGTCGACACGAGACGGATGGGGCGGTTCACTCTGGACTCCCGTTCGAGGTGGGGGGTAACGCAAGCGAACTAACGCTATCTCTGGGGCTCGTGGGGATACCAAACGGGTTTCCGTCTGCGGGTAGGGGCAACTGGCCCGCGTGCCGGACGCACATGGGCCCCGCTCCTCGAAAGGAGCGGGGCCCACGTCAACGTACGGAAAACGTACGGACCAAGAAGGAAATCAGAAGCGACGCGTGATCAGCGCCCGCTTCACTTCCTGGATCGCCTTCGTGACCTCGATGCCACGCGGGCACGCGTCCGTGCAGTTGAACGTCGTGCGGCAACGCCACACGCCGTCCTTGTCGTTCAGGATCTCCAGGCGCTGCTCGCCCGCCTCGTCACGGCTGTCGAAGATGAAGCGGTGCGCGTTCACGATCGCTGCCGGGCCGAAGTACTGGCCGTCGTTCCAGAAGACCGGGCACGATGAGGTGCAGGCCGCGCAGAGGATGCACTTCGTCGTGTCGTCGAAGCGCTCGCGGTCCTCTGCCGACTGGAGGCGTTCGCGCGTCGGTTCGTTGCCGGTCGTGACCAGGAACGGCATGACGTCGCGGTACGCCTGGAAGAACGGGTCCATGTCGACGACCAGGTCCTTCAGGACCGTCAGACCCTTGATGGCCTCGACCGTGATCGGCTTGGACGGGTTGATGTCCTTGATCAGGGTCTTGCAGGCCAGGCGGTTGCGGCCGTTGATGCGCATCGCGTCGGAGCCGCAGATGCCGTGGGCGCAGGAGCGACGGAAGGTCAGCGACCCGTCCATGTCCCACTTGATCTTGTGGAGGGCGTCGAGGACACGCTCCTTGGGGTCGATCTCCAGCTGGAAGTCTTCCCAGGTCGCGTCCGCCGAGATCTCCGGGTTGAAGCGGCGGATGCGGAAGGTGACCGTGATGTACGGGGAGTCGGCGAAGCCGGCCTCGGGCTTGGCGTCTTCCTTGTCGAGGGTCGGGGTTGCCATCAGTACTTACGCTCCATCGGCTGGTAGCGGGTCTGGACGACAGGCTTGTAGTCGAGGCGGATCGACTCGGCACCGTCGTCGCCGACCTCGCGGTACGCCATGGTGTGGCGCATGAAGTTGACGTCGTCGCGGTTGGGGAAGTCCTCGCGGTAGTGACCGCCGCGCGACTCCTTGCGGGCCAGGGCCGACTGCGCCATGACCTCGGCCAGGTCGAGCAGGTTGCCCAGCTCGATGGCCTCCAGGAGGTCGGTGTTGAAACGCTTGCCCTTGTCCTGGATCGAGACGTTGAGGTAGCGCTCGCGGAGCTCCGCGATCTTCTCCACCGCCGTCTTGATCGTCTGCTCCGTGCGGAACACCATGACGTTGGCGTCCATGGTCTCCTGCAGCTCCTTGCGGAGCTCGGCGACCCGCTCGGTGCCCGTGGCGTCGCGCAGGCGCTCCACCTGGGCGGCGACCAGCTCCTCGGGGTTCTCCGGGAGCTCCACGAAGTCGTTCTTCGCCGAGTACTCCGCGGCGGCGATGCCCGCGCGCTTGCCGAAGACGTTGATGTCCAGGAGCGAGTTCGTGCCGAGGCGGTTGGCGCCGTGCACCGACACGCAGGCCACCTCGCCCGCCGCGTACAGACCCGGGACGACCGTGGTGTTGTCCGCCAGGACCTCACCCTCCACGTTCGTCGGGATGCCGCCCATGGCGTAGTGCGCGGTCGGCTGGATCGGGATCGGGTCCGTGTAGGGCTCGATGCCGAGGTAGGTGCGCGCGAACTCCGTGATGTCGGGAAGCTTCGCGTCCAGCTGCTCCGGCGGGAGGTGCGTCAGGTCCAGGTACACGTGGTCGCCCTCGGGGCCGCAGCCGCGGCCCTCTCGGATCTCCGTGTAGATGGAGCGCGAGACCACGTCTCGGGACGCCAAGTCCTTCATCACCGGCGCGTACTTCTCCATGAAGCGCTCGCCGTCCTTGTTACGGAGAATGCCGCCCTCACCACGGGCGCCTTCCGTAAGAAGGATGCCCATGCGCCAGATGCCGGTCGGGTGGAACTGGAAGAACTCCATGTCCTCCAGCGGCAGGCCGCGGCGGTAGCAGGCCGCCTGGCCGTCACCCGTCAGCGTGTGCGCGTTCGACGTCACCTTGAAGAACTTGCCGGTGCCGCCCGACGCGTAGACCACGGCCTTCGCCTGGAAGATGTGGATCTCGCCGGTCGCCAGCTCGTAGGCGACTACGCCCGCGCTCTTCTTGACCCCGTCGATCTCGACGATGAGCTGGTCGAGGACGTAGAACTCGTTGAAGAACTCCACACCCTCCTTGACGCAGTTCTGGTAGAGGGTCTGGAGGATCATGTGGCCCGTGCGGTCCGCGGCGTAGCAGGACCGGCGGACCGGGGCCTCACCGTGGTTGCGGGAGTGGCCGCCGAAGCGGCGCTGGTCGATGGTGCCGTCCGGGGTGCGGTTGAACGGCAGGCCCATCTTCTCCAGGTCGAGGACCGCGTCGATGGCTTCCTTCGCCAGGATCTCGGCGGCGTCCTGGTCGACCAGGTAGTCACCGCCCTTGACGGTGTCGAAGGTGTGCCACTCCCAGTTGTCCTCCTCCACGTTGGCGAGCGCGGCGGCCATGCCGCCCTGCGCCGCGCCCGTGTGGGAGCGGGTCGGGTAGAGCTTCGTCAGGACCGCGGTGCGGCTGCGCTTCGTCGCCTCGATGGCCGCGCGCATGCCCGCGCCGCCGGCGCCGACGATGACAGTGTCGTACTTGTGAATCTTCACTGGGTTCGCCTCGGCTTTAGCGGATGTTCGGGTCGAAGGTGAAGATCACCAGCGTGCCCAGAAGGATGGTGAACACCGTGGCGGTGTACAGCAGGCCCTTGAGCCACAGGCGCGTGTTGGCGCGCTCCGCGTAGTCGTTGATGACCGTGCGCAGGCCGTTGGCCCCGTGCAGCATCGCGAGCCACAGCATCAGCAGGTCCCAGACCTGCCAGAACGGCGAGGCCCAGCGACCGGCGACGAAAGCGAAGCCGATCTTGCTCACGCCGCCGTCGAGCACCAGCTGGATCAGCAGGTGGCCGAGGACCAGGACGACAAGGACGACGCCGGACAGGCGCATGAAGAGCCATGCGGCCATCTCGAAGTTGCCGCGGGTCGAGCGCGGGGTCTTGGAGGTGCGCTTGCGCGGCGCCTCGATGAGGGGGGCCGGGTTGTCGGCGTCGTAGAGCGAGGCGCCTTCGACGGGACCCACTCCGGACACTGAGGACTTCTCGAGCGTGGTGTCGGACATGTCTGGCGTCAGCTCCCGAAGACTTCGCGGACGGCGTGGCCGAGGACCGGGTAGAGCGCCCCCACCATCAGGACGATCCAGATACCCATGACGGTCCAGAGCATCTGCTTCTGGAAGCGCGGGCCCTTCGACCAGAAGTCGACGGCGATGACACGCAGGCCGTTCAGCGCGTGGAAGAGGATGGCGGCGACCAGGCCGTACTCAAGGAGTGCGACGAGGGGTGTCTTGTAGGTGCTGACGACATCGTCGTACGCCTCCGGGGAGACGCGGACGAGAGCGGTGTCCAGCACATGCACGAACAGGAAGAAGAAGATGAGGACGCCGGTGACTCGGTGAGCCACCCAGGACCACATTCCTTCCCGGCCGCGGTACAGCGTTCCAGCCGGCACGGCAGAACCCTCCGGGAGCGGGGATTGGGGCCAGCCGGCTTGGGTGGTCGGACGGGCCCGGCCGGGTACGGTCCACCGGCCGCTCGTCATCGTATCGACGAGTTGTCGGTTCGCTCGCGCGGGGTAGCCAGGTGTGATCAAACAGGCAATCAAACAGGCACGTACGGGCTATTCAGGTCGTGCACGAGCCGGGTGAGTCGCCCGCGGGCGAGTTTCCGCATCTCCTCGGCCGCCAGGACCCGCTCCTCCTCCGGGTCGTTGGCGAGGCGGGCGCGGATTCCGGCGAGCAGATGGTCGAGGGCCTGGGTCGGCGGGACGTCGTCCAGGCAGATCACGAAGACGTGACCGAACCGGCTCTCGTACGCGGCGTGCGCGGCCCGCAGGGCTGTGTGGGCGGCGGTGTAGGTCCCCTGCCGGGGGACGGCCGGCCACAGAGGTTCGCAGGCCAGGGCCTCGGCGAGGTCCGCGGGCGGCAGGTCGTACGCCGCTTCGTCGGACGCGGCGAGCAGGGCCTCCAGGTCGGGGTACGGCCGGTGGGCGACGAGGCGCCGGGCCCAGAGGTGGCTGCCGCAGCAGGTGAGCAGCGCGGCTTCGGCGACGCCGGGCTCTGCGGTGTTCAGTTGCTCCGGGGCGCGTGTCGGCTCCGCCGGGGGACTCGGTGAACGGTGCGGGGACAGCGGGGGCTCCTGGGCAGGGGGCATCGACTGGGGGCTGTGGGGGTTTTGTCGTAACGCTAGCGAGGGGTGGTGAAGTGTGTCGGACGGATACGTGAAATATCACTCGGATGGGAGAGTTTCGCTTCGCGTGGTGGACGAGGTGGCCCCGGGGCCCGCTTTACCGTGGGCGGATGACTGCCGCTGCCCGTGCCTCTCGGTGGGGGGTTTGCTGTGCCGCCGCTTCGCGGCGGATCTCTCCCTCCCACCCACCCGTATGCCCCGCAGCATATTGCCCCGTAGGGGGCGGTATCGGATGATTCCTCGCCGCGCAGCCCTCGCCGCAGCCGCCGCTGCCGTTGCCGCCGGAGCTGTCGCCCTGACCGTTGCCGTGTGGCCCGACGCTGGGGACGGGGCGCCCCCGGCCAGTGCGTCGCCGCCCTCCGACAACAAGTCTGCCGCGGCCCCGACCCCCTCGCCCACGAAGTCGTACCCCCTCTCCGAGGCTCCGGCCACCATCCCCGCCGTACGCGAGCACAGCGCGGCGCGCGGGCCGGGGTGGAAGCCGCAGGGCGGCGGGCGCGTGGTCGTCGGTGACGACGAGCTCGCGGACGAGGGCAAGCTGCTCGCCGGTGAGCTGAAGCTCAAGTACGCCGGTGACGCAGGCCCCCGCAAGGGCGACGTGGAGCTCGCGCTCACCGAAGACAACTCCGAGGAGCGCGACGAGTCGTACACCCTCTCCGTGAAGGGGCAGCGGGTGAAGATCACCGCCCCCGAGGACGTGGGCGTCTTCTACGGGACGCGCACCCTGAAGCAGGAGGTGCGCGACGGCCGGGCCGCGCCCGAAGGCGTCGTGCGCGACCGCCCCGCCAAGCCACAGCGCGGCTTCATGATCGACATCGCGCGCAAGCACTTCGACGCGAAGTGGATCGAGGACCGTATCCGGGAGCTCGGCGACCTCAAGTACAACCAGCTCGGCCTGCACTTCTCCGACGACCAGGCCTTCCGCATCGAGTCGGAATCGCACCCCGAGATCGTCTCGCGCGACCACCTCACCAAGGCGCAGGTCCGCCGCATCCTCAAGCTCGCGGCCAGTCGTCACATCACCGTCGTGCCCGAGATCGACTCACCGGGCCACCTCGGCGCGGTCATCGCCGCGCACCCCTCGCTCCAGCTCCGCGACACCCGTGGCGTCGCCGCGCGCGGCGCCGTCGACATCTCCAAACCGCTGGCCGCGGAGATCGTCGACGATCTCCTGGAGGAGTACGCGGACCTCTTCCCGGGGCGCTACTGGCATCTCGGCGCCGACGAGTACCAGGCCCTCACGGTCGGCAACCCCGAGGCCAGCTACCCGCAACTGGCGTCCGCGGCCCGCGAGAAGTACGGGCCCGACGCCCGCGTCCAGGATCTCGCGACCGGCTGGCTCAACGACCGTGCCGAGACCATGCGCCCCTACGAGCGCGGACTGAGGGCCTGGAACGACGGGTTCTTCCGCGGCGGGGTCGAGAAGGCCGACGACGATATCGACGTCGCGTACTGGACGGGCAAGGAGATCGGAGCGAGGGAGCCGGCCGAGTACCTGAAGGACGGCCGGAACGTCATCAACTACAACGACGAGTACCTCTACTACGTCCTCGGCCAGCCCAACGCCTTCCGCTACCCCACCGGGCAGCGGATCTACGAGCAGTGGACCCCGCTGGTGATCCGCGGGACGAAGCCGGTGGACGCCCGTTACGACGACCAGATCCTCGGCGGTTCCTTCGCCGTCTGGTGCGACCTGGCCGGCTCGCAGACGCAGGAGCAGGTGGCGCAGGGCATCCGGATGCCGCTGCGGGCGACGGTCCAGAAGCTGTGGGACGCTCGGAAACCGGCCATGCCCTGGGAGGAATTCGTGAAGCTGGCCGACCAGGTGGGATAGGTTCCGGAGGCCGTCGGCGCCCTGGGGAGGGACGCGGGCGGCCTCTGTCGTCCTGGATGAACCCGTGGGGGGTCGCTCAGCCATGCTGTGCACGGAATGTCAGTTCAATACGGCGACGACGTCGGACGGCCTCTGTGACATCTGCGTCACGGCGGCCGCGTACGCGCAGTCGGCGCCTCGGCCCGGGTACACGTCGAACGGGCGTCCCGCCTATCTCCGCTCGCCGGTCGGGCTCGCGCGGGCGACCGGCGCACTCCTTGGCGTCGTCATCGCCGCCGACCTGTACTCGCTGTGGGCGGGCACGGTCGTCCAGGACGTGATGGAGGACCTGCGGAGCGCTGAGTTCGGGGTGGGCTACGGGGCGGACCTTGTGCGGGAGGCCGAACGGGCCGACACGCTGTACGCCGTCTCCGGCTGGCTGCAGATGGCCGCGCTGGTCGCCACCTGCGTGGTCTTCCTCTGCTGGTTCCACCGCGTCCGCGTGAACGCCGAGGTGTTCGAGCCGTACATCCACACCAAGACGCGCGGCTGGACGGTGGGCGGCTGGTTCGTGCCGGTGGTGAACCTGTGGTTCCCGCGGCGGATCGCGCTGGACATCTGGGACGCGAGCGGTGACCGCTCGGTGGCCCTGGACCGGACGATGACCCTCGGCGACTCCTCGGCCCGCGCCACGCACCCGCTGATCAACGGCTGGTGGACGCTGTGGGTGGCGAGCCTCCTCGTCGGGCGGTGGGCGTCGACGGCGTACTGGGGCGCGGAGGAGGCCGACGAGATCGACGCGGCGATCTCCAGGCTGATGCTCGCGGACGTCCTGGACATCGCGGCCGCGGTGATGGCGATCCTGTTCGTACTCCGCCTGACGCGGATGCAGGACACGAAGGCGAGGACGGGCGAGCTGACGCTTCCGCAGCCTTCGGCCTGAGAGATCCACGCGGCCTGAGAGGCCCACTCGGCCGAGAGGTCCACGAGATCCGTTTTCGGCTTTCTGGTGGCGAACTTGCTTACATCTGTGGTGTATTCGGCCCAAAGCCGATCGCCATCGCAGCCGTCGAGCGCAGGTGAGCAGAGTCGAGTACACGGGGGGACGCGAGCATGGGCTACTGGGGTTATTACGTCGTGGGCAGGAGTGAGCGGCCACTTGTGGAGCTCTCGGCGGTGGCGGGAGTGCGGGACGAGCTCAGCCTCCTCGTGCAGCGGGACGACGGCTGGCAGGTGTGGGAGGTGCCGGGCGGCGACGGCACGCGCGACGTCGGCAACATGAACACCCTGGCCCTGGAGACGGGTTCGCCCGCCCTCTTCGGATACGTCATGGACAGCGACTGCGTGGTCGTCGAGGCCGCGGCCCCGGAGAGCGGCGTATGGACGACGTGCCTGGCCCGCGAGGCGATGGCCGGGTACATCGGCGACGACGGCCTGAGCCTCGACGACTACTTCCTGGAGCCGCGCGACGCGGCGGACCGGGCGGTGACGTGGGCGGCGGAGTCGGGCAGGACGGTGGGCCCCGCGCCGCTGCTCGACGTGCTGAACGCCGCCGCGGAACCGTCGGCTGAGGAGCTCTTCTTCCGCTTCCTCGACCGCCTCGGCGTAGTGCCGCAGTGACGTTCCCGCGCGCCCGCACGCAGTAGGGGACGTGCATGTTCCGCAACGGGAGGCGTACGACATGGGCGGCGCGAGTCTGGTCGAGCTGATTGCCGAGGCCGACGAGAGAGGTCTGGCGGCGAGCGGGCTCGCCTGCCTCGACCGGTGTGTGCCGCTCCTGGGCGGTGGTGACGAGGTGCTGCGCCCGCTGTGGGGGAGTCTCGCGGAGGGCGGGCCCTGGGACGTGGCGCTCGCCGAGGCCCGGGTGGCGCTCGGCGGCGCGGACGTCCTGGAGGACCCCTCCGCGGACGAGGCGAGCACTCTCGCCTACCGCATGCTCGGCGCCGTGCCCTCCCGGCGCTCCGCCGCCGAGCTCCGGGAATGGGCCGACGCCTGCTCCGTCGCCGCGCTTCAGGTCCACCGGCTGCTCGACACCGCGCCGGACGGAGGCGCCCGTACGTCGGCCCTGAGCGCGCGGCGCGCGGCCGGCACGGACGGCATGACCCCGCTGGTCGCCGCCGAGCTGAGGCGACAGGTGCGGATCCTGGAACTGCTCGCCAATCAGGGCGCGGGCGCGGGGGCGTTGCGGCAGGCGCTGGAGGTGTCGATCGAGGGGCGGCGGGTCCTGCGGGCTGTGGTCTCCCGCAGGGAGCGCGGCAGCCGGGTCTAGCTGACGGCGGCGGGTGGGGTCTGCTCTGCGGGAGCGGGTGGGGGCTGCTCTGCGGGAGCGGGCGGGCTTGGTCTGCAGAAAAGTCCCGGGGAAATCGGCGTGTCCGCGGGACTTTCCTGCAGTCTTCTCCTCGGTGCGTCAGCCGAGTTGGCGCGGCGGCCCCGGCCTACTTCGCCCCGAAGACCGCCGCCAGCGGCTGCTTCTTCTTGAAGACCGTGGACGGCGCCGTGACGTGTTCACCGCCGATGTACAGGCGGTCGCCCGCGAAGAGCATGCGGCGCTCCGTCGTGAACCTCGCCTCCATCTCGTACGTCGAGGACGGGTTCTGCTGGAGCTTCGTCTTCTTGTACGTCTTGGGGTCCAGAGCCCAGACGGCGCCGCCCGCCTCGTCGACCACGTCGGCCTCCTGGTACGCGATGACCTTGCCGTCGTCCGCGACGCCGATCGGGGTCAGCGGGCCGCCCTCGACCCCCTCGGCCCTGCCCGACGGCTTGCCGGTCCTCAGATCGAGGGCGACCAGGTCGTTCTCGGCCTCGGACGAGGGGCTGCCGGGCTCCGAAGTGCCCAGGAAGAGCGTGTCGTTGGTGACGGCGATCTGCCGGCAGCCCGAGACCTCGGTGGCGGGGCAGTCGAGTCTGTACTTCCCGTACTTGCCGCCCACGGTGCTGATCGTGCTCAGCAGCTTGCCCCGCGCCCCGCTGTCGTCGACCGTCAGGAACTCCGAGGCCCCGGAGGAGCCCTTCTTGGAGTCACCGCCGTCCGCCGCGACGACCAGCGGGTCCGTCGAGACGACGTGGGCGTACTCGGTGCCTGCCGGGAGTTCGTACGCCGACTTCACCGCGCGCGTGGCGGGGGCGATGGTCTGGAGCGTGAGCTGGGGAGTTTCGACCTCGCCGCAGTCGCGGAGCGCGATGAGCTTCTCGTCGCTGCCCGCGTAGCCCTCGACGGGGCACTTGTCGTCCGAGGGCTTCCACAGGGGCTCGCCGCTCACCTTCCAGCCCGCGTCGGCGCTGGTGCCCGCGGCGGCGACCGTGCCGCCGCCGATGGTCACCTCGTCGAACATCTGCGGGGAGCCGTACTCGTCGACGGCCTGCTTCTGCCAGAGCAACTTGCCCTTGTTCAGGTCGACGAGGCCGACCTCGGTACAGACGGAGGGGTCCTTGCGGCTGTCCTGGAAGAGGACGGCCACGAGGCCAGCCTCGGTGGGCTCCGGCGACGACCAGCAGATCTCACCGGCCAGGGGTATCTGCCACTCGGCCTTTGCGCCGTCGAGGGAGTACCCCACTATCTTCTTCAGGTCGGCCTTGACGAAGTTCTTGTCGGTCGTCCACATTCCCATGGCGCCCGACATCTCACCGACCTTCGCCATCGGCACCTGACCCAGCAACTTCGCCTCGACAGCGGACGATTCGGACCCGCCATCGGCCCCGCTCCCGCCTCTGCCCGAACCGCCGTCGTCGCTCTCGCCGCAGCCGCTGAGCAGGAGCGCGGCCGCGAGTAACGAGCCGAGGGCTGCCGCCTTGCGTGACATGTGAATCTCCTTGTGCGCATGGGAAATTGGTTCCGGTTGGTGATCCTTCCTTTTGGGTATGGGAATTACAACTCGGAATTCCTTATCCATGGTTCAGTTGAAATGTCCTCGAGGACATTGCGCGCGGAGATATCGGGCGGGGAATTACTCGGGGATACCGGCGGTGCAGATGGCCCGCCCGTACGAGCCGAACGCGGTGGCGCGCTGCTTGTGTTCGCCCCGGACCGCCAGGGCGCAGCTCGCCTCCCCGCCGTCCTTCCCGAGCTGGATGCTGACGGCCGGGTCCTTGCCGAGCGGCACGTGCACCGTCTTCCTCCACGGCAGCTCGACACGCGACTCGACGGTGGCGCCGCCGCCCGCGCTCCGCGCCAGGTACGAGACGTCGGCGTGGCCCGTACCGGTGATGCGGTAGGTCACTGCCGCCGTGGGGACGGCTTCCCGTTCCGGCTCGTCGCCGCCGAGGGAGGAGTACCCGGCGAACGCTGCGCAGAAGACGGCCAGGAGGACCATGACCACAGCCACCACGCGCCGGTTCGAGATCTCACCGACCGCTTTTGTCTCGACGGTGCTCTGGCCGTCGGTCTCGATCTCACCGTTCATTTTCCCACCCCATGAGTTTCCCCGCCGGTAGAAGCGAAGCCCTTCGAATTCGGTCGGTTATACAACACCGTCGCGGGCGTTCGCCAGGGTAGGAAGATACCGGACTTATCGTCTTTCGAATTGCTCGACTCCTTGCGATGGATCACCGATTGTCCGCAATGTCAGGGCGGTTGACGTGGCGTCGAACGACTGCGTAGAACTCTCGCCTGCTACTTGATCCATGCTTCTGCGCCGCTCTCGGAATTCCTCGAGCGGTAACTCGATCCTGCCCTCTTTCTGTTCGCGCGAACGAGCTGAGCGAATTTATGAAAGAAGGCTCCGGAAGGGTAGTCGACACGGTGAGAAATAGTTATCGAAGGCTGCTGGTCGGCCTCGTCGCATCGGCGGTGGTGGGCACTGTGCTGCCCCAAGCCGCCTTCGCGGAGGCGGAGGAGAGACCGGCGCCCGTGCGCGCGTCGGCTGCGGACGAAGGCGAGGGCCCACCGAAGGGGCCCAGGATTCCGCGCACCCCGCCCCGGAAGTACCCCACCAACTCCCCGGACCCCAAGGTCACTTACGGCAAGGGCGGAACCACCCTCGACGCCCCCACCGTGGTGCACGGCAACGGTCCCGAGCTGTCCTGGCCGAAGTACACCTCCGGCAAGGGCGCGGGCGACGACCTGGTCGGCTATCAGCTGCACCGCTCCACCCGCCCCGACTTCAAGGCGACCGGCGCCACGCTCGTGACCCCGCTCGGCAAGGGCATGACCTCCTACAGGGACACGACCACCGAGCCGACCCGCGCGGACAGCGCGACGGAGACCGCGCGCCGCTACTCGTACCGCCTCCTGGCCCAGACCAGGGACGGCCGCCTGCTCGCGTCGCCGGTGCGCCGCGTGGGTGTGCCCAAGGCCGGGCACACCTTACGGATCCTGCGGGCCGGCCACACGGACACCACGCTCTCCTCCGCCGAGCCGGGTGCGAACCTGGACGAGAAGTGGCTGAGCGTCGGAGCGGGCGACGGCAGGTACGGCACCACCCGCGCGGCCCTGAGGTTCCCGACCTCCGGCATCCCCAAGAAGGCGACCGTTCTCCAGGCCGAGCTGCGTCTCCGGGCGGCAGGGAAGACGGCCAAGGGCGCGCTCATCGAACTCAGCCCGCTGAAGCGCGAGTTCACCGAGAAGTCCGCCACGTGGGAGAAAGCGGGAGCCAAGACCCCGTGGAGCGCGGACGGCGGCGACGCATCGGCGGCCATCGCTGACACCACCGGCCGGAGCGGCGCGTACACCTGGGACGTCACCTCGCTCGCCCGGCAGTGGGCGAAGCGCCCGAGCACCAACAAGGGCGTGCTCCTGAGCGCCGCGGGTCAGGAGCCCACCCGCTTCCCGTCGAGCGAGGCGCCCGAAGTGGCGCAGCGCCCCCGACTCAGCGTCATCACCGCCGAACCCACCCCCTGGGACACGTACTACGCGCCGGACACGCCCACCCGCATGTCCGAGAACAACACCTACCCGGTGGACGTCACGATCACCAACACCACGACGACCGCCTGGCCGGCAGGCGAGCGTGAGCTGTCGTACAAGTGGTCCCTGCCGGACGGCACGGACGCCACCACGGCGGACAACCAGCTGAAGGCCGACGTCCCGGCCCTCGCCCCCGGCGCCACCGACACCGTCAAGGCGACGGTCAAGTCCCCGTACACGGCCGACGGCAACCGCCGCTCCGGCTACACGCTCACCTGGGACATCCGCAACAAGACCGACGGCAGCTGGCTCTCCCAGAAGCCGGGCATCGGCGGTCTGGAGCAGACCACCGCCGTCGAGGACCCGACCGCGGACCGCGTCGGCACGGAGAAGCACCACGCGTACACGGGCAAGAACACCGGCGCGGGCTCGACCCTGATGAGCAACCTCGGCTCGGGCAACGCGACATGGTCGTACAACGCCTTCACCAACCCCGGCCGCGGGATCAACACCTTCGCGCGCTTCACCTACAACGCGCAGGACACCTCCGACAGCCAGCTCGGCCACGGCTGGTCGGCGCAGGCGGCAGGGCCCCTGCGGCTCGGCTCGATGCTCGACTTCCACCCGGACGCGGACCCGGGCGAGGCGTACGTCATCGACGGCGACGGCACGCAGCACCTGTTCCGCAAGCAGGGTGACGGCAGCTGGAAGCCGTCGGCCGGCTACCACTACCGGCTCACCGCCAAGCCGGACGTCGCGAAGGTGTGCCAGACCGGCAGCAGTCCCGAGGTCCCGGACGCCTGGACCCTGACGCGTCCGGACGGCACCCGATTCGTGATCGGCTGCGACGGCTACCTCACCGCGGTCATCGACAAGAACGGCAACACCCAGACGTACGTCTACGAGGTGCGCGACTCAGGCAACCGCTGGGTGAAGTTCCTCAAGGAGATCAAGGACCCGGCGGGCCGCAGCTCACTGAAGCTCGACTACTACGGGGCCGGCGACGCGACGTTCGACTACATCGACGACAAGGGCGAGAAGGCCACGGGGACCGACCTGTGGAACCCGAGGATCTACGACCACCTGAAGTCCATGACGGACATCTCGGGCCGCAAGCTCTCCTTCCTCTACACGGAGAAGGGCCACCTCGGCCGCCTCACGGACGGCGACGGCGCGGCGCAGCCGAAGGTCTTCTCCTTCTCCTACGACACCGCGCAGGGGAACAAGAACACCAAGCTGACCAAGGTCACCGACCCGCGCGGTCACGCGACGGGTGTCGAGTACGCCGAAGGCCCCGACTCGATGGCGTCGACCAAGACGATCACGGACCGGCTGCGCTCCACGACGGGCTTCACGTACACGTCCGGGACGGACGGCGGCACCGAGGCCAAGGTCACCGATGCCGAGAAGCACACGACGACGTACGCGACGGACGCCCAGGACCGCCCCGTCAAGGTCACCAACGCCAAGTCCGAGCAGACGAAGATGACGTGGGACGCCGACCACAACGTCACGCTCCTGGAGGAGAACAACGGCGCGAAGACGGCGTACTGCTACGACGAGAAGACCGGCTACCCGCTCTGGGAGCGGTCGGCGGAGGAGAACAAGGACGGCGTCCCTTCGGAGGCGGAGTGCGCACCGGGCAAATCACCGACCCACTCGGTCCGCTACGAGTACAAGACCCGCGCGGACGGCTACTCGGCCGACCTGGTCAAGAAGACCTCGGCGGAAGGCCGTGTCTGGCAGTTCGGCCATGACGCGAAGGGCAACCTGAAGACGGTTACGGACCCGAAGGGTGCCGCCTCGTCCGAGGAGGGCGACTACACGACGTCGTACGAGTACGACGCCTACGGCCAGTTGACGCGGGCGATCGACGCCAACGGCAATCCGACGGCGTACAAGGACTTCGTCGCGGCGGGCTATCCGCGCACCACGACAGACGCCCTCGCAAAGTTCACGACGACGGAGTACGACGCACGCGGCCAGGTGACGGAGGTCGTCGACGCCCTGGGCAAGAAGACGACCCAGACGTACGACGCGTTCGGTCGCCCGCTGGTGTCGAAGGTGCCGAAGGACCAGACGGCCGGCGTGTACATCACGACACCGGCGCCCGAGTACGACGCCAATGACAACGTCACCAAATCGACGGCGCCCAACGGTGCCGTTTCCACCGCGAGTTACGACGACGCGGACCAGGTGGTATCGGCCACGGCGCCAAAGGACACGGACACGTCTGGCGAGCGGAAGACGGCGTACACGTACGACAGCGTCGGCAACCTCAAGACGACGACGGAGCCGAAGGGGACGGCGACACCGTCGAACCCCGACGACTTCGTCACGACGAACAACTACGACGAGATCTACCAGCTCGAATCGGTGGTCAACGCCAAGAAGGACAAGGTCAGTTATGTCTACGACGGGGTCGGCAACCCGGTCCGCGTCATAGACCCGAAGAAGAACGCGACCCCTTCTCCTGACGACTACACGACCAAGACCGACTACGACATGAACCACCGTGTCGTGGCGGTCGGGGACGCCGCGGGCCGCACGGTCAAGCAGTCGTACGACAAGGACTCCCTGACCGTCACGACGACGGACGCGGAGAACAACACGACCGTCAACCACTACGACGAGCGCGGCAAGCTCGCGGTGGTGGAGGCCCCGCACGAGGGCACGACGGTCCGTACGACGAAGTTCGGCTACGACGAGGTGGGCAACCAGATCAAGGTCTTCACGCCGAGAGGCGTGGCGACGGAGGACCAGCCCGACGATTTCGTCGCCGAGACGACGTACGACCCTCTGAACCGCCCCTCCCGCCAGATCCAGCCGTACGACCCGAAGGACCCGCGCTACAACAGGAAGGTCTGGTCGGAGACGACGTACGACGCCGTGGGCCGGGTGGAGAAGACGTCGATGCCGCCCTCGGAGGGCGAGACGACCCGGAACGACACCACGTACGGCTACTACGACAACGGCTGGGTGAAGACGTCGCGGGACGTGTGGGACATCCGCACGACGTACGACTACAACGCCCTGGGCCAGCAGACCGCGCGCCAACTGACGTCGGCGGGCGGCTCGACGAGCCGGACCATGCGGTGGGGCCACTACCCCGACGGCAAGCTCAAGTCGCGTGACGACGACGGCATTCCGCTGGGCAGCGCGGAGCTGGTCGCGTACGAGTCCCAGGCTCGCGCGGGCAAGGGGACGGAGTCGTCCCCGCACACCTGGAAGCTGAACATCGCGAAGGCGGGCAAGTACACGGCGTACGAGCAGTCCGGGAAGCAAGGGGCCTGGAAGAAGCTCGGCACAGCCACCTACAAGAAGGGCGAGAACGCCGACCTGAAGGCGGCCGCGGACACGGTGAAGCTGGTCCGCGACAACTCGGCGGAGAAGGCCGCGGACACGGAGCGCAAGCGCTTCGCGTACGCGTACGACGTCAACGGCAACCTCACGTCGATCGACGACACCTCGACCGGCACGAAGGTCGACGCGTACACGATGTCGTACACCGGCCTGAACCAGGTCGAGAAGGTGACGGAGGCGCTGGCGGGTCAGGAGAAGAAGGCCACCTCCTACACGTACGACGCGAACGGTCAGCCGGAGACGCTGAGCCACCCGGATCAGTACGCGAAGTACACCTACGACCTGCGCGAGTTGGTCAAGACAGCCACGGTGGGCAAGTCGGCGTCGGACGCCTCGCCGAAGGTCACGTCGTACGACTACACGTACCGGGGCGAGCGGAAGACGGAGACCAAGGCCAACAAGAACAAGGTCGACTACGCCTACTACCTGGACGGCGCGCTCAAGTCCCAGACGGAGAGGAAGCCCGACGGCACGACCCTCGTCTCCTCCCACAACTACGCCTATGACGCGAACGGCAACAAGGCGCAGGACGTGGCGAAGAAGATGAACGCCGACGACCACGCGAAGTACGTGTCGTCGACGACGGACTACACGTACGACCCGGCGGACCGCCTCGCGAAGTCTGCCCGTACCGGGGACGGCGCGGGCACGGAGACATACGTCCACGACGACAACGCGAACGTCATCTCGCAGACGGTCAAGGGCAAGACGACGACGTTCGGCTATGACCGCAACCGGTTGTTGAAGACGACGACGGGCGGCGCGTCGGCGTCACACATATACGACGCCTTCGGCCGCCAGGAGTCGGTGACAGCGGGCGGCAAGGTCATCGAACGCAACGCGTACGACGGCTTCGACCGCGTGAAGCAGCACGAGAAGGCGGACGCGTCGACGGGTGCCTTGAAGACGACGAAGTACGCGTACGACCCGCTGGACCGCACGTCGTCGCGGACGGACGCGGCAGGCAAGTCGACGGACTACACCTACCTCGGCATGTCGGGCGAGGTCCTGGGCGAGGAGGTCACCGGCAAGCTGACGAAGTCGTACCAGTACGGCCCGTGGGGCGAGCGCCTGTCCCAGGTCAAGCACGCCGCGGACGGCTCGGCGGGGGAGTCCACGTTCTACGGCTACAACAGCCACTCGGACGTCGAGACTCTGACCGACAAAGACGGCAACACGAAGGCAACGTACGGGTATTCGGCGTACGGGTCGGATGACAAGGCCGACTTCACCGGCATCGACAAGCCGGACGCGGGCGACCCGACGAAGGACGCGTACAACCCGTACCGCTTCAACTCAAAGCGGTGGGACGCGGCTTCGGCCACGTATGACATGGGGTTCCGGGATTACAGTCCGGGACTCAATCGGTTTACGACTCGGGATATGTACAACGGGGCTCTTGCGGATATGGGGCTCGGTGTGGACCCGCTCACTTCGAATCGATATGCATTTGCGGGTGGCAATCCCGTCGGCTTCGCGGAGCTTGATGGTCATAAGCCAATCGAATGCATCGAGGCTGGCGTTACGTGCAAGCTTTCGAGTGAGGGTTGGAAAGCATCCGCGTCCCCCAAAGCCAAGTCGGCGAAAGTCACCCGCAACGCTGGCACTTCAAACGTGTCGAGTGAGTGTGGCACGGCGGCGACCGCGAAAATGAGCGCTCACGATGCTGCTGTCTGCAGGAGTGGCGACGCAGTGCAGGAGTGGGCGAAGGCCAACAATGTCAGCGGCTACGCGACGGTCGACATCGGTTCAAGTGGAAGGTCCGCCAACGCCATTCCTGGAGCCAGCGGGAACAATGCTGTCAACACGGGATATGCGGACGTGATGTTCTGGGGGAGTGACGAGGTGTATGTCTGGGAAGTGAAGCCCAACAACGCTTATGGGAAGAATGACGGACCGAAGGACCTCGATCGCTACCTGGCCAACCTGAACAGACACTTCGAGGCCGTTGGTGATGATCGAGATGTGCTGGCGGGGCCTGCCGTACCTGCGAAGCAGTTCACCTCAAGGCAAGGGGCCGGTCGGGTGTGGTCTGGTGGCGAGGCTGGTATGAGGTACTACGGAATGGACAAGAAGCGACCCACTCCGAGCCCAACTCCGAACCCGCGTCCGGGGCCCACAGATATCGCCAAGCCTCGTTCGATGCCGTCTGCGGAGCCATCGCCGTCGGCAACCGGCATGTACGGCACCCCCCGTCCTGGTGCCCGTGGCTACGCTCCAGAGGGTGCGGCAGGGTCAGGGTTCGGACTGGCCGCAATGACCAGTTGGACGGCCCGGGCGCTTGGCAGCGCCTTCTCCGGTGGGCCGGCATGCATGCTGGGTGGCGCGTGCTGAGCTAGAGGACATTACCTGGTCGCGGCCGACAGGTCGGCCGCGACCAGGTAGTTCTAGGGAGTATTGGATGGACATGTACTTCGAGGTCTGTCTCGATCGTGAGAGCTCGGATCATGGGGAGGTGGTCTCTCGCTGGTTTCTTGAGTGTCGACAGCGGCTTTTCCGGGACCTCACTGCATCCGACGGGGCGTGGCTGGCCTCGCTGACCAAAATGGAGAACTCTCCGGCGGAGCGATTCGAGGGTCCCGCCGACAGGGAGCTCGCATTCATGAATCAGCTGGTCATGCCGCCCTACTGGGCGCAGCTGGGATTCCATGAGGGCGATCAGCAACTTGCCTGGATCAGAACCTCCGCTGCGAATGCCGTAGACGGGCACCGTTCGGTTTCTGCGTTCCTGAAGTGTGATGATTCTGGGATGCGAGACCCGGAATTCTGCTCACGGCTGGTCGAGAATCTGTCCGTGGCAGCTGACGGATCCAACCCGGCCTTCGGACGTGTGGAGTACGGATTCTATTCGGACCGAGCAAATCTCGACGTGGCCCTTCGCCGGAAGCCCAGGGAGTTCCTACCGACGAGCCGGAGTCTGCTCCGCGGTTATGGGTGGGTGACTATCTGTCCCGAGGAGTTGGTGAAGCGCCTTGGCGGGGTCCAATCACTTGAGAGTGGTGGAGCCTTCTTTCGCGTGATTCCACTCTCATCCGGAGGCGTCGTTCTCCAGGCATCGGAAACACTGTTCGGCTATTCCGATGAAGTAATGGATGCGGTGTTCAGATCCCTGGCGAAGGTGCTTCCAGTAGGGGCCCCCAGGCCGCATGTCGCGTTTCCGGACGTCCGTTTCACTCATCGGGATGCCAGCGAAATTCAAGGGGCCTGAGGTATGGGACGAGCGGCCGGGTGACGGGATGTCATCAGAATCGAGGACGGCCCGTCTTACCAGGAATGGCGTCCACCCGGTCGCGAGACGCGTGAGTGGGGCCAATGGTTGTACGGAGCAAGGCGGTTGACCCTGTGAGAAGGGGCACGCTGGGAGCCGTCACGGAAGAGCGGGGACTTCCGCTTGGTAGGGGGAGGGCGCGTCCTGCGCTCTCTCAGCCGCTGAGACGGAGGGGTGGGAGTTATGGACGGCGAGGGAAGACAGGCGCCGAGAGCCGGGGAGATGCGGGGGCAGGCTCGGGAGTTCGTGGCGCGTGTGACCGTGCGGAATCGGTTGCCGCTCGATTTCTCTGTCGCGAGCCTACGTGTGGTCGACTTCCTCATCGCAGGGCTGCGCAAGGGCGGCCGTGGGCGCGATGAGGTCGCCGGAGCGCTCTTCGGACTCGGCGCCTACGTCGGGGAAGTGCTCGTGCGTCGCGCCGGCGCCGTCTGGATCGATTTCGACAAATCCCAGCACGCCTACTTCGGACAATCTGTGGGTGTACGCATGCCGGACGGCCGGGTATGGAATCCACTGGGTAAAGTGGCCAATTGCTTTGAAGCCACCCCGGATTCTCCTGAGAAGTCCCTCCAGACTTTTTATCTAACCCTTCCCGGTCGTGCACGAAATGCGGCATGATTCTTGACGCTTTGGGGGCACGGGCACGGTGATCAGTGTCAACGGTGTTAAGAGGAGAGCGTGGGGCAGGGTGGGGAACATCGCCGTACGGCGGCCAGCGACGAGGAGTTGACGCGGGCGCTGGGGGGTGCCAGGGAGGGGGACGAGGCGGCTTTCGCTGTCGTCTATCGGTGCGTCCAGCCCGGACTTCTCGGGTACTTGCGTGGGCTCGTTCGCGAGGACGCCGAGGACGTGGCTTCCGAGGCGTGGTTGCAGATCGTCCGCGACCTGGGGCGGTTTCGCGGAGGCGGGGCCGACTTCCGCCGATGGACCGCAACCGTCGCCCGTCACCGAGCCATTGACCACCTCCGCCGCCAGAAGAGCAGGCCGCGCGCCTCCCTCCTGGAGTGGGACGCGTTCGCACTGCCGGCCGCCGATGACACGGCCGGTGAGGTCCTAGAGTCGATGACCACCGCGCGCGTCCTGGGACTTGTGGCCGGACTTCCGCCGGACCAGGGTGAGGCGGTGCTGTTGCGTGTCGTGGTGGGGCTCGATGGCCCGGCAGCCGCGCAGGTCCTCGGCAAGCGGCCGGGGGCGGTGCGGGCGGCCACGTATCGCGGACTGCGCGGTCTGGCACGGCAGTTGGCCTGCGAGGCGGAGCCTGCCTCCTTTCCCAGGCGGCGGTCCGTGGGCAGCGGGTACGCCATGCGTCGGGAGAGACGTGCGGTGTGTTGAAGCCCATACCGTCCCGGAGAGCCACATCAGTCCCGTCCACCACGTCGGCCCAGCGCCGTGCCGCCCCCCAACTCCGGGGAGCAGCACGGCGCGTAGGTACTGCTTCAGAACCGCTTCAGGAATCGCCCGCCGTTACGGCGTCAGCAGTTGCCCCAAGTGCGCCGCCGCCGGAGTGCCCAGCTGCGTACGGCCGTAGTAGATCCCTGTCGACGTCGAGACGCCCGATGAGCCGCTGTCCAGTTGGAGGATCGTGCCGTTGCCCTCGTCCTCGCCGTCCGCGCCGATCGCCAGGTCCGCGCGGCCGTAGCCCGACAGGTCCGTCAGGAGCACCGACGAGCCGAGGCGGTCCGCCGACTCCGTGGAGCCTGTGATGCCCTCCGTGTCCTGGGAGAACGCCTGGGCGCCCGTGCCCGTCAGGCCGGTGGAGCTGCCCTTCAGCAAGAGCGACGTGCCCGCGTCCTTCTTCGCCGCACCGGAGCGCGTGATGTCCTCGTTCGGGGCGCCCGTCAGGACGTCCGCGTAGCCGTCCAGGTTGAAGTCGCCCGCCGAGACCGACCAGCCCATCGCGTCGCCCGACTCCGCCGCTCCCGGGACTCCGGACGTGTCCTGGTGGATTGTCTTGAGGCCTGTTGTCGTGAAGCCTGTGGACGTGCCGGGGACGACCGTCACCTGACCGCCCGCGAAGGCGCCAGACTCCGCCGTGTACGGCTGGCCTATGACCAGGTCGTCGTAGCCGTTGCCGTTCACGTCGCCCACGGCGAGCGATCGGCCGCCCTTGACCGTCAGCGAACCGACTCTGCTCAGGCCTGACTTCGTGCCCTTGAACCACTGGACGCGGCCGACCCCCGACTGGTCGCGGTAGTTCAGGGCCACGTCCGCGTAGCCGTCGCGGTTGAAGTCGCCCGACGCGGCGTCGGCGTACGCGATCGCGGTGTCGCCCGATGTGAGCGTGCCGCCCACCTCGCTGCCCGCCTTGAAGCGTGCCGCCCAGGTGCCGCCCGTGCCGGTGGACGCCGCGAAGACGTCCGCCTTGCCGTCCGCGTTGAAGTCACCGACCGCCACCGCCGAGCCGAACTTGGCGCCCGGGTAGTGGAAGTCGTCCGCCAGTTGCATGTCCGTGCCGGTGGTGAAGTCCGGACCGTAGAGCATCGTGACCGCGCCGCGGTCCTTGTTCGTGGTGTCGTCCTCGCCGGGGGCGCCGATCGCCAGGTCGGCGTGTCCGTCGCCGTTGATGTCGCCCCACGCCGTGGCCGCGGCCCAGTTGTCGCCCGCCTCGGAGGCGCCGGGGACGCCGGGGCTGGACTGGGTGAGGGTCTTCTTGGAGCCGGCCACCGGGCCGTCCAGGCCGCCGGGGATCAGCGTCAGCGTGCCTACGCCGCCCGATGCCTTGGGCGTGCCCGCCACCAGGTCCGTGATGCCGTCACGGTTGAAGTCGGAGGTGGGGATCGCCGAGTTGCGGGCCGCGCTCGTCGCGTAGCGGCGGATCTCGGTGAGCTTGGGGTAGAGGTTCTTGCCGGGGCACGCCGTCGCGAAGCCGTCGCGGTGGCCCGAGATCGTGTTGAGGGAAGGGGTGTCGCCCTTCTTCCATACGCCCGTGTCGTCGGCCGCCGTCAGCGTGACCTTACCCTGCGGGTCGCCCCCGTACTGGCCGAGCTTCCAGGCCGCGACGCGGGAGGCGGACTCCAGCGCGGCGCGGGTCGGCTTGCCCGCCTTCTTGTACGTCTCGCCGGGCTTCGGGTTCTCGTTGCCCTCGAAATCGCCGAGGACCGCGACGCCCGCCGACTCGCCGTTGAAGCCGTACGTGTGCGCACCGCGCACCGGCAGATCGGTGCCGCCGCCGCGGCCCTCGAAGATCTGGCCGCACTTGTCCACGAGGAAGTTGTAGCCGAGGTCGTTCCAGCCCTCGGTCTCCACGTGGTACGCCATGAGGCCGCGGACCAGGGCCGGCGACTGGGCACAGCTGTAGTCGTTCGTGCCGGCCGTGTGGTGGACGAAGACCGCCTTGACCTTCTCTATGTACTCCGGCGGGTCCTCGACCTGGGACTCGTCCGCGCCCCACCCTGCCCTGCTGATCATGGGCGGCTTGGTCACGGTGGACGGCGGAGCTGTCGGAACCGGCGGAACCGTGGGCTCCGGGTCGGCGGAGGGGGAGCCCGTGGGGGTGGGGTCCGGTGTGGTCGGGTCCGGTGCGGTCGGCTCCGGCGAGGTGGGGGCATCCGTAGGCGCCTCCGTAGGTGCCTCCGTCGGCTCGGGCGACACGGGGGCGCTCGGCTCCGGCTCGGGCTCGGGTGTCGGCGGCACCGTCTCGTCGGCCGCGAACGCCACCGGTGCCATCGCCGAACCGTCGAGCGCCGGGTTCTTCGCCTCCTTGGACGTCACACCGGGGTCTACGAGGTTGACCTCAAGCCCCTTCGGCAGGGCGGCGGTTGATGTGCCGTCCGCCGCTACCACGCGGACCTCGACGCCGTCCGACGGGCCGACCCACAGCGGCTCGGACGCGGCCCGCATGCCCGCCTCCGCCTTCTCGGGCAGGTGCAGCTCCAGGTCCAGGTTCTGCCAGCCGGTCCACTTGTCGCTCTCGATGGAGCGGGTGCGGACCTGGGCCGTGCCCTCCAGCTCCTTCGTCACGCCGGTCCACGAGACGCCGAGCAGCGAGAACTGCTCGGTCGACGTGCGCGGCAGCTCCCTCTCCTTGGCGCCGTCGGCCTTGAGCGCGATGTCGTGCACGCTCACCGGGCGCTTGCCGCGTGAGACGTCACCCGGCTGATTCCCGTCCGAGGACTCCGCCATCGCGTACGTGACGGCCCCCGCGCCGCCAAGCACGACGGCCCCGATCGTCAGCCACGCCCTGCGCTTGAGACTCAGTGGTCTGTACGCGTGCGTGCTTCGCGCTGCTTCGCGCGGTTTGCGCGGGCTCAAATGCCCCACCCCTTAGCGGAATTGCCGACGGAATCGCCGGTTGACCCGGTTGATCCGATTGACCAAAGCGAGTGCGTACGACCGGCCGAAAGGTCAAACGGTTGTACGAGGGTGGGCGAAATGTGACGTGACGTATCCCGCACTGCTGGGGTGTGACATCTGGACAGAGCATTGCGCTGGGTCACCTGACAGGTGTGAACGAGGAGCGTGGGTGGGGACCGTGATTTCTGTGGTGAGGAAGAGACGCCTGTGGGTGCGGGGGATCGCCTGTTGCCTCGCGATGGGGGCGCTCGCGTCCTGCGGCGGTGCGCAGGGGAAGGTCTACGAGGGCCTTGTCGAGCGGACGCCGGCGGAGCCGTCGAAGCCCGCCGCCGAGGTGCGGGGCGAGCGGCTCGCGGGGGAGGCCATGGGGCTGCTCAAGACCACCGACTCCGTGCGCATCGGGGTCGAGATGAACACGCCCAAGGGGCACAAAGAGGTCTCCTTGCACATGGACCGCCGGAGCAACTGCACGGGCACCTTCGACTCGGGGCCCATGCAGAAGGGCGAGCTGGTGATGGTCGGTGGCGAGGGAGTCGATGGCGGGGAGGCCGGTGGCGGGGAGGGCGGTGGAGGGGAGGCCTACATACGCTTCTCGGACGAATCGCTCGATGCGATCCGCGACGCCGCCGTGGCACGCGGCCCGCAGATCGCGGCCACGGCCAAGGAGCGGACGGCGCTCGCTCGCGGCAAGTACATGAAGTTGCCGAAGGGGAGCGGGAGTTCTGGTGCGGGGTCGCCGACGAAGATGTGCGACCTCGACAAGGTGTTCGGCCAGCTGGGCGGCCCGGGGGCGGACACCGACATGAGCGGCGCCCGCGCCCTCCCGGACAGGCGGTGGCATGGAGAGAAGGTCACTCCGCTCGCCGCGACGGACGACGGGCACGACATGACGGTCTACCTGGCGACGGGCGACAAGCCGTACATCGTGGGCATGACGCAGACGCGGGGCGACGAGCAGATGGAGATGCGGATGTCGGACTTCGACAAGCCGGTCGCCGTGCACGCCCCCGACCCGTCCCTGGTCCTCGACATCGATGCGCTCGGCATGGGCGCCGGTGCCGGCTCGCTGTTCGAGGTCTGAGGCCGGTCCGGACCTGTGACATTTCCGTGGGCCCTGGCGCAGCTCAGCGTGGGGGCACGGACACGGTGAGCTGTGTCGCGTCGGTACGGATGGGAAAGCGTGGGTCGAGGAGGGGAGCCCCGTCGCGCACAGGTGCGGGACGAGGAGCTGGGCGCCGCGGTCGCGCGGGCACAGGAGGGCGACGAGGCGGCCTTCGCGGTCGCGTACCGACTGGTGCAGCCGGGTCTCGTGGGCTATCTGCGGGGCCTGGTCGGCTACGACGGTGAGACCGCGGAGGACATCGCGGCCGAGGCCTGGCTGGAGATCGCCCGCGATCTGGGGCGGTTCCGTGGGGACGGCGCGGGCTTCCGCGGCTGGACGGCGACCATCGCGCGCCACCGGGCCCTGGACCATCTGCGGCGCCAGAAGGTCAGGCCGCGGCCGTCCGCCCTCGAACAGGACATGCTCGATCTTCCCGGGCCGCACAGCACGTCGGACCAGGCGCTGGAGTCGATCTCCACGGGGGAGGCCATCGCGCTGATCGCCGGGCTGCCTCGCGATCAGGCGGAGGCGGTGTTGCTGCGGGTGGTCGTGGGCCTGGACGCGGCGGCGGCCGCGCGGGTGCTTGGCAAGCGGCCCGGGGCGGTACGGACTGCCGCGTACCGGGGGCTTCGGCGGCTTGCCCGGCAGTTGGGGGGTGCGGGGTGAGGGGGCCGGGGGTGGCTGCGACTGCCGGGGTCCTCGCCAGGGTCCTGGCGGAGGCGATTCGTGCCGAGCGGGTTGACGCGGAGGCTCAGCGCCGGGCTGTCGCAGCGTTCCGCTCGGCCCGCGAGGCCGCCGAGTCTCCCCCGCCGACCCGCCCCGACGATGATTGGCGCGGCTGAGGGGGCTGGGGGGGGAGGGGGGGCTCGCGTCGCACCTCGGCTGCAGGTGGGTGGGGGTTGGCCGCGCAGTTCCCCGCGCCCCTACCGGGCGCGCCCCGTCGTCTCTCGTCTGCACGTGCGTGGGGGCTGGTCGCGCAGTTCCCCGCGCCCCTGACGGGGGCGTCCCGTTGTTTTTTGTCTGCACGTGCGTCGTGGCTGGTCGCGCAGTTCCCCGCGCCCCTTCGGGGCGATCCTCGCCGGGGTCGTGCCCCGTCAGGGGCGCGGGGAACTGCGCGACCAGCCACGAAAGACCCGCGGACGAATGGCGGGCGGCGTGAAAGGCCAGGGGGCAAGGATCGAAGCTCCGGAGGGGGCCAAGCCGCGGGGGCGACTTCCCGTCAGGCCCCGCCAAGGTGAGCGGCCGGGGTCGCCACCCCCCACAGGAGAGACCCCGGCCGTCACGCGGACGGACCGCACGCGGCCCGTACTCCCTTCAGCGCCGCGCGTGCGTTTTCTGTCACACCGCGTACTGTCACGCGCTAGTTGCACGTTGTACCAAACATGGACGTGAGCCCACTTCAGCCCGTAGCGTGCTGCTTCGCGCCAGGCGGCGGGGTCAGGACCGCAACCGGTGTAGGCGCATAGGGAGAAGTTGTGCTGGGGGACGACGCGGAACTGACCGCCGCGGTGCTTGCGGCGCAGGACGGGGACGAGACCGCGTTCCGGACTGTGTACCGCTCCGTGCACCCGCGGCTGCTCGGCTACGTACGGACACTGGTCGGAGACCCGGACGCGGAGGACGTCGCGTCCGAGGCCTGGCTGCAGATAGCCCGTGACCTCGACCGGTTCAGCGGCGACGCGGACCGGTTCCGCGGCTGGGCCGCGCGCATAGCGCGCAACCGCGCGCTCGACCACATACGCATGCGAGGCCGCCGCCCGGCGATAGGCGGCGACGAGACCGAGCTCACCGGAAAGCCGGGCGACGCGGACACCGCGGACGAGGCGATGGAGTCGCTCGCCACCGGCGACGCCCTCGCCCTGATAGCCCAGCTCCCGCAGGACCAGGCGGAAGCGGTCGTGCTCCGGGTCGTCGTCGGCCTCGACGCCAAGAGCGCGGCCCAGACCCTCGGCAAGCGCCCCGGCGCGGTCCGCACCGCCGCACATCGCGGCCTGAAGCGGCTCGCGGAACTCCTCGGCGCCGACGGCCCGCCGAGTGAGGGCGCGCTGGACGCCGTACCGCCCCAGAGGGAGCGGCGCGGGCGTGCGGTGACGTCCGCCGGTGTGACGCATTCTCGTTCGCGGGCGCAGAAGGACATGTGATGGCCGACGAGGATTACAGGTGGCTGGACCGCGACGCGGCGGAGCGTTTGCTGAGCGGTGAGTCCATCGACGGCGCCGACGATCACGCACGGGAACAGGCCGCGCAGTTGGCCAAGGCCCTGGCCGCGCTGGCGGCCGATGAACGTGCCGGCTCCGTCGTACCCGCCGACGTTTCCTCCGAACTCCCTGGTGAGGCCGCCGCGCTCGCGGCGTTCCGGGAGGCCCGTGGCACCAAGGCCCGGGCGGCTTCTACGCGCGTGGGAGCGGGCGAAACCGTACGTATCGGGCGCTCGGCCGGGCCTCCGCGCCCCGCGCGCTGGGCCCGCCCCCTGCGCTACGGACTCGCCGCGGTGCTCGCGGGCTGCATGGTCGGCGGGGTCGCCGTCGCGGCCGGTACGGGCGTGCTGCCCTCGCCCTTCGGTGACCGGGACCAGCCGGGCCCCGCGGCTTCCGCGTCGTCCGTAGCGTCGCCCGAGCCGCTCGCGTCCCCGTCGGAGGGTGAGAGCGGCACCCCGGACGTGAAGCCCGACGATGTGACCACCACCCCGGAAGACCCCTCCCGCGAGCCCGGCAGCAGCGCGCCGCCGCAGGAGTCCGCGGCCCCCGACGGCGTGTCCAAGGGCACCCCGGGCAACACGCAGCCCGGCTCCGGCGACCCGCAGCGCGACGACGAGGCGAAGGACTGGCACCGCAGGGTCGTCTCCGCCTGCCGCGACTACCGCAGCGGAGAACTCCAGGGCGAGAAGAGGCGCCGCCTGGAGGAGGCAGCCAAGGGATCCCGGCGGGTGACCGAGTTCTGCGGTCGCGTCCTGGACGGATCGGGCAGCGACCGCGAGCACAACAACGGCGGCAGTGGCAGCGGTGGCAGTGACGGCGACGGCGACAAGGGCGGCGACAGCGACAAAGGCAACGGCGACAGCGACGGCGACGGATCATCCGGCGGCGGCAACGACCACTGGGGCAACGGCGGCAGCGGCCCGGTCCCTCCTGTCGTGACGCCCACGGCCTCGCGGCCTGCCCCCGCTCCCACCGCCTCGTACAGCGCGCAGCCCGTGCCGTCGGGCTCCTGACCTGCTCAAAAGCCCCGCTCGCAGCGGGTGTGACGTTTTTTGAAGCAGTGACGCAGTAAGAAGTGAGCCGACTGGTCATCGGCCCGCGCACGAGCCAGGGGTTCCCCCCGTACCTTTGGCTCAGTGCCACCAGCGTGGGCGGGAGACGTTCCCCCGATCCCGCCCACGCTGATTAATCCGGCCCCCCCCGCTCAAGCCCCGCGCCTCACTTGTAGACGACGACCTTGTCGCCGTTCTCGACCTGCGCGAACAGGCTCGCGATCTTCTTCTCGTCCCGTACGTTCACACAGCCGTGCGAAGCGCCGTTGTAGCCGGTCGCCGCGAAGTCCGACGAGTAGTGCACGGCCTGACCGCCGCTGAAGAACATCGCGTACGGCATGGCGGTGTCGTAGAGCGTCGAGACGTGGTGGCGGGACTTCCAGTAGACGGTGAACGCGCCGTCGCGCGTCGGCGTGTACTGCGAGCCGAAGCGCACGTCCATCGTCGAGACGACCTTGCCGTCGATCATCCAGGTCAGCGTGCGGCTGGCCTTGCTGATGCACAGGACGCGGCCGGTCAGGCAGCGCTTGTCGGGCTTCGACGCCGGGATGCCGCCCCCGGAGTAGAGCTCGTACTTCGTGGGCTTGCGGGTCATGTCGACCAGCTTCTGCCAGGTGACCGTGTCCGTCGTGCCCGTGCGGGGCAGCCCGCGCTTGCCCTGGAATCCCTTGACCGCGGCCGTCGTGGAGGAGCCGTACGTGCCCGAGGGGTTGTCGAAGAACCAGGCGATCTGCCGGAGCCGGGCTTGCAGCTCACGCACCTGGTCGCCGCGCTGTCCCGGGGCGAGCAGGGTCTTGGGGGCCGGCTTCGGTTCCGGCTTCCGCGCGGGCGTCCCGGACGGCTCATCGGGCCCGGCCGGCTTCGTCTTCGTGGGGGATATCCGGACCGGCTGCGCCTTCCCGTCCGAGTCGACGGCCTGCGCCTTGCATCCGCCCACCAGGGCGACCGTGACCACGGCCCCCACGGCTATCGCACCTCTGCGCACAACGACCCCCGTCATCGCTCGACCGCTCGACAGACTCGCCGAGAGTGTTCCCCGCGAGTGACCACCCCTGAACGTTGCCGCATGCTGGAGGAGCACCGCTATACCGGAGAAGTAACGAAGGATCTCCAAAGGCACGAAGGATCTCTGGCAGGAGGCACAGAACGATGGCGCGTGAGTCGGAGTCCGGACTGCCGTTCGAGCCCGTGTACGGCCCGGAGGCCCTCGAAGGATGGGATCCCGCTACGAAACTGGGCGCGCCGGGTGACTATCCCTTCACGCGTGGCGTGTATCCCTCCATGTACACCGGCCGCCCCTGGACGATGCGCCAGTACGCGGGCTTCGGCACGGCCGTCGAGTCCAACGCCCGCTACAAGCAGCTGATCGCGAACGGCACGGCGGGCCTCTCGGTCGCTTTCGACCTGCCCACGCAGATGGGCCACGACTCGGACGCCCCGATCGCGTCCGGCGAGGTCGGCAAGGTGGGCGTCGCGATCGACTCGGTCGACGACATGCGGATCCTGTTCGGCGGCATCCCGCTGGACAAGGTGTCGACGTCGATGACGATCAACGCCCCCGCCGCCCTGCTGCTCCTGATGTACCAACTGGTCGCCGAGGAACAGGGAGTTGACCCGGGCGAGCTGACGGGCACGATCCAGAACGACGTCCTGAAGGAGTACATCGCGCGCGGCACGTACATCTTCCCGCCCAAGCCGTCGCTGCGCCTGATCGCGGACATCTTCAAGTACTGCCGGGCCGAGATCCCGAAGTGGAACACCATCTCCATCTCCGGCTATCACATGGCCGAGGCGGGCGCGACGCCCGCGCAGGAGATCGCCTTCACCCTCGCCGACGGCATCGAGTACGTCCGCACGGCGGTCGCCGCCGGCATGGACGTGGACGACTTCGCGCCCCGCCTCTCCTTCTTCTTCGTGGCGCGTACGACGCTCTTGGAGGAGGTCGCCAAGTTCCGTGCGGCGCGCAGGATCTGGGCCCGCGTGATGCGCGACGAGTTCGGCGCGAAGAACCCGAAATCCCTGATGCTGCGCTTCCACACGCAGACGGCCGGGGTCCAGCTCACCGCCCAGCAGCCCGAGGTGAACCTCGTCCGGGTCGCGGTCCAGGGCCTGGGCGCGGTGCTCGGCGGCACCCAGTCCCTGCACACGAACTCCTTCGACGAGGCGATCGCGCTGCCGACCGACAAGAGCGCGCGCCTGGCCCTGCGCACACAGCAGGTCCTGGCGTACGAGACGGACGTGACCGCCACGGTCGACCCGTTCGCCGGTTCGTACGTGGTCGAGAAGATGACCGACGACATCGAGGCCGCGACGCTCGGGCTCATGGAGCGCGTCGAGGACTTGGGCGGCGCGGTGGCCGCCATCGAGAACGGCTTCCAGAAGAACGAGATCGAGCGCGCCGCCTACCGCATCGCCCAGGAGACCGACTCCGGCGAACGTGTCGTGGTCGGCGTCAACCGCTTCCAGCTGGACGCCGAGGAGCCCTACGAACCCCTGCGCGTCGACCCCGCCATCGAGGCCCAGCAGGCGGCCCGCCTCGCGAAGCTGCGGGCGGAGCGCGACCAGCGGGCGGTGGACGCGGCGCTCTCGTCGCTCCAGGAGGCGGCGAAGGGGGAGGCCAACGTCCTCTACCCGATGAAGGACGCGCTGCGGGCGCGGGCGACGGTGGGCGAGGTGTGCGACGCGCTGCGGGAGGTGTGGGGGGCGTACGAGCCCTCGGATGTCTTCTGACGGGACCGGACGCGGGCGAGTGTCCGCTGGGCGGACTCCCCGTCCCTCCTGTAGTACGCGCGTGCGACACTCCGCCCCATGCTGGGTGTTACCGATCTTCCGACGTATCTCGCGGGCCTCGCCCTGATCATTCTGCTGCCGGGCCCGAACTCGCTGTACGTGCTCTCCGTCGCCGCGCGCCGCGGCGTACGCACCGGCTATACCGCCGCCGCGGGCGTCTGGTGCGGGGACGCCGTCCTGATGACGCTGTCCGCTGCCGGTGTGGCCACCCTGCTGCAGGCCAACGCGCTGCTGTTCGGGATCGTGAAGTACGCCGGTGCCGGATATCTGACCTGGCTCGCGGTCGGGATGCTGCGGGCGGCCTGGGGGATGTGGCGGGAGCGGCGGCAGCCGGTGGCCGAGACCGGTGCGCAGGCGCAGGAAGGTGCCGGGGAGCGGCCGTTCCGCAGGGCCCTGGTGATCAGCCTGCTCAATCCGAAGGCCATTCTCTTCTTCATCGCCTTCTTCGTGCAGTTCGTCGATCCGGGGTACGCCTATCCCGCGCTCTCCTTCCTCGTGCTCGGGACCTTCGCCCAGGTGGCGAGCGTCCTTTACCTCACCGCCCTGATATTCAGCGGCACGAAGCTGTCGGCCGCGTTCCGCCGCCGCAAGCGGCTCTCGGCGGGAGCCACTTCGGCGGCGGGGGCGCTGTTCCTCGGGTTCGCGGCGAAGCTGTCGCTCGCCAGTGGGTGAGGGACGGTGAGTGACGGCAGAGGGGCTCAGTGGTGCCAGGCCGTGCCTCCCACGTTGTGGATCATGCGCTGGAGCACCTTGAGGGTGCGGACGTACTCCTCGTCCGGGATGCCTTCGTGGATCTCCGCGCGGGTCTTCTGCTGACGTGCGGCGGCGTCGTCCCGGAGCTTGCGTCCCTCGTCGGTGAGGCGGAGGCGGCCCCCGGCGTCCTCGGTGAGCAGGGCGCGGTCGTGCAGAGCTTCGATGTCGTGGTGCAGGGCCCCGTCGCCCACGTTCAGATAGCCGCGCAGGGTGGCCACCACGGCCGCCTTGTCGCGGCCGTCCTCGGCCATGATCTGGTTCAGGATCCACCACTCGGGCTGGGTGAGTCCGAACTCGGCGAGCATGGTGCGGATGTGGTGGACGACGGCTTCGCCCGCGGCCGATGCCCAGTAGCCGATGGGCTGGTCGATGAGGCCTTCGTCGCTGTGGGAGTACGTGAAAGTGTCCATGCCCAGAACGTAGAACCTCAAGCTTGATTGAGGTCAACTGCCTTGGTGGGTGGGCCTGAAGCAGAAACGTAGTCTTGCCCCCATGAACGAAGGCGAGACGTTGGAACGGCTGGTCCAGGAGCTGGTGGACGCCATGGGGGAGGCCGAGGTCGTCATGGGCGAGGCCATGGACGTGGCCCGCGGGGTGGCGGCGGACGACGCCGCCGACACCGCCGCCGACACCGACACCGATATCGGGAGCGTTACTTCCGAATCATGAGCCCGTTCCGGATCAGCGGCGTCAGCCGCTCCTCCACGAAACGGTTCAGGAGCCACGCGAGCAGCAGCATCGCCGCGATCGTCAGGCCGAGGGTCGCGTACGCGGGAAGCCCGAGCCCCCGGTGCAGCGCGCCCACGGTCACCCACCCCAGGTGCTCGTGCACCAGGTAGAACGGGTACGTCAGGGCGCCCGCCACCGTCAGCCACTTCCAGTCGACCCGGTGCAGCGCGCCGAGCGCGATCAGGAGCACCGCGGCGAAGCCCGCCGTCACGACCGCGATGATGCCGAAGGACGTGCGATAGGAGAAGAATTCGGGGTTCGGCGCGTGCCAGAGGCGGGAGACCGCGTAGTGCTGGCCGATCAGCCAGCTCACGCCCACGATGCCCCAGGCCGTGAGGTCCTTGCGGTCGCGGTGGACGAGGTAGATGCCGATGCCGCCGATGAAGAAGGGCGCGTACTCGGGCATGAGGACGAGGTCGAGCAGCGGCTCGTTCGCACCCTCCGCGACGACCGCGGCGAGGGTCCACACCGCGCAGAAGAGGATCACGCGGGCCCGGTTCGCGCCCGGCATGACGACGCAGAGCGCGAACAGCGCGTAGAAGCGCAGCTCGGCCCAGAGAGTCCAGCAGACCCCCAACACCCGGTCCACGCCGAGCGGTTGCTGGAGCATCGTCAGGTTCACCAGGGCGTCGCTCGGCGAGACCGCCTTGTACGCCACGACGGGCAGCGCGAAGACCGCCGTCACCAGGATGATCGCCGCCCAGTAGGAGGGGAGCAGCCGTGACGCGCGCGAGGCGAAGAACGCCCGCAGCGGCCTGCCCCAGCCGCTCATGCAGATCACGAAGCCGCTGATCACGAAGAAGATCTGCACGCCGAGGCAGCCGTACGCGAACCAGTTGTGCGCCGTGGGGAACTGGAGCTGCGGCGAGCTGCCCCAGGCCTCGGAGATCTCGCCGTCGCGGCCTCCGTAGTGGTAGGCCGCGACCATCAGGGCCGCGATGAGCCGCAGCCCGTCCAGGGCTCTGAGACGGGGCCGCGCACGCCGGACGGTAGGGGTCGTGATCGTGAGCGCGAGACTGTCCGCCCCCGAAGACTTCTTCGGGAGCGTGGTTCCGGGAGAGGTCATCCGAGTGCGGTCCGCTTGATGGAGCGCTGGACCGAACGGGCGCGGCGCGCGACCCTGCGTACGGCCGCGTTGCGCGGGATGAACGAGAGCTGCGTGGGCAGCGCTCCGGGCAGGGCGAGGGCCGTGAGGCGGCGCCGCTTGAAGTAGCGCCAGGTGTGCGGGGTGAGGTGTGTCGAGAGGTAGCTCTCGGCCTCCTCGCGCCGGCGCGGGTAGATCTGCGGCTGCATGGCGAAGCCGACGGCGACGAGCAGCTCACCCAGGTCGGCGACCGGCATGCCCGGCTGGCGCCCGGTGACCGCGCCCTTGTCGGCGAGGTCGGGGATCAGGGCGTCCACGATGGTGACGGGGACGCGGTTGCTGTTCTGGTAGGGCGCGAGCCGCTCCAGGAGGGTCTCCGTGCCGGTGCGGGCGACCGGCAGGCCGTACAGCGCGGAGGCGGTGAGCAGCGCGGTCGAGAAGCAGCCGATGACGAGCGCGGGCCGCATCCGCTGGTACAGGACCTCGGCGAGGACCGGCGAGTCGAGGACGGTCAGCTCCACGCCGATCGCCTCCGCCTCCTTCTCCAGCATGCGCGACCAGCGGGCCGGTGCCGTCGGGTGCGGCTTGAACACCACGCGCGTATGGCCGAGTTCGGCGGCGCCGCGCACCATGCGCACATGCAGCTCCTCCTCTTCCTCGGCGGTCAGGATGGAGAGGGCGGAGAGGTACTGGCCGAGGAGCAGGGCGGGTTCGGCGATGTCGGGGATGTCCGCGGCATCGGCCTCCGCGAGGCGGTCGAGCACCTTCACGAACGCGTCGGTCGGCACGATCTCCGGCTCCACGCCGAACTCGGTCAGGAGCAGCGGGGTCAGGCCGGGCACCAGGTCCAGGTGAAGCAGGCGCCGCACCCGCGTGCCGACCAGCGGGTCGATCTTGTTGCGGGTCGGGCCGTAGCTCATCAGGCCGTCCGCGTAGACGTCCACGGGCGCGCCCGTGAAGATCTGCGTGAGGGCCAGGGCCGGGTTGACCTGGATCGACTCGACGGCCAGCTCGATGTCGTCGTCACCGAGGTCCCACAGGAGCCGGATGTACCGCTCCCACATCGGGATGTCGTCCGACCGGGGGGCCCAACCGCCCGGATGAAAAGGGGAGATGGCCTCGTTCCACGAACGTACGTCGTCGAAGCGGTCACGCAGCTGCGCGAAACCCGGCATCTCGTCCACGGCGACCGTCGTCTCCGGCGTCGCCGCGTTGTTGCTGACGAGCAGCAGCCGCCGGTCGGCGGGACCGAAGCGGTCCGCGTCGATCGCGGCGGCCAGCGTCGCGGTGCCGTACAGCGTGGACGCGAGGAAGATCTGCGTCGTCGCCATTACGCGGCCACCTCCGCCGACACCGGGCGCCGGCGCAGCCGGCGAAGGCGGGTCGCCCGCTGTATGTCCATGGAGTCGAGGGCGTCGTCGAGAACGCCCTGCGGCATCCGCTTCAGGGCGGCCGCGCTCAGTGACTTCAATTTCCGCGCCACTTGTGGCTCGAACCTTTCGATGGATCCCAGATGGTGGGAAATGATCGCGCAGTAAGTACGGACTGCCTTCGGCAGGAGTTTGTCCGCTTCCCGGTCCTCGGCTGTTTCGCGGATCACCTGGTCGAATGCCCGGATGAAATCGAGCTGTCGTACGTCGCCGATCTGCGTCAGTGACGAGGCGACCCCGCGCCGGTAGAACACGCCGAGAAGGCCCACCGCGGCGAAGGATTCCGCCTCGCGGTGCAGCCGCCAGATCCAGGGCCGGTCCTCCGCGGTGCGCAGGCCGTCCGTGAAGTGAAGCAGGCCCCGGTCGGCCAGGCGCCGGTGGTAGATGCCCGCCCAGGCGTACGCGTAGTCGACGGACGTCGAGCGGTCGGCGGGCAGGATGACGTCCCGCGGCGGCATGACGACACCGCGCCTGCCGTGCGGGACACGGTGGATGCTGCGGGCCCGGGCGGTGCACTGCACATGGTCGGTACGCACGAAGTCGCAGCCCAACTGCTCGATGGCCGCGACGAGTTGGGCGTAGTAACCGGGGGCGAGCCAGTCGTCACCGTCCAGGAAGGTGAGGTACTCGCCGCGCGCCGCGTCAAGGCCCGTGTTGCGGGCGGTCGCCAGACCGCCGTTCGTCTCATGTCTGAGATGGACGGCGCCGGGCAGCTCGCGCGCGGCACGCTCCAGGATCTCTGGAGTCTCATCCTTCGAACAGTCGTCGACGAGAATGAATTCGAAGTCTTCACGTGCGTTCGCTCGCAGACTCCTCAAGGTGTCGGGCGCGTATTGCTGCACGTTGTAGAACGGCACGATGACGGAGAGCTTAACCACGTGGGTGACGTTAGGTGTCGGCCCGGCATTCGTCTTGGCCGAAGGTGAGATGTCAGGTGAACGACGCATGGCGGAATGGTTAACCCGCCTGCTTACCGGTGGTTTCCCGGGCTGATTCGCCATTCGTCGGCGTGCTGTTAACCGTTTGTTGCACCTGAGTTGGGCCGCCAATCTCAATGCCTTCCTAGCGTCCTTCCTGTGCCAGTAAGCAACAGCGGGACGACACGGATCACCGTGCTCGCCGACTCCGACACCCGGTGGAAATGGGGTGCGCTCACCGCGAGCCGCCTCACGGGTGAGGGAGCGGACACGCGCCTCGACGGACGCCTCCTCCGCGGCAGGGCCACGCCCACCGTCCGGCAGCTCGAAGAGGTCGGGGTGCGCGCGGACTCGCTCCGCGAGGTCACCGCCGTCGAGTTCCTGCGCGAGGTGGAGCGCGACGCGCCCGACGTGATCGTGCTCGCCCTCGTGGGCGGCGCGGTCCAGGCGGTGCTGCACGGGCTCGCCCGTATAGCGGAGGGGTCCGTCGGCAGCAGGCGCCCTGTCGTCGTCACCGGCTATGTCGGCGTCGTCTACGAGAAGCTCGCCGACGGCCTGCTGCTTCGGCACGGCGCGGACGTCGTCCTCGCCAACTCCCGTCAGGACGCGGAGCGTTTCCGCGCCGTGTACGAGGGAGTGGGCGCCGACGCGTCGGGTGTCGTGGAGAGCGCGCTGCCGTTCCTCGGCGGCGCTGCCTATCTCGAAAAGGACCAGAAGCACGACCCGGAAACGGCCGACCCGTACACGGTCGTCTTCGCCGCGCAGCCCTCCGTGCCCGACAGCCGCGCGCACCGGACGTACCTGCTGCGCCGCATGGTCGAGCACGCTCGGCTCCACCCGGACCGCGAGGTCCTGATCAAGCTGCGCAGCAAGCCCGGCGAACACACCACGCACATCGAGGAACTGCCCTACCAGAAGCTCGCCAAGGGCGAGGACCTGCCGCCCAACTGCCGCCTCGTGTACGGGAACATGGGTGAGGTCCTCGACCGCACCGACCTGCTCGTCACGGTCAGCTCCACCGCCGCGCTCGAATCCCTGCACCGCCGCATTCCCACCGCTGTCCTCACCGACCTCGGGGTGCGCGAGGCGCTCGGCAACCACCACTTCATCGGCTCCGGATGCCTGGCGTCCTGGGACGAGATCGACGCGGGGTACAGCCCCGAGGCCGCTCCGGAGTGGGTCGCACGGCAGGGCGTCGCGCCCGACGGGACGTACGCGAAGGCGTTCGACGCGGCACGTGAGCGCGTCGCGGAGCTTCTGGCGCAGCCCGCACTGCCGCCCATCGCCCCGTACTACAGCCTCACCACCGCCCCCGGCTACCTCCCCGGCATCCTGGCCCGCCACCACCTCGGCCCGGACGGTGCCCCGCTTCCCGGCGCCCCCGCGGCGGACCGTGAGCCCGGCCCCGTGCGCCAGGCCGTCCGCAGCGCGGCGCGCGGCGCCTACCGGCACGGGGTGCAGCGCGTGGCCCCCGTCATCCGGCGGATGGGCGAGCTGTGAACCGCGGGCGAGCTGTGAACCGCGGGCGAGCCGTGATCCCCCACCCCTCTCAAGGAGCCCCCATGTCCCACCCCGCCCCAGGGAGCGCGCCAGCGCGCCGTGTCCTCGCCGTCATCCCGGCCCGCGGCGGCTCCAAGGGCGTGCCCGCCAAGAACCTCGCCCCGGTCGGCGGCGTGCCCCTGGTGGCGCGCGCCATCCGCGAGTGCCTGGCCGCGCGGCTCGTCACGGACGTCGTCGTCTCGACGGACGACCACGTGATCGCCGAGGCCGCGCGCTCGGCCGGCGCCGAGGTGGTCCTGCGGCCCGCGGCGATCGCGGGGGACACCGCGACCAGCGAGGCGGCCGTCCTGCACGCGATGGACGCGTACGAGGCGCTGCACTCCGTCGCGGTGGACGTGGTCCTGCTCGTGCAGTGCACCAGCCCCTTCATCGTCCGCGAGGACGTCGACGGAGTGGTCGGCTCGATCATCGACGGCGGCGCCGACACGGCGCTGACCGTCGCGCCCTTCCACGGCTTCGTGTGGCGGGACGCCGACGACGAGCCCGCGGCCCTCGACGCGCGGCGCACCGGTGAGGTGGGCGGCACCACGAAGGTCGCCAACTCCACTGCCACCGACGGCGGTTACGGCGTCAACCACGACAAGTCCTTCCGCCCGCGCCGCCAGGACCGCCCCCAGGACCTCCTGGAGACCGGCGCGGTCTACGCGATGGACGTGTCCGGCTTCCGTGAGCACAAGCACCGCTTCTTCGGCCGCACGGAGCTGGTCCGCACGGACCCCGCGCGCGTCCTGGAGATCGACGACCCGCACGACCTCGCCCGAGCCCGGGCGCTCGCGCCCCTCTTCGACTCCGGCCGGGCCGACGCCCTTCCGACCCGCGACGACATCGACGCGGTCGTACTCGACTTCGACGGCACCCAGACGGACGACAGGGTGCTGATCGACTCCGAAGGACGGGAGTTCGTCTCCGTGCACCGCGGGGACGGCCTCGGCATCGCGGCCCTGCGTGACGCAGGCATCCCGCTGCTGATCCTGTCCACGGAACAGAACCCGGTCGTCGCCGCGCGGGCCCGGAAGCTGAAGCTTCCCGTCCTGCACGGCATCGACCGCAAGGACCTCGCACTCAAGCAGTGGTGCGAGGAGCAGGGCATCGCTCCCGAGCGCGTGCTCTACGTCGGAAACGACGTCAACGACCTCCCGTGCTTCGGCCTCGTCGGCTGGCCGGTGGCGGTCGCGAGCGCCCACGACGTCGTACGCGGCGCCGCACGCGCGGTCACCGCTCTCCCCGGTGGTGACGGCGCGATCCGAGAGATCGCCGCATGGATCCTCGGCCCCTCCCTCAACAAGTAAGGAAAGTTCCTGCCATGAGCTCTACGATCTCCAACTCCCGTCTGCGCACCTTCGGTTCGAAGACGGCCGGACCCGGTCAGCCCGTCTACATCACCGGCGAGATCGGCATCAACCACAACGGCGAGCTCGACAACGCGCTCGCGCTGATCGACGTGGCCGCCGACGCCGGCTGCGACGCGGTCAAGTTCCAGAAGCGCACCCCGGAGATCTGCACCCCGCGCGACCAGTGGGACATCGAGCGCGACACCCCCTGGGGCCGGATGACGTACATCGACTACCGCCACCGCGTGGAGTTCGGCGAGTCCGAGTACCAGGCCATCACCGAGCACTGCAAGAAGCGCGGCATCGACTGGTTCGCGTCCCCGTGGGACACCGAGGCTGTCGCCTTCCTGGAGAAGTTCGACCTGCCCGCCCACAAGGTCGCCTCCGCCTCCCTCACGGACGACGAGCTGCTGCGCGCCCTGCGCGCCACGGGCCGCACGGTCATCCTCTCCACGGGCATGTCGACCCCGAAGCAGATCCGCCACGCGGTAGAGGTGTTGGGCTCCGACAACATCCTGATGTGCCACGCCACGTCGACGTACCCGGCGCAGGCGGAGGAGCTCAACCTCCGCGTCATCAACACCCTCCAGGCCGAGTACCCGAACGTCCCGATCGGCTACTCCGGTCACGAGACGGGCCTGCAGACCACCCTCGCGGCGGTCGCCCTCGGCGCCACGTTCGTCGAGCGCCACATCACCCTCGACCGCGCCATGTGGGGCTCGGACCAGGCGGCGTCGGTGGAGCCCCAGGGCCTCACGCGCCTCGTGCGCGACATCCGCACCATCGAGGCCTCCCTCGGTGACGGCGTCAAGAAGGTCTACGAGTCGGAGCTGGGCCCGATGAAGAAGCTGCGCCGCGTCGCGGGCGTCGTCGCGGAGGCCGACGCGGCCGAGGCGGCCGAGCACGAGCCGGTCGCGGTCTGAGCGCGCAAGCGCTCTTAACGGGACCTTTCACCGGGAGTCCTGTGGCCCCCGGGACCCCCACAAGGACAGGACACGGTCATACGACGATGAGCCCCCGACCCGGGCCGACGGCCCCCACAGCTGCGGCGCCCACCACCCTGGCGTTCGTAGAGAGCCCTGTGCAGCTCCTCAACGTCCTTGAGTGGGCGCATTCGGCAGGGGCGACCGGCCCGGCCGGGGGTCTCACCGTCGTCGTCCTCTCCCCGAACGACCCCATGACCCGGGGCCAGTTGCGCCGCATGGCCCAGCTGGCCCGTGACGAGGGCCTGAACGTCCGCTGGGAGGAGGCGCGCGGCGGCGCGGCTGCTCCCTTCCAGACCATCGGCGGCCTGACGGGCTCGCTGCGGGCGGCGGACAGGATCGTGATCGGCGACCCGTTCTCACGCTACGTACAGCTGCTCCTGACCATCACGCGGGCCCGCTCGCTGGTGGTCGTGGACGACGGAACGGCCACGATGGAATTCGTGGCGCAGCTGGCAGCCGGGGAACGGCTGGTGCGCTGGCACCGCAGGGGCGGCCGCCCGGGCGCACGCGACATCGCCTTCGCCCCGATCTCGGCCTCCGCCCGGCGCCGCCTGACGCCGGGCGGCAAGCGCAAGGTGGAGGTCTTCTCGTCCATGCCGATCGAGAAGGCTCCGGAGGGCGTGGCCGTGACGGCCAACACCTTCGCGTGGACGCGGGAACGGTTCGGCCCGCCGCGGGTGTCCAAGGGGGCGGACCTGGTGGGCACCTCGCTGGTGGAGACGGGCGTGGTGGACCTGGACCGCTACGTGGAGGCGGTCCGCTCCTTGTCCCGGGCCCACGGCGCGACGCGCTATTTCGCACACCGCCGCGAGAGCTCCGAGAAACTCCACCGCCTGGCGGTGGAGACGGGCTTGCAGGTGGTACGCCCGGACCTGCCGCTGGAACTGATCGCCCGACGGGGCCCGATCGGCCGAACGATCCTGAGCTTCCCGTCGACGGTGGTCCACACCTTGCCCCTGGCCCTGGCGGGCACGGAGGTCCGAGTCGCGGTCTGCGACATCGACCCGGCGTGGCTGACGGAAAACGCCTCGCCGAGGGCGCAGGGCTTCTTGTCAGGCGTAACGGGAACGGCCCGGGACGTACACCGCCTGGCGTCGGTGGCTTCCCCGGCACAGGGGGTCGTGGCTACGGCGTGACGTCCGCCTTGGCCTTGATCACCGCGATGAGGGCGGCGAGCTGGGGGCGGGCGGTGGTGAGGATCTCCTCCGGGGTGTCGCTTTCTCGGAGGTGGATGGTGTGGGAGGGGCCGGGGGCTATGTAGAGGCAGGAGGAACCTTCCTCGCTGTAGGTGGACTTCTGCCAGTTCGGCTTCGGGCTCGGTTCGGTCATGGGCGTGCCTTTCACAGGGCCTGGGCGATGCGGTGGATGAGCTCGCGGGACGCGGCGGGCTCCAGGGAGACCTTCTCCATGCGATCCAGTACGAGTCGGTACTTCTCCAACTGTGCGACCGCGTCGATGAGTTCGCTCCCGTGTGCGGTATCGAGCTGGACGGTGTCGAGTGTGGTGACGGGGCCGTAGGCGTAGTCGACACCGTGTCCGGTGGTGGGAAACGACGTGCCCCCGAAGGGAATGACGCGAAGCGTCAGAGCGGGCCGGTGGCTGACCTCGGTGAGGTGGTCGAGCTGGCTCCGCGCCACATCCCGGCCGCCGAACTGCATGCGCAGCGCGGCCTCGTGGACGATCGCGGTGTACGGGAGCGGCGTCTCCCGGTGCAGCACGGCCTGTCGCTTGATGCGGTGAGAGATGCGGTACTCGATCTCGTGCGGCCGCAAGGCGGGGACGACTTCGCGGAAGAGTGCGCGGGCGTGCTCGGGGGTCTGGAGCAGCCCGGGGATGTTGATCACCTGTGCCACACGCAGCGCGGTGGCGTGCTGCTCCATCTCCGAGAGGTCCAGGAGACGGGCGGGGAGCGTGTTCCGGTACTCCTCCCACCAGCCGCGCGTGCGGTCGGCGGCCATCTCGGCGAGCGAGTCGACAAGGGGCTGGTCGGCGCAGTCGTAGATCTGGGCGAGTGTGTGCACGCGGTCGGCGCTGACGCCGAACCGGTTGGCCTCGATATTGCTGACTTGGGCCTGGGTGGTGCCCAGCGCGCGGGCAGCCTCGACGGCGGTCATCCCCGCCCGCTCGCGCAGCCGGCGCAGCTCGACGCCGATGCGTAGGCGTCGGGCTGAGGGGGCGGTCCTGAGTGCCATGTCCTCGCTCCGTTTCGTACTCCTGGTGTGGTCGTCACTCACACGAGGGCAATAGCTGAAGGTTTTGCAGAGTTCTGCAAAACCTTCAGGTGCCGCAGTCTACGGTTTGACCAAGCCGCCCAACTGGCCTTGCCAGTAAGCCGGAAGTGCACCGCGTGGTCATGCGCGACATGCCACCGCCCGGCACGGTTCCGAAGGGCGTATCGACCTCAGCCGCACTGGAGGCGTCCATGGTCACCGTCACGGTATCTCCGCCCACGATCCCCAACTGGCCCGCGCCCGAAGTCTGGTCGTACGCCCTCCACTTGCCCCACGATCCACGCGCCCCGCGCATCGCGCGGCAGACGCTGCGGGCGGTGCTTTCCGGGTACGGCCTCGGGGAGCTGACAGACGCCGCCGAACTGCTGACCTCGGAACTGGTCACCAACGCCTACCGGCACACGCGAGGCCCGGCCGCGCTGCGGCTGCGGGGCCTGGGTGGTGGTCGGGGGGTACGGGTCGGCGTCTGGGACACGGACCCGCACATCCCACCCCCATTCAGCAGGACACCGACGGGGCTGCCGCCCCTAGCCGAGGAAGCGGAGGGCGGCCGGGGGCTGCGCCTGGTGGCGGAGTGGGCGACGGCGTGGGGCGGCTTCCCCCTGGGCGATGACTTGTTCGGCCAGAGGGGAAAGGTGCTGTGGGTCGAGTGCCGCTACGCGGCGCCAAGGGGGCTTCGCTGCACCGGGGGCTGAATCGGTTACCGGGGCCGCCCGGTTGTCCTGAGGTTGACGGTTCCGGGCCGGAAGGCCCGGTCGACGGCCGCTTGACGAGACCGGTGCCCACCCCCAGAGCGACCGCGCACCCCTGCCACCTGGCGCCCTCCCCCGACGAGCCAGTCCGCACCCGGCAGGAATACGGAATGCGACGAGGGCCGGCGCCGCGAGCGCCGGGCCGATGGATGAACGTACGCGCATGCTCCTGTCCCTCCGTGGTACCCGTGGAGGGCCCGGCGAGTCCCGGCGAGTCCCGGCGAGTCCCGGCGAGTCCCGGCGAGTCCCGGCGAGTCCCGGCGAGGACCGGCGGCAGCTGTCCTCTGGTGCCGCCGGACCCCCTGCCACTGGTTCGGGGAACGGCGCCCGCTGGATTGCGTACGGCGGGGGCGGGGCGAGCAAGCGCGTATGACCAGCCCTTATCCCCCGGAAGGGCAGGGAGTGTACCCACCTCAACCAGCGCCCATGCGCTACGCGGCCACTTTTTCTTACCCTATCGGGCTGAACTTTTGTTGATCGTGGGTCAGTTGACCCGCACGCCGCCCTACCCTTCAGAGGGTGAACCAACTGATGTCACAAGAGTCCGAGCGAGGGTCCGGGGCCGATCTGCCCGGGGAAGCAGCGGGGGACGCCCCCGGGGAAGCAGTACTCCCCGGTGCGCTCCCAGAAGCCTTGCGCGCCGAACTCATCGCATTCCGCCGCGACTTGCACATGCACCCCGAGCTCGGAAACCAGGAGTTCCGCACCACCGCGGCCCTCAAGGCCCGGCTCGAACGCGCGGGGCTCGAACCCCGCGTACTGGACATCGGTACGGGGCTCATCTGTGACATCGGCACGGGTGAACAAGAGGGCCGAGCGCGCCCCATGCTCGCCCTGCGCGCCGACATCGACGCGCTGCCCATCCCGGACACCAAGCTCGGCGCCCCGTACCGCTCCACCGTGCCCGACCGCGCCCACGCCTGTGGGCACGACGTGCACACCACCGTCGTGCTCGGGGCGGGGCTCGTCCTCGCCGAGCTCGCGAAGCACGGGCAACTGCCGCAGCCCGTACGGCTGATCTTCCAGCCCGCCGAGGAAGTCCTGCCCGGCGGTGCGCCAGACGCCATCGAGTCGGGTGTGCTCGAAGGAGTCGGCCGCATCATCGGCGTGCACTGTGATCCCCGCGTCGACGCCGGGAAGATCGGCCTGCGGCACGGACCCATCACCTCCGCCTGCGACCGGCTGGAGGTGTCGCTGGACGGCGCCGGCGGACACACCGCCCGGCCCCACCTCACCACCGACCTCGTCACCGCCGCCGCCAAGGTCGTCACCGAGGTCCCCGCCCTGGTCGCCCGGCGTATCGACGCCCGCTCGGGGCTCGCGGTGACCTGGGGCCGCATCGAGTCCGGGCACGCCTGCAACGTCATCCCGCAGCACGCCGAACTCTCCGGCACCGTCCGCTGCCTCGACCTCACCGCCTGGCGGAAGGCGCCCGACCTGGTGCACGGAGCCATCCAGGAGATCGCCGACCTGTACCGCGCCAAGTCCGAGGTGAACTACATCCGGGGCGTCCCTCCCGTCGTGAACGACCCGGACGTGACCGATCTGTTGAGCGAGGCCATGCGCCTGCGCCTCGGCCCGCACTCCGTCGAGGACACCGAACAGAGCCTCGGGGGAGAGGATTTTTCCTGGTATCTCGAGCACGTTCCCGGCGCCATGGCCCGCCTCGGTGTCCGTACGCCCGGCGAGCGCACCGTCCGCGATCTGCACCAGGGCGACTTCGACGCGGACGAGTCGGCGATCACCGTGGGCGTCGAGATGTTCACCGCCGCCGCGCTGCTCGACGGGGCGCGGTAGGTAACCACCGCTATCGGCCGGTTACGGCGGACCCGTTCACCCGGACGTAACCGGCCCTCGGCACGAATAGGTAACGGCAGTGCGAAACCCCGTTCCCCTCCCTTTCTACGCGCGTTACTGTGCGCCGAAATCAGGCCCATCAAGGGTGCTTTGGGGAACGTGAGGGGTGCGTCCTATGCGTCTTCGTCGAGGATCTTGTGGAACCCGTGGAACCCGTGGAAGCCGTGGAAGCCGAGGATCGAGGGCCTCCCAAGTGGCCGTCGTGGTGGCGTCCCTCGCCCTCGCGGCCTCAGCGTGCGGCAAGACCAGCAGCGAGGCGTCATCGGAGGACGAGGGCAAGGACGGCAAGTCCGGGAACTCCTCGAAGTACAAGGCCAAAGGCATCGGTCTCGCCTACGACATCGGCGGCCAGGGCGACCAGTCGTTCAACGACGCCGCCTACGCCGGATACGCGAAGGCCCGCAAGGACTTCAAGATCGGCGGCGTCGACATGGAGCCGGGCGACGGCGAGTCCAGTGCCGACAAGGTGCAGCGGATCGAGCAGCTGGCCAAGCAGGGCTACAACCCGGTCGTCGGTGTCGGCTACATCTACGCCCCCGCCATCAAGGAGGCCGCGGCGAAGTTCCCGAAGACCACCTTCGGGATCATCGACGACAACACCGTCAAGGCCGACAACGTCTCCGATCTCGTGTTCCATGAGGAGCAGGGGTCCTATCTGGCGGGCGTCGCCGCCGCGAAGGCCACCAAGGCCGATCACGTCGGGTTCATCGGCGGCGTGGACATCCCGCTCATCCACAAGTTCGAGGCCGGCTTCGTGCAGGGCGTCAAGGACACGAACCCCAAGGTCAAGGTCGAGAAGCAGTACCTGACCGAGAAGCCCGAGGACGGCGGCTTCAGCAGCCCCGACAAGGGGCAGAACGCGGCCAGCGGGCAGATCGAGTCGGGCGCCGACGTGCTCTACCACGCGGCGGGCCTCTCCGGGCAGGGCGTGATCCAGGAGGCCGGCTCCCAGAAGGTGTGGGCGATCGGCGTCGACTCCGACCAGTACAAGCAGAAGGCCCTCGCCAAGTACAAGGACTACATCCTCGGCTCGGCCCTCAAGGACGTCGGCGGGGCTGTGTACGACCTGACGAAGTCCGTCGTCGAGGGCAAGCCGATCACGGGCGAGCAGCGCTACGACCTCAAGTCGGGCCGCGTCGGGTTCGCCGACTCGAACCCGAAGTACACGGCGATGAAGGACGTGGTCGCCGCCGTGGAGAAGGCCGAGAAGGACATCGTCGACGGCAAGATCACCGTCAAGACCACGCCGTAGCCCAGCGAGCGAGGAGTGGGGCGCCCCGCGAAGTACGGGGCGCCCCACAGTGCGTACATGCTCCCGCAACCTCGCGGCCACAGCTCGATAACGGACGGGACAGAAGGGTTCTTATGTCAGGTCTACGCGCGTTACGCTGCGGCGAAATCAGCGCCAGGTGAGGCGCTCGTACGTGCTTGTGCTTGCTTGTACATAAGGAGTTCCTCTCTATGCGCCGGGTTTCCCGAATTGCCGCAGCGGGCGCAGCCGCCGCCGCACTCGCCGTTTCCGCCACCGCCTGCGGCGGTACGTCCAGCGACGCCGCAGGCTCCAAGAGCGGCGGCAAGAGCAAGGGCGTCGCCATCGCGTACGACGTCGGCGGCAAGGGCGACCAGTCCTTCAACGACGCCGCGACCGCCGGCATGGACAAGGCCGCCAAGGACCTGAAGATCGGCAAGAAGGCCGTCGAGCCGAGCGACGGGGAGTCCGACGCCGACAAGACGCAGCGCCTGACCGAGCTGGTCAAGCAGGGCTACAACCCGGTGATCGGCGTCGGTTACGCCTACGCCCCCGCGGTCAAGGAAGTCTCCGCCAAGTACCCGAAGGTCACCTTCGGCATCGTCGACGACGAGACGGTCAAGGCCAAGAACGTGGCCGACCTGGTCTTCAGCGAGCAGGAGGCCTCGTACCTCGCGGGCGTCACCGCCGCCAAGACGACCAAGAGCAAGACCGTCGGCTTCGTCGGCGGCGTGGACGTACCGCTGATCCACAAGTTCGAGGCGGGCTACGTCCAGGGCGTCAAGGACACGAACCCCAAGGTCAAGGTCGTCAAGCAGTACCTGACGGAGAAGGCCGAGGACGGCGGCTTCACCAGCCCCGACAAGGGCAAGACCGCCGCGCAGGGCCAGATCGAGGACGGCGCCGACGTGGTCTACCACGCCGCCGGTCTCTCCGGTCAGGGCGTCATCGAGGCCGCTGCCGCCAAGAAGGTCTGGGCGATCGGCGTCGACTCCGACCAGTACAAGCAGGACGCGCTCGCCAAGTACAAGAAGTACATCCTGACCTCCGCGACGAAGGATGTCGCCGGTTCGGTGTACAACCTGGCGAAGTCCGTCGCCGAGGACAACGCCGAGGGCGGCGTCGTCCGCGCCGACCTGAAGTCCGGTGGCGTCGCGCTCGCCGACTCGAACCCCGAGTTCAAGAAGATGGCCGATCTCCAGGCCGCCCTGAAGAAGGCCGAAGAGGGCATCACCAGCGGCAAGATCAAGGTCAAGGCGACGCCGTAACGACTGCCGTAACGACCGTCGTGACGGCCGCGGTGACCGCCTCCACGGCGGTCGCCGCAGCCGTAACAACAGCGTGATGGTCGCGGAACGGGGTGTGGGGGACGATGGTTTCCCCCGCGCCCCGTTCGCGCGGCCCACTGCTCAACTCCCGTCGAACCAGGGGCGCTACGCGCGTAGGTGGCCCCTTTCCTGAGGATTCCCGAGGAGAGTGCGCCATCGACGCGTCCACCAGCCCTCCGCCCACCGCCAAGGCCGTTGCCGTTGAACTCACCGGCATCACCAAGCGCTTCCCGGGCGTTGTGGCCAACCACGACATCCGCCTGACCGTCCGCAAGGGCACCGTGCATGCCCTCGTCGGCGAGAACGGCGCGGGCAAGTCGACCCTGATGAAGATCCTCTACGGCATGCAGAAGCCGGACGAGGGCACCATCTCCGTCGACGGCACCCAGGTGACCTTCTCCAGCCCCGCCGACGCCATCGCGCGCGGCATCGGCATGGTCCACCAGCACTTCATGCTCGCCGACCAGCTCACGGTCCTGGAGAACATCGTTCTCGGGAGCGAGAAGCTGCACGGCATCGGCGGCGCGGCCCGCCGCAAGATCGCGGAGATATCCGACCGTTACGGCCTCGGGGTGCGCCCCGACGCCATGGTCGAGGACCTCGGCGTGGCCGACCGGCAGCGCGTGGAGATCCTCAAGGTCCTCTACCGCGGCGCCACCACGCTGATCCTCGACGAGCCCACGGCCGTGCTCGTGCCGCAGGAGGTCGACGCGCTCTTCGACAACCTGCGCGAGCTGAAGTCCGAGGGCCTGTCCGTCATCTTCATCTCCCACAAGCTGGGCGAAGTCCTGTCCGTCGCCGACGACATCACCGTCATCCGGCGCGGCACGACCGTCGGCACGGCGATCCCGTCCGAGACGACGCCCCGCCAGCTCGCCGAGCTGATGGTCGGCAGCGAGCTGCCCACCCCGGAGACCGCCGAGTCGACGGTCACCGACCGCGCGATGATCGAGGTCAGCGAGCTCAAGCTCCTCGCCGACGGCGAGTCGGGCCGTGCCCTCCTCGACGACATCTCCTTCACCATCCACGAGGGTGAGGTCCTCGGCCTCGCGGGTGTGGAAGGCAACGGCCAGACCGAGCTGATCGACGCGCTCATCGGCCTCAAGCACGCCGACTCCGGCGTCATCCGCATGGCGGGCCAGGACATCACCGCGATGGCCACGCGCCACCGCCGCGAGCAGGGCGTCGGCTACATCCCCGAGGACCGCCACCGCCACGGCCTCCTCCTGGAGTCGCCGCTCTGGGAGAACCGCATCCTCGGGCACGTCACCGAGAAGCCCAACTCCCGTGGCAAGGGCGGCTTCTGGCTCGACCCGAAGGGCGCGCAGGCCGACACCCGGCGCATCGTCGAGCAGTACGACGTCCGTACCCCCGGCATCGACGTCACGGCAGCGTCCCTCTCCGGCGGCAACCAGCAGAAGCTGATCGTCGGCCGCGAGATGAGCCACAAGCCCCGCTTCCTGATCGCCGCCCACCCCACCCGCGGTGTGGACGTCGGCGCACAGGCCCAGATCTGGGACCAGATCCGCGAGGCACGGCGCGAGGGACTCGCCGTCCTCCTCATCTCCGCGGACCTGGACGAGCTGATCGGCCTCTCCGACACCCTCCGCGTGATCTACCGCGGACGGCTCGTCGCCGACGCCGATCCGGCCACCATCACGCCGGAGGAGCTCGGCTCGGCCATGACCGGTGCGGCCTCGGGCCACCTCGAACACGTAGAAGAAGACGTAGAAGAAGACCCCGAAGAGGGCTCTGCCGGCACTTCGGAGGACGAGGCCCGATGAAGAAGTTCGACAAGGAGCGCGTGCTCCTCGCGGTGGCCGGACCGGTCATCGCGCTCGTCGTGGCCGTGGCGCTGACCTCGGTCGTGCTGCTCGCGTCGGGCAAGAACCCGATCGAGCCGTACACCCTGATGCTGGAGCAGATCAGCTACTCCGACGTCCAGGTCCTGACCATCAATCAGGCCGGGATGTACTACCTGGCCGCGCTCGCGGTGGCCATCGGCTTCCGCATGAACCTGTTCAACATCGGTGTGGACGGGCAGTACCGCCTCGCCGCGGTGACCACCGCGGTGGTCGGCGCGCACGTCGCCCTTCCGGCGCCGCTCCAGATCCCGCTCCTGATGCTGGTCGCCATGCTCACCGGCGCCTTCTGGGCGGGCATCGCGGGCATCCTCAAGACCACCCGCGGGGTCAGCGAGGTCGTCGCGACGATCATGCTCAACGCCATCGCGACGAGCGTCATCGGCTACATGACCCTCACCGACAACTTCGGTGTCCCGGTCGGCAACAACCAGACCACCGGTGAGATGCACGAGTCCGGCTGGTTCCCCGGCATCAGCATGGGCGAGTCCGGCGAGATCTACGGCTTCGTGATCATCGCCGCGCTCGCGGGCGTCCTGTACTGGCTGGTCCTCAACCGCACCCGCTTCGGCTTCGACCTGCGCGCCACCGGCGCCTCCCCGTCGGCCGCCGCGGCCTCCGGCGTGAACGCCAAGCGCATGGTCCTCAGCGCGATGCTGATCTCCGGCGCGGTCGCGGGCCTCGCGGGCATGCCGATCCTGCTCGGCGACACCCACACCTACAGCCTCAGCTTCCCCGCAGGCCTCGGCTTCACCGGCATCGGCATCGCGCTGCTCGGCCGCAACAACCCGGTCGGTATCGCCTTCGCCTCGCTGCTCTGGGCCTTCCTCGACAAGGCATCGCCCGCTCTCGACTACGCGACCCCGGTCGCGTACGACAAGGAGATCGCGGTGATCATGCAGGGCCTCATCGTGATCGCGGTCGTCGTCTCCTACGAGGCCGTACGCCGTTGGGGCCTCAAGCGCCAGCAGCGCCGCGTTGGTGAGGAACTGGCCGCCGCCGCCCGCGACAACGGCAAGAACGGCAACAACGACACCGTGAAGGAGGTGGCTGCCCGATGAGCTCGGCAACCGTAGCCAAGCCCCCGGCCAAGCAGCCCGCGCCGGGCCGCCGCCGCATATCGCTCCCCGTCCTCCTCCTGGTGATCGCGGGCGTCCTCGTCCTGACCTCCGTGGTCCGGCTGATCACCGACGCGAACGGCATCACCTCCACCGGCCAGATGTCGACCGCGCTGCGGCTCGCCGTGCCGATCGGGCTCGCGGGCCTCGGCGGTCTGTGGGCCGAGCGCGCGGGCGTGGTCAACATCGGCCTTGAGGGCATGCTCATCCTCGGCACCTGGTTCGGCGCGTTCGCCGGTTACCAGTGGGGCCCGTGGGTCGGCATCCTCTTCGGCATCCTCGGCGGCGCGCTCGGCGGTCTGCTGCACGCGATCGTCACGGTCACCTTCAACGTCAACCACATCGTCTCCGGTGTGGCCTTGAACATCCTCGCCCTGGGCGTCACGCGCTACCTCTCCACCTTCGCCTTCGAGGGCAAGGAGGGCGGTACGTCGAAGCAGTCGCCGCCGGTGGACTCGCTCGGGGAGTTCTCCGTGCCGGGTCTCTCCAACTGGCTGCAGGACCTCAACGAGAAGCACTGGTTCCTCGTCTCGGACCTCGCGGGCCTGCTCGGCGGCCTGTTCACCAACCTGTCGCCGCTCACCGTCATCGCCATCGCGATGGTGCCGCTGAGCTGGTGGGTCCTGTGGCGCACGTCGTTCGGTCTGCGCCTGCGCTCCTGCGGCGAGAACCCGGTCGCTGCCGAGTCCCTCGGCGTCAACGTCTACAAGTACAAGTACCTCGCGGTGATCATCTCCGGTGGTCTGGCGGGCCTGGGCGGCGCGTTCCTGTCGCTGGTCGCCTCCAACATCTACCTGGAGGGCCAGACCGGCGGGCGCGGCTACATCGGCCTCGCCGCCATGATCTTCGGCAACTGGATGCCGGGCGGACTCGCGCTCGGTGCCGGCCTGTTCGGTTACACCGACAGCCTGAAGCTCCGGGGCGGCGGCACGAACGTGCACGCGCTGCTCCTGCTGCTCGCGATTCTGCTGGTCATCGGCGCGGCCTACCTCATCTGGCGCAAGCGTTACGTGCCCGCGGCGATCACCGCGGCCGTCTCGGCGCTGATGTTCGCGTGGTACGGCTTGACCGACGAGGTGCCCAACCAGGTCGTCACCGCGACGCCGTACGTCGTCACGCTGCTGGTGCTCTCGCTCTCCGCCCAGCGCCTTCGGATGCCGAAGGCGGACGGCCAGCCCTACCGAAAGGGACAAGGAACGTGACCGAGACCGACTGGGAAGCGCCCGACTGGGACGCGCTGCGGGACGCTGCGCGCGAGGCCATGTCCCGTGCGTACGCGCCCTACTCAGGCTTCCCGGTCGGTGCCGCGGCCCTCGTGGACGACGGCCGCACGGTGTCGGGCTGCAACGTCGAGAACGCGTCGTACGGCCTTGGCCTGTGCGCCGAGTGCGGCCTGGTCTCACAGCTCCAGCTCACCGGGGGCGGCCGTCTGACGCACTTCACCTGCGTCGACGCCAAGGGCGAGATCCTGATGCCGTGCGGCCGCTGCCGCCAGCTGCTCTACGAGTTCGGCGGCGCGACGCTCCTCCTGGAGACGGCGGCGGGCATCCGGACCCTGGGAGAGATGCTGCCGGACCCGTTCGGCCCGCAGCACCTCAACTGACGTACGGCCCCTGCCCGTTGTGGATCTTCGGGCGGGGGCCGCCTTCATCTCGCGGCTCTATGCGCGTAGAGTCGCGATCACCGTTTTACGCGCAAAGAGGGGTTATGCCATGGACGTCATCTCCGTCATCCGTACGAAGCGGGACCGCGGCGAGCTGAGCGGCGAGCAGATCGACTGGGTCATCGACGCCTATACGCGCGGCGCGGTGGCCGACGAGCAGATGTCGGCCCTGGCCATGGCGATCCTGCTGAACGGCATGAACCGTGGCGAGATCGCCCGCTGGACGGCCGCCATGATCGCGAGCGGCGAGCGCATGGACTTCTCGTCCCTGTCCCGCCCGACGGCCGACAAGCACTCCACGGGCGGCGTCGGCGACAAGATCACGCTGCCGCTCGCCCCGCTGGTCGCCGCGTGCGGCGCGGCGGTGCCGCAGCTTTCGGGCCGGGGCCTCGGCCACACCGGCGGCACGCTGGACAAGCTGGAGGCGATCCCGGGCTGGCGCGCGCTGCTGTCCAATGAGGAGATGCTGTCGGTCCTGGACGGCGTGGGCTCGGTGATCTGCGCGGCGGGCGACGGCCTCGCCCCGGCCGACAAGAAGCTGTACGCGCTGCGGGACGTGACGGGAACGGTGGAGGCGATCCCGCTCATTGCTTCCTCGATCATGTCGAAGAAGATCGCCGAGGGCACGGGCTCGCTGGTTCTGGACGTGAAGGTCGGCACGGGCGCGTTCATGAAGACGCTGGAGGACGCGAGGGAACTGGCGTCCACGATGGTGGGCCTTGGCACGGACCACGGCGTACGCACGGTGGCCCTGCTCACGGACATGTCCACGCCGCTTGGCCTGACGGCGGGCAACGCGCTTGAGGTCCGCGAGTCGGTGGAGGTCCTCGCGGGCGGCGGCCCGTCGGACGTGGTCGAGCTGACCCTCGCGCTGGCGCGGGAGATGCTGGATGCGGCGGGGCTGCGTGATGTGGATCCGGCGAAGGCGCTGGCCGATGGCTCGGCGATGGACGTGTGGCGCCGGATGATCTCCGCCCAGGGCGGCGACCCGGACGCGACTCTCCCGGTGGCCCGGGAGACGCACGTCGTGACGGCGCCGTCGTCCGGCGTCCTCACCCGCCTCGACGCGTACGACGTCGGCGTCGCCGCGTGGCGTCTTGGGGCGGGGCGTGCGCGTAAGGAGGACGTGGTGCAGGCGGGTGCGGGCGTGGAGCTGCACGCGAAGCCGGGCGCGTCCGTGGCCGCTGGCCAGCCCCTGATGACCCTGCACACGGACACCCCCGAGCGGTTCGAGTACGCCTTGCAGGCGGTGGCGGGTTCCTTCGACATCGCCCCGGAGGGCACGGGCTTCGCGGCGACGCCGATTGTGTTGGACCGCATCGCGTAGGGGTTTCTTTTCCCCAACCCCGCCCCTTCCCGAAAACCCGCTGCGCGGGGGCGTCCTCAAACGCCGGACGGCTGAAAATTAGCCCCTCCGGCGTTTGAGGAGCGGGGTCTGGGGCGGAGCCCCAGGTAGGTCCGGGGCGCAGGCACGGTTTTCGGGAAGGGGCGGGGTTGGGGAAAAGCCCGCCGCAGGCGCGAGGCGCGGCCTACCGATGAGTTCCAGGCCCCCGCACGGTCTCCCTCAACGTGGAAGCCATAACCCCGCCAGACCTGACCCTCACCGGCACCCTCGACCGAGAGGCCACGCACCGCCTCTGCGAGGAGGCCCGCGCCACGCTGCAAGCCAGCGACGCGGACGTCCTCGTATGCGACGTCGCAGGCGTAGGCCCGCCAGTCCTGGCGGCGATAGACGCCCTCGCCCGCCTACAACTCACCGCCCGCCGCACCGGCGGCCGGATCCGCCTCCGCAACCCGGCCCCGCACCTGCGCGAACTACTGCACCTCGTCGGGCTCCCCATTGAGATCGAGATGGGCCGGCAGGCCGAACAGCGGGAACCACCGCGGCGTGTCCAGGAAGCAGTGGAAGCCCGCGATCCGCCCCTCTGAGATCTCGATGACCTGAACCGCCCACGGCGCGAACCCGCCCTTCTCCGGGTCGGGCTTGTAGTGGGCGAAGCCCGGAGTGCCGTTGACCTCCACCGGGAACAGCTTGCTGTCGGCGCAGGAGGCGCCGATGGTCGACATGAAGCCGGTGATGTCGGACGTGCCGCGCAGCCACAGGTCGAACGGGGGCATCGTCATGATGGCGTCTTCGTGCAGCAGCGCCGTCAGCGCCGCCATGTCGTAACCCTCGAAGGCCGCGACATACCGCTCGAGCAGCTTCTGCTGTTCGTCGTCCAGGGGATCGGACACGGCCGTGTCGTCGCCCGGTCCCTCGGCCAGCGTCGCCCGCGCCCGCTGCAACGCGCTGTTGACGGAGGCCACCGAGGTGTCGAGGAGCTCGGCGGCCTCGCTGGCCTTCCAGGCGAGGACCTCGCGCAGGATCAGCACGGCCCGCTGCTTGGGCGGCAGTTGCTGGAGCGCGGCGACGAAGGCGAGCCGCACCGATTCCTTGGCCACGGCCGCCTCCGCGGGGTCGCTGACGGAGGGCAGCACGCGCGCGTCCGGCATCGGCTCCAGCCACACATTGTCCGGGCGGGGAGTGAGCGCGGCCTGCGCGAGCGGCGCCGCCGCGGTCAGGTCCATGGGGCGGGCGCGGCGGTTGCCGGCGTTCAGCATGTCCAGGCAGACGTTCGTCGCGATCCTGTACAGCCACGACCTCAGGCTGGAGCGGCCCTCGAACTTCTCGTAGCTCCGCCAGGCGCGCACCATCGTGTCCTGCACCGCGTCCTCGGCCTCGAAGGCCGAGCCCAGCATGCGATAGCAGTACCCGGTCAGCTCGACCCGGTGCTTCTCCAGCGTGACGTCCAGTTCCGACGTCGTCCCTGCGATGTCAGTCATCCCAACCCACCCCTGCGGCTGCCACGAAAGTCCCAGCACTTTGGAAGCTACCGCAGCCCACTGACAACGGCCCCCGGAGTGGGAAAACCCGCAGGCGGGAGGAGGGTCGCCCGGGGCAGCTGGTGCGCGCCCGGGACGGCTAGTGCGCGCCCGGGACGGCTAGTGCGCGGCCACAAGCCCCCGCCGAGCCCGCCGCTCCTGGACGCGAGCCACGTGCGACCCCCACACGGTGAGCGACACGACGCCGAGCACCGCGAGGAGACCCAGGCCCACCGTCCCCGCCCAGCCCCCCGCGTGGAAGGCGACCGCGCCGAGCGTGCCGCCCGCGCTTGAGCCCAGGTAGTACGCGGACTGGTAGAGCGCCGAAGCCTGCGCACGCCCCGTGGTGGCCGTACGGCTCACGGACGACGAGGCGACCGCGTGACCGGCGAAGAAGCCGGCGGTGATCAGGACGAGCCCGAGCAGCACCATGACCAGGGACTCGGAGAGCGAGAGCAACAGCCCGCCCGCCGTCGTGCTCACCGCCAGGTACAGCGCCCCGCGCCGGCCGAGCCGAGCCACCAGCTTCCCGGCGGCGGCCGACGAGACCGTACCGACGAGATAGACCAGGAAGATCGAGCCGATGATGCCCTGCGGGAGCGAGAAGGGCGCCTCGGTGAGGCGGTAGCCGATCACCGTGTAGACCGCGCCGAACACGGTCATGAACAGCGCGCCGATCGCGTACAGGCGGCACAGCAGCGGGTTGGAGAGGTGTGAACGGATCGTGCGGCCAAGGGCCTTGGGGTTGAGCGAGCCCGCCGTGAAGTGCCGCGGCGAGGGGAGCAGCGCGCGGAAGGCGAGGGCGCACAGGACGGCCACGACACCCACCACGCCCAAGGCCACGCGCCAGCCCCATGCCTGCGCGACCCAGCCGGTGATGATGCGCCCGCTCATGCCGCCGATGGAGTTCCCCGCCACGAACATGCCGATCGCGGCGACCAGCGCCTTGGGCCTGACCTCTTCCGCGAGGAAGGCCATCGCGGACGCCGGAAGCCCGGCGAGCGCCGCACCCTGCACGGCACGCAGCGCGATGAGGGCGCCGATGGAGGGCGCGAAGGGGACGAGGAGACCCACGACCACCGCGACCGTCAGCGAAACCGTCATCAGCGTCCGGCGCCCGAACCGCTCGCTGAGCGCGCTCAGGGGCAGTACGAAGAGGGCCAGCGCGCCCGTGGCGGCCGACACCGTCCAGCTCGCGGAGCTCGCGCTGACGCCGAAGTCGGCGGAGACGAGGGGGAGCAGCGCCTGCGTGGAGTAGAGGAGGGCGAAGGTGGCGACACCGGCGAGGAAGAGGGCGAAGCTCATCCGGCGGTAGCCGGGGCCGCCGGGGGTCAGCCGGGAGTCGGCTTCGGGAAAGGCATCGGTGGACGACGGAGGAAGGGCGGCCGCGTGGGTGGCGGACGCCCCGCTACTGGCAGGAGGCATGTGTCGAACGTAGGCACACGTGACTCATCCGTCCAATGCATGGACTGGCCATAATCGTTCCCATGGTGCATGAGCGCAGTTCAGAGCGGCGTCTGTCGCAGAGCAGTTACGTAGGAGACATCGGCGGCGGCGCTTCGGTGCCCGCCGAGCTGACCCCCGGTTCCTGGTCGGCCCTGCTCTCTCCCCGTCTCGCCTACTTCGCGGGAGTGGCCCGTACCGAACACGTGACGCGGGCCGCGCAGGAGATGCAGGTGCCGCAGTCGACGCTGTCGCGAGCGCTGGTGCGCCTCGAACAGGACCTGGGGGTCGACCTGTTCGCGCGCCACGGCCGTACGGTGTCGCTCACCCCGGCGGGGCGGACCTTCCTCGCCTCCGTCGAGCGGGCGCTCGGTGAGGTGGAGCGGGCCGCGGAGTCCGTACGGGCGGACGCGGATCCGGCGTCGGGCAAGGTGGCCTTCGGTTTCCTGCACACGATGGGCTCGGAGACGGTGCCCGGCCTGATCCGCGCCTTCCGCGCGGACCATCCGAGGGTCCGCTTCAGCCTCGTACAGAACTACGGGGAGGCGATGATCGAGCGGCTGCGTGCGGGCGAGCTGGATCTCTGCCTCACCTCGCCCGTGCCGGACGCTCCCGATCTCGTCGCCCGCCGGCTGGACGAGCAACGTCTGCGTCTCGTCGTGCCGGACGACCACCGTCTCGCTTCCCGGAAGCGGGTCCGCCTCGCGGAGGCGGCGGACGAGGCCTTCGTGACCCTCGAACCCGGCTACGGCCTGCGGCGCATCACGGACGACCTCTGCCAGGAGGCCGGTTTCAAGCCGCGGATCGCGTTCGAGGGGGAGGAGGCGGAAACACTGCGGGGCCTGGTGGCGGCGGGCCTCGGGGTGGCCCTCCTGCCACCACCGGCCGTCCCGCGCCCGGGAGTCGTGGAACTGACGGTGACGGGGCAGCGGGCGGTCCGCGAGATCGGCGTGGCCTGGCTGGACGGGCATCCGGATACTCCGCCGGTGGCGGCGTTCAAGAGGTTCTTGCTGGGGAGGAGGGGGCGGTTGCTGCCGGAATAGTCATGGCGCGGGGGCCTTGCGCACCCTTGATCACCGGCTTCGCCGAGTTCGTCCTCAAACGCCGGACGGGCTGAAAAAAATTCAGCTGCGGGGCAATCGGGTGGGTGGGCGGGAAGATTAGCCCCTCCGGCGTTTGAGGAGCGGGGTCTGGGGCGGAGCCCCAGTTTCGGCCGCGCTCAGTGCCGCATCGACTCCCCGAAGCCCGCGGCGAGCGGCATCCGGAGACCCAGCGGCGGCGGAGCCGCCAGTGCGTCCTCCAAGGGGCGCGAATACGCGTGCCCGAACAGCGATCCCAGGACGAAGTCCGAAGCCAGCGCCTGGACTTCGGCATGGTGCTGCTGCAACCGGTGGCCGTCGGAGTGGACTTCGAACCGGCACACTTCCCGGTTCGCCTTCTTCGCCCGCTCCGCGAGCCGGAACGAAAGCTCCGGATCGGTCCGCTCGTCATTCGTGCCGTGCACGATCAGGACCCGCCGCCCCGCGAGCTGCTTCACCGGTTCGGGCGAGGCGGCCACATCGTCCTCGGGCAGCCAGGGGGCCAGTGCGAGAACGGAGTTGACCGCGTCGTGCCCGGCGACCCGCAGCGCGGCCCGGCCGCCCATGTCCCTGCCGACGAGGCAGATGGAGACGTCGCCGTAGAGGCGGACGATCTCGTCCGCCGCCCACTCCGCGTCCCGCGCGAGCTGCGCCTGCGCCCCGTTCCACCCGCGGTAGCGGTAGTGCACGACGTGCGCCGCCAGGCCTTCGCCCCTGCCGTCGTGGGCGAGCCTGCGGCCGAGCGCGCGCACCGCGTTCGCGGCGAACGGGGACGGCTTGCGGGCGGAGGTCTCGTGGCCGCCGGGGAGCAGCAGCACCGCGCCGCTGACCGCCGAAGGACGGGTGCCGATCACGCGCCCGAGCCTGGCCGCGCGCGCGGAATCGGGCGTCGCTTGCTGTGCCATGACAGAACAGTGTCAGAAGCGATGGTGTACGCGACCCGTCCGCGGGGTCACTGTTACGTATCGACCCGTGAGATCCCCCGGGCGATCTACGCGCGTAGGCGCTAGAGTGCCGAAATGACGAGCCAGACCACCAAAGCCGGTCAGACGGACCGCGAAACGCCCAGCGCCGAACAGATCCGCCGCGCCCCGAAGGTGCTCCTGCACGACCACCTCGACGGCGGCCTGCGCCCCGGCACGATCGTCGACCTCGCCCGCGATTCGGGGTACGAGGGCCTGCCCGAGACCGACCCCGACAAGCTGGGGATCTGGTTCAGGGAAGCCGCCGACTCCGGTTCGCTGCCGCGCTATCTGGAGACCTTCGCCCACACCTGCGCTGTCATGCAGACGAAGGACGCCCTCAAGCGCGTGGCGGCCGAGTGCGCCGAGGACCTCGCCGAGGACGGCGTCGTGTACGCCGAGATCCGGTACGCCCCCGAGCAGCACCTGGAGCAGGGCCTCACCCTCGAAGAGGTCGTCGAGGCCGTCAACGAAGGCTTCCGGGAGGGCGAGCGGCGCGCCAAGGCCAACGGCCACCGCATCCGCGTGGGTGCGCTGCTCACCGCCATGCGGCACGCGGCCCGCGCCCTGGAGATCGCCGAACTCGCCAACCGCTACCGCGACCTGGGCGTCGTCGGCTTCGACATCGCGGGCGCGGAGGCGGGCTTCCCGCCCACCCGCCACCTCGACGCGTTCGAGTACCTCAAGCGCGAGAACAACCACTTCACCATCCACGCGGGTGAGGCCTTCGGTCTGCCGTCCATCTGGCAGGCCCTGCAGTGGTGCGGCGCCGACCGCCTCGGCCACGGCGTGCGGATCATCGACGACATCCAGGTCGCCGAGGACGGCACCGTGAAGCTCGGCCGCCTCGCCAGCTACGTACGCGACAAGCGCATCCCCCTGGAGATGTGCCCCAGCTCCAACCTGCAGACGGGCGCGGCGAGCTCGTATGCCGAGCACCCCATCGGCCTGCTGCGCAAGCTGCACTTCCGGGCCACGGTGAACACCGACAACCGGCTGATGTCCGGCACCAGCATGAGCCTCGAATTCGAGCACCTGGTCGGCACTTTCGGTTACACGCTCGACGACATGCAGTGGTTCACAGTCAATGCGATGAAATCAGCGTTCATTCCTTTCGATGAACGCCTTGCCATGATCAATGACGTGATCAAGCCCGGATATGCCGAGCTGAAGTCCGAATGGCTGTTCCGTCAGACCGCCTCCACCAGGGCTTCTGTCGATGTGTAACAGAAATTGAGGCAATGTGGACGCGGCCGGGAACACTAATTCCCGGCCGCGTTTTTGCTGTTTCGCTGTTTGCGGACTGCCCCTTCACATGTTTACGGTCATGGGCCGCTCGAAAGTCCCCGTCATCAAGGACGCATTGAAGATGAAGCAGTCTGCCGCCAAGACCCTCGGTGTCGCCGCTCTCGGCGCCGCCTTCGCCGCCGCGGGCGCGGGTGCCGCCAACGCCGCGCCGGCCCTGCCCGACGCCACGGGCGCACTGGGTTCCGCCACCACCATGCTGCCCATGGAGCAGGTCGGCGAGAAGCTGCCCGCCGGTGGCCCCGAGGCGATCGCCGCCGGCCAGAACGTGCTCGGCAGCACCCTGCAGGCCTCCGCGCCGACCGTCGACAAGCTCGGCGAGAGCATGAAGGACGCCGACGACAGGGGCAAGCCCGCCGCGGCCGACCCGCTCTCCGGTCTGCTCGGTGGCCTGCCGGTCGCCAAGGCCCTGCCCCTGGACGGTCTGCCCCTCCAGGGTCTGCCCCTCCAGGGCCTGCCCGCCGAGGGTCTGGCCTTGAACGGTCTGCCGCTCGGCTGATCCTCGCGGTCTCCGCACACGCCGATGGGGCGCGCCCTCCTGCGAGGGTGCGCCCCATCGGCGTACGCGTGCGGTGGCGGCGAGGGCCGCCGGTTCACCAGGCTGCCTGCCTGGCCTTGCCCTCCGAGGGCAACAGGACCCAGAGCGCTATGTAGAGCAGGAACTGCGGGCCGGGAAGCAGACACGAGAGCACGAAGATCACGCGCATCGTGGTCGCCGACGTGCCGAAACGCTTGGCGAGGGCGGCGCACACTCCGCCGATCATCCGGCCGTGGGTGGGGCGGGCAAGGGCGGTCATGGTGGCTCCTTCGTGAACCGTCGGTATGAGGTCCGGGGGCGTTTTCCCGATGACTCAAAGCTACGTTCACGAAGCGGGCAAAGCGTCGCTCTAGGGTGCGATACCGACCCTGGGAATCGTCGGGGTCGACCCCTGAGAAGCGTCCTCCCGCAGGAGGGCCGCGCGATGCTCCACATCAGTACGGCGGCGGAGCCTGGCCCTGGCCGCGGGCACCACGGCGAGATGCGCGAGGGCCACGCCCACGGCGTTCAGGAACAGCGAGTCGATGTCGACGACCTGCCCGGGGACTCCGGTCTGCAGCAGTTCGATGCCGAGCGAGATCAGCGCGCCCGCCGCGACCGTCCGCACCAGCGAACCCAGCGGTGACACATGGACCCGCCCCCCGGCGAGCGGAAGCAGCACGCCGAGCGGGGCCAGGAGCAGCAGACTGCCGCCTATCTGCCGCGCCGCCTGGACAGGGCCGAGCGCCAGATCCGCCTTGATGCCGGCGAACGGCTGAAGATTCGCCGCGCTGACCCAGGGCACGTCCAGTGGACGCAGCGTGAACCATCCGACGAGCAGAAGATGCGCGACGAGGAGGAATCCCCCTGTCGCACGGAAGCGGATGGCGGCCCCGTGGCCGCCCGAGCCTTGACGCACGCCCCCCAAGACGCGACTAGCGGCAGGATCGGTTCCGCGCATCTACTCCCGGTACGCGGCACTGTCCTGATCGCACACCGTGACTGTCTTGATCGGCTGCTTCACCGCTCGGCTACTTCGCCGCTCGGCTACTTCACCGTCTCCGTGGGCGGAGCCACCGTCCCGGGGCGCTGGCGGACCGCCTGGGTGCATTCGTAGCGGCGCAGCGGGGCGTCTCCGGGACCGCCCATGATCACCTCGCGGTCGTCGCCCGCCGCCGCGCTGTCCGCGAACGTGCAAACGACCTGGGCGAGTGCGAACGCCGACAGGTCCTCCGGGGACGTGCTGAACCGCAGCGCGTCCTCGGGGTCACCCTTCCCGGGGCCGCTGACGACCGTGCCGCCGCGTACGTCCGTGGCGAAGCCCGCCTGCTTCTCCGGGGCCGACGGCGCGTGCGACAGCTCGTCGAGGAGCGCCTGCGCGATACGGACCCGGTCCGTCGTCGCCTTGTCCGTGGGGATGCGCACCGACCGGTCGACGGTCACGAGCTGCGCCGCGCACACCAGGAAGACCTGCACCGGGACCCCGCTCGTGGACTGCGAGGCGATGCTCGACCCGGACATCACGCAGGGCACGCGTGAGGGCCCTGGGCCGAAGTCCGTCGGCACCTCCGTCGAGCGGATCCCGCAGCCCGCGAGGGTCGCGGTCAGTGCGGTGGCGAGCAGCGCGGCGCGCAGCCGTCGGCGGTTCATCGCTTCTCTCCCTCGACGGCGGTGTCGCCGTCGGTGTCCTGCTCCGACTCGTCCGCGGGCAGCAGCGCCGACGGATCGCGCGGCAGCCACAGCGTGAACACCGCGCCGCCCTTGGGCGAGTTCGCGGCGGTGATCTCCCCGCCGTGGATGTGGGCGTTCTCCAGGGCGATGGAGAGCCCGAGCCCGCTGCCCTCCGAACGCGGCCGGGACGCGCTCGCCTTGTAGAACCGGTCGAAGACGTGCGGCAGTACGTCCTCGGGGATGCCGGGGCCTCCGTCACGCACCGCGATGACGAGCTTCTCGCCCGCGAGCCGCACCGAGACCTCCACCGGGGAGCCGCCGTGCTTGAGCGCGTTGCCGATCAGGTTCGCCAGGATGACGTCGAGGCGGCGCGGGTCGAGCCGCACCATGATGCCGCGCTCCGCGTCCAGCTCGACCGCGTCGAGCCAGGCACGGGCGTCGATGCAGGACGTGATCTGGTCGGCGATGTCCACGTGGTCCAGGACGAGCCTCGCCGTACCCGCGTCGAAGCGGGTGACCTCCATCAGGTTCTCCACCAGGTCGTTGAGCCGGCGGGTCTCGCTGACCACCAGACGTACGGCGGGCTCGATCATCGGATCGACGCTGCCGGTCTCCGCGTCGAGCTCCTCCTCCAGGACCTCCGTCACCGCGGTGATCGCGGTCAGCGGCGTACGCAGCTCGTGCGACATGTCGGCGACGAAGCGCCGCGACGCCTCGTCACGGGCGCTCATGTCGTCGACCTTCTTCTCCAGGCTCTCCGCGGTCCGGTTGAACGTCCGTGACAGATCGGCCAGTTCGTCCGTACCCGACACGCGAAGGCGCGTATCCAGCTTGCCCTCGCCGAGCCGCCGCGCGGCAACGCCGAGCCGGTGGACCGGTTTGAGCACGGTCGTCGCCGCGGCCTGCGCGAGCAACGCGGAACCGATGAGTGCGAGCCCCGTGGCGATCGCGAGCGACCAGCCGAGGGAACTCAGGTCCTTCGCCTCCGGCTCAAGGGACTTGAGCATGTAACCGGTCGGCCCGCCGCCGATGACCTTGGCACCGCCCACGAGATACGGGGTGCCGCCGTCGACGGTCCGCTGCCAGTACAGGTGATACGGGCTCTTGTTGCTGGAGGTGAGCGGCTGCTCCTTGTTCACCGTCTTGCGCAGCGACTTGGGCACGTCGGCGAGCGTGAAGGCGTCCAGGTCGGAGTAGCCGACGATCGTGTCACCGTCGGCGTCCTTCCCGATCAGGAGCACGCTGTAGCGCTGGCTGCTGTTGGCCATCGTCCCGGCGGCCTGCTGCAGTTCGTCCTGGGTCGGATTGGGCGGCAGCGCCCCGGCGCGGGTCTGCATCTCCTGCTGGAAGTCCTTCAGGGCCGCGTCCTGCGCGCGCGTCAGGACCGCCTCACGGTTCAGCCAGTACGCGATTCCGGAAGCCGTCACGGCGGCGGTGAGCGCCACCAGACCGAACACCACGACAAGCCGGAGCCTGAGGCTCGTGAAGCGAAGCCCCGCCAGTATCGCCTTGCGCGCCGCGGCCCAACCGCGGAGCTTGTCCTGCGGTTTGGTCACTGAGGAGTGTCCAGCCGGTAGCCGACCCCACGCACCGTACGGATCAGTGTCGGCGAGGACGGGACGTCCTCCACCTTCGCGCGCAGGCGCTGCACACACGCGTCGACGAGCCGGGAGTCACCGAGGTAGTCGTGCTCCCACACCAGACGCAGCAACTGCTGCCGCGACAGCGCCTGTCCGGGCCTGCGGCTCAGTTCGAGGAGCAGCCGCAGCTCGGTCGGCGTGAGCTGCAGGTCCTCGCCGTTCTTCGTGACGGTCATCGCGGCGCGGTCGATGACGAGCGAACCGAACGTCGCCGCGTCATTGGCCTCCCTCTCACCGCGGCGGAGGACCGCACGGATACGGGCGTCGAGCACCCGTCCCTGCACGGGTTTCACGACATAGTCGTCGGCACCGGACTCGAGCCCGACGACCACGTCGATGTCATCGCTGCGCGCGGTCAGCAGGATGATCGGCAACTGGTCGGTGCGCCGGATGCGACGGCACACCTCGAATCCGTCGATGCCCGGCAGCATCACATCCAGCACGATCAGGTCCGGCCGCTGCTCACTGAGCAGCTTCAGGCCGTCCTCGCCGGTGGCAGCAGTAGCCACCCGATGCCCTTGGCGGGTGAGCGAAAGCTCAAGGGCCGTACGGATGGCGTCGTCGTCCTCGATCAGCAACAGGGAAGGCACGGACGTCATTCTGTCCCATGGCGCGGGCACAGTTCGACTGTTGGAGCTCCCCCAGGCTCTTAAAGAGCTGGGAGGGACCCCCATCCACACGCTCCCCCTACAAGTAGATGCGCTGTTGCAGGCCTGTGACAGTCGACGGACACCGTCATGAAGTGGGTCCGGCAGAGTTCTGGTCACACGGAAAAAGCCGGACTCCACCGACGGGGGGCGCGAGATGAACACACTGCACAGCACCAGCTCAAGCGCAGTAATCACGCGTCTCCACGACGTGATCCGGCCTGCCGAGAGGCACGAGAAGTCCGGTGCCGTGAGCGGGCGGGGGTGCGCTCGCGGCACCGGGCGTCAGCACACCGCGTACATGACGGTGGTTGACGCGTTCCGGGGGGAAACCCGCGGAGACGATGGGGGGGCTCACGGGGGAGCCGCGTACAGGGAGGACACGGGGGAGCGCACCACAGCGTCGGAGGCGGAGTTCACCGCCTACGTCCAGGAGCGTCGTGCCTCCCTGTACGCAACCGCCTACCACCTGACCGGTGACCGTTTCGAGGCGGAGGACCTGCTCCAGAGCGCCCTCTTCTCGACGTACCGGGCCTGGGACAGGATCAGCGACAAGGCCGCGGTCGGCGGATACCTCCGCCGCACCATGACCAACCTGCACATCAGCGCCTGGCGGCGCCGCAAGCTCAACGAATACCCGACCGAGGAGCTGCCGGAGACGGCGGGCGACACGGACGCGATGCGTGGCACCGAACTCCGCGCGGTTCTCTGGCAGGCCCTGGCCCGCCTCCCCGAACTGCAGCGGACGATGCTGGTCCTGCGTTACTACGAGGGCCGCACGGACCCCGAGATCGCGGACATCCTCGACATCAGCGTGGGCACGGTGAAGTCCAGCATCTGGCGCTCCCTGCGCCGGCTGCGCGAGGACGAGGTCCTCAGCTTCGGCCGTGACCAGGAGGAGTCCTTCGGCGAGTTGGTCGCCTAGGGATCATGGGGGGCCGCCGCTCCCGGGGGGAGGCGGCGGTAGCAGGGGGGACACGGGGGAAAACGGGGATCACGGGGGATCCACGGGGGAAACAAGTAGCGGGACCGGAAGGCCGGGGGGTCTTTCCGGTCCTTCTGCTGTGTACGGGTGTGTACGGGTGCTTGTAGGCGCGCGGAGTTACGCGGCCTCGGCGCGAGCCTTGGCGCACCGGCCCGCGGCAGCGGCCGCGAGCCGCCCCAGGGCCTCGTCCTTCCCGCAGGGGTGAGCGCCGAGCGCGGTCTGCCGGGCGACGATCGCGCGCTCGGCCCGCATCAGCCGCCACCCGCGCCGCAGCAGGAACGCCACGGACTTGCGCCCCTCGCGCAGATCCCGCAGGAGCCGCCGCCGGAAAGTGGTGGACGGCCGCCCCCGGAGACAGAGCGCGTCGGCGAGCACGCCGATCTCCCGGCACCGCTCCACGATGTCCGCCGCGAAGATCCCCTCCGCGATGAAGAGGGGCGTGCGCTCGATGTCCATCGCGGACTCGCCCGTACGCGAGCTGGTGGCGATGTCGTAGACGGGGACGCGCGTACGTCCCGTGCGGCACAGCTGCTCGATGGCGGCGACGGCGACATCCGCGTCCCAGGATGCGGGAGAGTCCCAGTCGATGTCCGTGCTGCCGGGGACCTGCGGCAGTGTCGGGTCGTGACCCTCCTTGTAGAAGTCGTCGAGGCACAGGACGGGCAGCCCGGAGCGGGCGGCGAACGACGACTTGCCTGAGCCCGAGGGACCGGCGAGCAGCACGACTCGGGTGGGTATCGGGGGATGGGAACTCACGAGAGACCAGTGTGCTGCATTGAGCCGCCCAGGCGACCCGAAGGGTAGGGCTTTGGTGCCCGCATCACCCCTCAACTACGCTGTGTGCGCATCTGATTACTCAAGCGGATAAGGGCGGAACCCATGGCACGGCACGCAACAGCCTCCAAGCACCTCTCCCGCGTCCTGCTGCGGGCGGGTCTGACGGTCAGCGTCGCGGGCACGGCGCTCGGCATCGGCGGCGCGGCGACGGCCAACGCCGCCCCGGCCCCCACGCCTCCGGCGTCCGAGAATCTGCCGGCCGCCGGGGCGGGGATGCTCCGGGCGGTGGAGGAGGTCACCGCCGGAGGGCTCGGGCCCGCCAAGGCGCTGAAGCTCAACCCGCTCGCGGGTACGGGGGCCGACCCGCTGGACAACGCCCTGGGCACCCAGATCGCGGACTTCAAGCCGATCTCGACGGCGCCGGTGACGGCCCCGCTGACTCAGGGCGCGGCGCTGGAGGACCTGCCACTGATCGGCCCGGCCACGAGTGTGCTGCCCGGCTAAGGGCTGCTGACGCGGCGCCCCCCCCGTCACCCCTGCCGCAGGGGGACTTCCCGCACCAGCCATGCCACCGCGAAGGCCGCCGCGCCAAGAATCGCGGCGCCGAGGGCCACGCCGTGCATGCCGCCGGTGACAGCTGTGCGCACCGTTTCCCGCACTCCCGCCGGCATCTTCCCGACCGCCTCGGGGGTCCATGCGGTGCCGCCCTCCGGCATACCGCCCGCTGTCAGGCGGTTCGCATAGACGGCGCCCATGACGGAGACGCCCAGTGAGCCGCCGATCGTGCGCAGGAGCGTGGTGGTGCCGGTGGCGGCGCCCATGTCGCGCGGCTCCGCGCTGTTGATGGTGATGAGCAGGGTGCTCTGGATCAGGAAGCCCATGCCCGTGCCGAGCGCGAACGTCAGCGCGGAGGTCACGGCGGTGGGGGTGTCCGCGCCGACCGCGAGGAGCGCGAGGCCGCCGACGGCCGTCAAGGCGCCGCCGATGATGGTGTAGGCGCGGTAGCCGCCGCCCTTGGACGTGATCCGGCCGAGCAGGAGTTGCGCCCCGAACATGCCTGCCATCAGCGGGAGCAGCAGCATGCCGCTGGCCGTGGACGAGGCTCCGCGTACGAACTGCATGTACTGCGGCAGATACGAGGACGCCGCGAGCATGGCAGCGCCCACCAGGAAGGTGAGGACCTGGGCGAGGGTGAAGTTGCGGTCGGCGAAGAGCCGGGGCGGGATGACCGGTTCGGCCGCGCGCCGCTCGACCCGCGCGAACCAGACCAGGGATCCGGCGCCGATCACGCCGAGTCCGAGGATCTGCGGCGACGACCAGCCGTACGTCGTCCCGCCCCAACTGCCGAGGAGCGTCAGGGCGAGGATGCCCGTGGAGAGGAGGGCGGCGCCGGCGAAGTCGATGCGGGCCCTGACCCGCTCGGTGCGCAGGCGCAGCCGCAGGCCGATGATGAGCAGGGCGAGTCCGCCGATGGGGACGTTGACGTAGAAGACCCAGCGCCAGTCCAGTTGGTCGGTGAGGAAGCCGCCGAGCAGCGGTCCGCCGACCAGCGCCACGGGCATCATCGCGCCGACCATCGACTGCGAGCGGCCCGCCTGTGACGGCGGCAGCATGACGCCGATGATCGAGATGGCGCCGACCATCAGGCCGCCCGCGCCGAGGCCCTGCACGGCGCGGAAGGCGATGAGCTGCCCCATGTCCTGGGCGAGCCCGGAGAGCACGGAGCCCGCGAGGAACACCACGATCGACCAGATGAAGCTGCCCTTGCGCCCGTACAGGTCGCCGAGCTTGCCCCAGATGGGAGTGGAGACGGACGCGGTGAGCAGATAGGCGGTCACCACCCAGGAGAGGTGGTCGAGGCCGCCGAGGTCGCCGACGATGGTGGGCAGGGCGGTGCCCACGATCGTGCCGTCGAGCAGTCCGAGCATCAGGCCGAGCAGCAGCCCGAAGAGGACGAGCTTGGACGGGCCGCCCTCGGGGGGCGCCTGCGCGGCCTCCGGAGGCAGCGGGGTGCTCGTCTCTTCCGTACGTTGACTCATGGTCCCCCCAGCAGAGATTGATGTGCCGTCAGGCGGCGTACGGACGAACGGACTTGGCGTCCCGCAGCGCGTGAGCCCACCAGGCCAGCTGGTCGAGCAGGGCGTCGGCCGCCTTGTTCACGGCCGGGTCGTCGACGGTCCCGTCCGCGCCGAACCGGCCCCAGGCGTTGTGGAAGCTGACCGTGTTGCGGATGGTCGTCGCGTTCAACTCGGCCATGACCACGCGGAGTTGCTCGACCGCGCGCAGGCCGCCGGAGAGGCCGCCGTAGGAGACGAAGGCGATCGGCTTGCCGTGCCACTGCGTGTTGTGCCAGTCGATGGCGTTCTTCAGGGAGGCCGGGAAGCTGTGGTTGTACTCCGGCGTGACGAAGACGAACGCGTCGGCGGCCTCCAGGCGCGGTGACACCTGGGCGAGCGCCTCCTCGACGCCGGGTGCGGGCGGCTCCCCGAAGGCGGGCAGGACTGTGGGCAGCGGGGTCTCGGCGAGGTCGACCACATCGGCCTTCATGTCGTCGCGCCGGTCGAGGTGTCCCGTCAGCCACTGCGTGACGACGGGCGCGAAGCGGCCCTCGCGGGTGCTGCCGATGACCACGGCGATCTGTAGCGGCCGGTCGGTGCTGCTGGGCATGGGTGTCCCCCTGGTCTGGGCGTGGTGAATGTGTACGGCGTATCGATGTGCGTACAACGTACACGGCAGTGTGTACAGCGTCTACTGATGGATACGTTGTACGCTGAGCGCTCGACGGAGAGGAGCCCGGCTGTGGCTGGTCAGAAGAGGGACGGCAAGGCGGCGCCGGACAAGTCGCTCTGGGAGCGCCTGGAACAGCCGGCCGCGCCCCGCGCCTCACTGACCCTGGAGCGGATCGGGGCCGTCGCGGTCGAGATCGCCGACGCGGAGGGCCTCGCCGCCGTCACCATGCGCCGGCTCGCCACGGAGCTGGGGGTCGCGCCGATGGCCGCGTACCGTCACGTCTCCGGCAAGGACGAACTGCGGGCACTGATGGCCGAGCGGCTCGCGGCCGAGATCGCGATCCCCGAGGAGCTGACCGGCTGGCGCGAGGTGCTGCGGGCCTTCGCCCTGCTGACCCGGGAGACGATGCGGCGGCACCCGTGGATGGGCCAGCTGCCCACGGCGACCTTCGTCCTCACCCCGGGCCGGCTGGCCATCGCCGAGCGGCAGTTGGCCGCGCTCGACGGCCTCGGCCTCGACGAGGACACGATGATGGTGGCGTTCCGCACCGTCAGCGCCTACGCCCACGGCGCTGCCTCGTCCGAAGTGGCCCTGCAGGAGTGGACCCAGGCCGAGGGCTGGTCGTCCGGCGCCGAGATCCGCAAGGGCCTCGCACCGCAGATGACGTACCTCATGGAGACAGGCCGCTACCCCACGTACCGGCGCCACGGTCTGCGGGCGAGGCGCAAGGACGATCCGACCTGGGCGTTCGAGACGGGCCTGGAGTGCGTCCTCGACGGGATCGCGGCGCGGTTCGGCATCTGACGGCAGCGGTGAAAGGGCGAAGCCCCGGCCCTCCTGGACGGAGGAGGGCCGGGGCTTCGCCGCGGGGAGATGGCTCGGGTCAGTAGGAGGAGCCGGACGCGCCCAGTGAACCCGTGGGGTGCCAGACCGTCTTGGTCTCCAGGAAGGCCGTCAGGCGGTGCGTGCCCGGATCCGCCGACCAGTCCACAGCCTGTGGACGGACGACGCGCTTGAGGTTGTCCGCCGCCGCGACCTCGAGCTCCTTCGCCAGTACGTCGTCCTCGACGCCCGCGAGGTCGATCGCGTTCACGTCCTGGTGCGCGGCGAGCGACGGGGTGATCTCCGCCGTACGGCCGGACAGGATGTTCACGACGCCGCCCGGCAGGTCGGAGGTGGCGAGCACCTCGCCCAGCGAGAGCGCCGGGAGCGGGGAGTCCTCGCTCGCGATCACCACAGCTGTGTTGCCCGTCGCGATCACCGGAGCGATGACGGAAACCAGGCCGAGGAACGACGACTTCTGCGGGGCGACGACCGTCACCACGCCCGTCGGCTCGGGCGAGGAGAGGTTGAAGAAGGGGCCCGCGACAGGGTTGCCGCCGCCCACGATCTGGGCGATCTTGTCGGTCCAGCCCGCGTACCAGACCCAGCGGTCGATCGCGGCGTCCACGACGGCGGCGGCCTTCGACTTGGACAGGCCCTCGGCCTCGGCGACCTCGCGGACGAACTGGTCCTTGCGGCCCTCCAGCATCTCCGCGACGCGGTAGAGGATCTGGCCGCGCAGGTAGGCCGTCTTGCCCGCCCAGCCGCCCTGCGCCTTGCGCGCGGCCACGACCGCGTCACGCGCGTCCTTGCGGGACGACAGCGGGGCGTTGGCCAGCCACTTGTTCTTCGAGTCGGACACCTCGTACACCCGGCCGCTCTCGCTGCGGGGGAACTTGCCCCCTACGTACAGCTTGTAGGTCTTGAAGACGCTCAAACGCTGCTCAGACATCGAGGTAAGCCTCCAGGCCGTGGCGGCCGCCCTCGCGGCCGTAACCCGATTCCTTGTAGCCGCCGAAGGGCGAGGTCGGGTCGAACTTGTTGAACGTGTTGGCCCAGATGACGCCCGCGCGCAGGCGATCGGCGACCGCGAGGATGCGGGAGCCCTTCTCCGTCCAGATGCCGGCGGAGAGGCCGTACTGGGTGTTGTTGGCCTTGGCGACGGCCTCTTCCGGCGTACGGAACGTGAGCACCGAGAGCACCGGGCCGAAGATCTCGTCGCGCGCGACGGTGTGCGCCTGCGTGACGTTCGTGAAGAGCGTCGGCGCGAACCAGTAGCCGGCGGAGGGGAGTTCGCACGGAGCGGACCAGCGCTCGGCGCCCTCGGCCTCGCCCGTCTCGGTGAGGGCCTTGATCCGGGCGAGCTGCTCGGCGGAGTTGATCGCGCCGATGTCGGTGTTCTTGTCCAGCGGGTCGCCCAGGCGCAGGGTGGTCAGGCGCCGCTTGAGGGCGTCGAGCACCTCGTCCTGGACCGACTCCTGTACGAGGAGGCGCGAGCCCGCGCAGCAGACCTGGCCCTGGTTGAAGAAGATGCCGGTGACGATGCCCTCGACGGCCTGGTCGATCGGGGCGTCGTCGAAGACGATGTTCGCGCCCTTGCCGCCCAGTTCGAGCGTGACCTTCTTGTCCGTGCCCGCGACCTGGCGTGCGATGGCCTTGCCGACGGCGGTCGAGCCGGTGAAGGCGACCTTGTTCACGTCCGGGTGTGCGGTCAGGGCCGCGCCCGCGTCGCCGTACCCGGGAAGGATGTTGACGACGCCCTTGGGCAGGCCCGCCTGGCGGCAGATGTCCGCGAAGAACAGGGCGCTCAGGGGCGTGGTCTCGGCGGGCTTCAGGACGACCGTGTTGCCCGTCGCGAGGGCCGGGGCGATCTTCCACGCCAGCATCAGGAGCGGGAAGTTCCAGGGGATGACCTGGCCCGCGACACCGAGCGGCTTCGGGTCCGCGCCGTACCCGGCGTGGTCGAGCTTGTCGGCCCAGCCCGCGTAGTAGAAGAAGTGCGCGGCGACCAGGGGGAGGTCGGCGTCGCGCGTCTCCTTGATGGGCTTTCCGTTGTCGAGGGTCTCCAGGACGGCCAGTTCGCGGCTGCGCTCCTGGATGATCCGCGCGATACGGAAGAGGTACTTGGCGCGCTCGGCGCCCGGCAGCGCCGACCACTTCTCGAACGCCTTGCGGGCGGCCTTCACCGCGCGGTCGACGTCTTCGGAGGATGCCTGCGCGACTTCGGAGAGGACCTCTTCGGTGGAGGGCGAGACGGTCTTGAAGACCTTGCCGTCCGCCGCCTCCACGAACTCGCCGTCGATGAAAAGGCCGTACGACGGCGCGATGTCGACGACGGAGCGGGACTCCGGCGCGGGGGCGTACTCGAAAGCCTTGGAGGCCGAAGGTGTGGAAGTCATGGGTCAGTCCACCGTCACGTAGTCGGGGCCGGAGTAGCGGCCCGTGGCCAGCTTCTGGCGCTGCATCAGCAGGTCGTTGAGGAGCGATGAGGCGCCGAAGCGGAACCAGTGGTTGTCCAGCCAGTCCTCGCCCGCGGTCTCGTTCACCAGGACGAGGAACTTGATCGCGTCCTTGGAGGTGCGGATGCCGCCCGCGGGCTTCACCCCGACCTGTACCCCGGTCTGCTCGCGGAAGTCGCGTACGGCTTCCAGCATCAGGAGGGTGTTCGCGGGGGTGGCGTTGACGCCGACCTTGCCGGTCGAGGTCTTGATGAAGTCCGCGCCCGCGAGCATGCCGATCCAGGAGGCACGCCGGATGTTGTCGTACGTGGACAGCTCGCCGGTCTCGAAGATGACCTTGAGCCGGGCCTCGCCGGAGGCTTCCTTCACGGCGCGGATCTGCTCGAACACCGTCATGTAGTCACCGGCGAGGAAGGCGCCGCGGTCGATGACCATGTCGATCTCGTCGGCACCCGCGGTGACGGCCTCGCGGACGTCACCGAGCTTCACGCCGATGGCGGCGCGGCCCGCGGGGAAGGCGGTCGCGACGGAGGCGACCTTGACCCCGCTGTCGCCGACGGCCTCCTTGGCGGTGGCCACCATGTCCGGATAGACGCAGACCGCGGCGGTCTTCGGCGTGCCGCGGTCGGTCGGATCGGGGTGCACGGCCTTCGCGCCGAGCGCCCGGACCTTGCCCGGGGTGTCGGCGCCCTCCAGCGTCGTCAGGTCGATCATCGAGATGGCGAGATCGATGGCGTACGCCTTCGCCGTGCTCTTGATCGAACGGGTGCCGAGCGCTGAGGCGCGCGCCTCCAGGCCGACCGTGTCGACGCCGGGCAGCCCGTGGAGGAAGCGGCGCAGCGTGCGGTCCGACGCTGTGGCGTCCGCGAGCGCGTGTGCGGATGCAGTTGCGGGTGCAGTGGGCATGGTCACGAGGGGAGCATATCTACGCGCGTAGCGGCTGTACAGAGGTGGGTCGCCCCAGGGGAATCCGTCGGGCGGGCGTCCCCGCGGCCGCCCCGCGGCGGACCTCAGGCAGAATCAGGGGTATGACCGACCCCCAGCCTCCCGTGGCGGAGCCCGAGTACCCCGAGTACAAGGACCGGACCTTCCGGTCGTCCGGCGGTATCGCCGGAGGCGTCCTGCTGCTCGCCCTCGGCGGCTGGCTCGGCATCGACGCGATGATCCGCGGGGAGGGCCGCACACCGTGGCTCGCGCTCGCCGGGCTGCTCCTGGCGGTGCCGATCGTCGTCGCCTTCACCGTGCGCCCCGCCGTGTACTCCAACGACGACCGGCTGCGCATCCGCAATCCCTTCCGGACGATCACCCTGCCGTGGGCCGCCGTCGCGACCCTGCGCTCCGGGTACTCGAACGAAGTCCTCACCCAGTCCGGCACCAAGTACCAGCTCTGGGCCATCCCGGTCTCCCTGCGCGGCCGCAAGAAGGCCGCGAGGAGGAGTTCGCAGGGGGCGGCCGCTGGTGACCCGAGCGTCGGCGGCCCGGGTCTCCGTGCTTCGCTGAGGCCCGGTCAGTCGTCGTCCCCACGCGCCGCCGGCGACCAGATCATGGACGACCTGCGCGAACTCTCCGAGCAGCGGGCCGGAGCGGAGTCCGCGCAGGGCGAGCCCGTGGTGCGCTGGGCTTACGAGATCCTCGCGCCCGCCGTCGCCGGTGCGGTGCTGCTCGCGGTGGTGCTGGCCGTCGCCTAGGGGCCGGGCCTACGGCGGGCCCATCCACGCAAGCAGCATGTGGCCCCCGAACGCCGCCGACGTCACGGCAGCGGCCACCGTCACCGTCACGGCGACATGCGTCCGCGCGCGGGCCAGCGCCGCCGCGAGCGGCAGCAGCAGGGGGAAGCCGGGGAGCAGGAAGCGCGCCCGGGGGAAGTAGACCCCCTTGCTGCCGAGCACGATCAGCAGCAGCAGGCCCGTGAAGACCAGCAGCGGAAGCGGCTGCCGGTCAGCCACCGACAGGACGAACAGCGCCACCGACGCGAGCAGCGTCGCGGTCACCATCGTCAGGAACAGCTGCGGCCGTTGCACCGCGAGCAGGTCGTACATCGTCCGCAGGGTCGCCACCCCGCCGTCCCACTCGTTGCGCCACAGCTTCTGTACGGCGAAATAGCCGTCCCAGCGGCCGAGCCGGAACCCCACCCAGCCGACGTACGAAAGCCAGCCGAGCGGGGCGAGCAGGGCGCCCAGGAGCGTGCGTACGCGGCTGTCGCCGCCCTCTGCGCGGCGCGTGCGCCACAGCGCGAGCAGCGCCGTCAGGGACACCGCCGCCGCGAGCGCGACACCCGTCGGGCGGGTCAGGCCCGCGAGCGCGGCCAGCGAACCCGCCCAGATCCAGCGGCCGGTGAGCACGGCGTACAGCGCCCACGCGGTGAGTGCCGTGAAGAGCGACTCCGTGTAGCCCATCCACTGCACGAGCGCGATGGGCAGCGAGCCCCAGAGGGCGGCGAGCAGGACGCCGGTTCTGCGTCCGTACAGGCGGTCGCCCACCGCGAAGATCCCCCACGCCGCGAGGAACGAGCAGGTGACGGCGATCGCGAGCCCCACGGCACCGCGCGGCTCCGGGACGATCACGGTGCCCGCCCTGATGAGCAGGGGGTGCAGCGGGAAGAAGGCGAGGTTGTTCGCGTCGATCTGGGTGCCCAGGGTGTGCGCGTAGCCCTTGTCGGCGATCTTCAGGTACCAGTCGCAGTCCCACGACTCCGCCAGCAGGTGCCAGACGTCCCGCTGCTCCCTGCGTGCCCAGAGGGAGAAGACCAGGGCGCCGAAGAGGCGTACGGCGGCGTACGCGAGGAGCGCGGGAGAAGCGTGCCGCAGGGCGCGGGCGCGGCCCGACGCGTGGCCCGGGGTGCTGCGAGGGAGGCGGGACGGGGCGACGACCCGGGGCGTGGCGGCGGAAGGCGATGCGGGCGAGGTGGTCTCGGGGGTCGGTCCGTACGGCACTGCGGCAGCTCCTGGAACGTGATCGTGCGCTGCCGGTCACCCTTCCTGGGGGACCGGCAGCGCACGGATCGCTGCGGCAACTGCGCCGACCGAACCACTCGGACGGGTGGCGGCCCTGCGCCACCCGCCTCGGAGGTCCCGCCGGACGGTGGCTAGATGCCCGCGGCCGCGGCCAGGTCGCGCTTGACCGCCGCGAGGAGGTCCGTCGCCTCGGTGCGGGCGGCGGGCAGGCCGGCCTTCGCCGCCACCGGGACCACCACCTCCAGGTAGCACTTCAGCTTCGGCTCCGTGCCGCTCGGGCGCACGATGACGCGGGCGCCGTCGAGCGTGTAGCGCAGGCCGTCGGTGGGCGGCAGCGTGTCCGTGCCCTGTGTGAGGTCCTCGGCCTTGGCGACGGGCAGGCCCGCGAGCGCGGTCGGCGGCTGTTCGCGCAGGCGGCGCATCGCGTCCGCGATCAGGGAGAGGTCCTCGACGCGGACCGACAACTGGTCGGTGGCATGCAGGCCGTGCTCCACGGCGAGGTCGTCGAGGAGGTCGAGGAGGGTGCGCCCCTCTTCCTTCAGCTCGGACGCCAGCTCCGTCAGCAGGAGCGCCGCCGTGATGCCGTCCTTGTCGCGTACGCCTTCGGGGTCCACGCAGTAGCCGAGGGCCTCTTCGTAGCCGTAGCGCAGGCCCTCCACGCGGGCGATCCACTTGAAGCCGGTGAGGGTCTCCTCGTACGGCAGACCCGCCTTCTCCGCGATCCGGCCGAGCAGGGACGAGGAGACGATCGACTCGGCGAACGTGCCGCGGGCGCCCCGGCGCACGAGATGGGCCGCGAGGAGCGCGCCGACCTCATCGCCCCGGAGCATGCGCCAGTCGGCGCCACCCGGGCCGTCCGGACCGTCCTTGACCGCCGCCGCGCAGCGGTCCGCGTCCGGGTCGTTGGCGATGATCAGGTCCGGGTCCGCCTCGTGGGCCTTCGCGAAGGAGAGGTCCATCGCGCCCGGCTCCTCCGGGTTGGGGAACGCGACGGTCGGGAAGTCCGGGTCCGGCTCCGCCTGTTCCGCGACGAGTACGGGGGCGGGGAATCCCGCCCGCTCGAACGCCGCGAGGAGGGTGTCCTTGCCGACGCCGTGCATCGCCGTGTAGACGGTGCGGGCGGTGCGGGGGGAGCCGGGGGACAGGACGGCGTCGGTGCGGGCCAGGTAGGCGTTGAGGACGTCGTCTGCGAGGGTCTCCCAGCCGGACTCCGGGCGGGGCACGTCATGGAGGGTGGCCACCGCGTCGATCTGCGCCGCGATCTCCGCGTCGGCGGGCGGGACGATCTGGGAGCCGTCGCCGAGGTAGACCTTGTAGCCGTTGTCGCGCGGGGGGTTGTGGCTCGCCGTCACCTCCACGCCCGCGACGGCGCCGAGGTGCCTTATGGCGAAGGCGAGTACGGGGGTGGGGAGCGGGCGGGGGAGCACCGCCGCCCTGAGTCCGGCGCCGGTCATGACGGCGGCGGTGTCGCGCGCGAAGTCCGCGGACTTGTGGCGGGCGTCGTAGCCGATGACGACGAGGCCGTCGGTCTGGCCCTCGGCCTTCAGGTACGCGGCGAGGCCCGCTGCCGCGCGGATGACCACGGTGCGGTTCATGCGCATGGGGCCCGCGCCGAGTTCGCCGCGGAGGCCGGCGGTGCCGAACTGGAGGGTGCCGCTGAAACGGGCGCTCAGCTCTTCGGTGTCCGTGGCGTCGATGAGCTTCGCGAGTTCCTCGCGGGTCTCGGGGTCCGGGTCCTCGGCCAGCCAGGCCTGGGCCCGCGCGATGAGTTCAGAGTCGTCCAGCACGTGACGTCAGCCTCTCGTATGCGGAGTTCGATTGCGGGGCCCGGGCCCCGGGCCCGGCAGGCTTTGTGGTCCGCCCCGGGTATGCCTACCCGGTGGGGCGGCGGTGGCCCTGCGGTGCGTTCTTGCCCGCGGGGGTTACGTCTACCCGGCGGGGCCCGGCGGTTGATCCCTGCCCAGCACCGGCTGCGCCACCGGGTGCCGCCCGGTGGGGGCTTGTCCCGCCGCTTCGCGGCGGATCTTTCCCGCCCACCCACCCGATCACCCCGGGGCGAACAGGTGCGTGTGCGCTCACCGACCGCTACGGGGCAATCGGGCGGGTGGGCGGGAAAGCTTGTGCGGCAAGGGCCCATGCTGCGGGGTAATCGGGTGGGTGGGCGGGAGAGCCTGTTCGGCAACGGGCCGTGCTGCCGGGCAATCGGGCGGGTGGGTGGGAAAGCCCTGCGGCAGCAGCCGCCGCAGGCCGCCAAGGCGCAGCCCGGGGGCGCCCACCCAGCAGAGACACCCCGGTCAAGGCAACCGCCGGGCAAGGCAACCGCCGGGCAAGGCCCCCGCCAAGCAAGGCGCCCCGCCAGACAAGGCGACCCCGCCAGCAGAAATCAGATACGGCCCAGGACCTGGCCCAGCAGCTCGCCCATGCGAGTGGCGCTGTCACGGCCCGCCTGAAGAACCTCCTCGTGGTTCAGCGGCTCCCCCGTCATACCCGCGGCGAGGTTCGTCACCAGAGAGATGCCGAGCACCTCCGCACCCGCCTCGCGCGCGGCGATCGCCTCGAGGACCGTCGACATGCCCACCAGGTCCGCACCGATCGTGCGCGCCATGCGGATCTCCGCCGGAGTCTCGTAGTGCGGGCCGGGGAACTGCGCGTAGACGCCCTCTTCGAGGGAGGGGTCGATCTCCTTGCAGAGGGTGCGCAGACGCGGGGAGTACAGGTCCGTCAGGTCCACGAAGTTCGCGCCGACGATCGGCGACGTGGCCGTCAGGTTGAGGTGGTCACTGATGAGGACCGGCTGACCGGGGCGCATGCCCTCGCGCAGGCCGCCGCAGCCGTTCGTCAGCACGATCGTCTTGCAGCCCGCGGCCACCGCCGTACGCACGCCGTGCGCGACGGAGGCGACGCCACGGCCCTCGTAGTAGTGGGTGCGGCCCAGGAAGACGAGGGCGCGCTTGTTACCGACCTGGAAGGAGCGGATGCGGCCGCCGTGCCCCTCGACCGCCGGCGGCGGGAAGCCGGGCAGCTCGGTGACGGGGAACTCGGCGTCGGGCACGCCGAGCGCGTCCACCGCCGGCGCCCAGCCGGAGCCCATCACAAGGGCTACGTCGTGGGTCTCGGCACCCGTCAGCTCACGCAGGCGCGCGGCGGCGGCGTCGGCGGCGGCGTAGGGGTCGCCCTGGATGTCGTCCGGAATAACTGAAGCGTTCACGCGGACGAGAGTAGCCGCTCACGCCCTACGCGCGTAGATGACGATGCTCACGGGATTCGGATCGTTGTCTTGTCGTTTCCGACGAGAGCCTTGCCGGAGGCCCGGCGGAGCCCCGACGGAGCCCCGACGGAGCTGCGAGCGGCGTCAGTCAAAGGCCCTGAGGGCCAGGCACAGGGCCCACGGAGCCCCGGCGGCGGATGCCCGACAGCGCAGGCCCGCCCTAGCAAGGCCGCTTCCGCAGCTCCATCACGTAGTCGTGGGGCGCCCCCGCGGTCTCCGCCGCGTCGGCAAGCTCCCCCAGATATCGCGCCGACGGCAGGCCGCCCTCGTAGCCATTGAGTACGTACACCCAGGCGGGTTCCTCGCCGTCGAGGGTGTGCACGCGCACGCGCATCCTGCGGTAGACGTCGAGCCCCACGCCCTCCCACCGGTCCAGGGAGTCCTCGTCCATGGGGGCGACGTCGTACAACGTCACGAAGACCTGCGAGCGCGGTGCCTCGACGATCGTGGCGAGCGCGCCCTCCCACCCCATGTGCTCCCCGCCGAAGGTCAGCCGCCAGCCGTTCAGCCAGCCGGTCTGGCGCAGCGGCGAGTGCGGGGCGCGGCGTGACATGAGCCGCGGATCCAGATTGCCGGCGTACGCGGCGTAGAGCGACATGGGGTCGAGGGTACGGCAGGCGACGCGTGCGTCCCTCCCGTAACGGAAGTGCCCTTCTTGTAGGGAGAACGGCCCGGATGGAGCCCCCGGGGCGAAGCACCTTGAAGCGTGCGGGACAATGGAGTACGTGACTCGGATCGTGATCATTGGCGGCGGACCCGGCGGATACGAGGCGGCACTCGTTGCCGCCCAGCTCGGCGCGGAGGTGACCGTCGTCGACTGCGACGGTCTTGGCGGGGCGTCGGTGCTCACCGACTGCGTCCCGTCGAAGACTCTGATCGCCACGGCTGAGGTGATGACCAGCTTCGACTCCTCCTATGAAGAGCTCGGGATCATCGTCGCGGACGACACTCCGCACATCGACACTCCCGCGCGCGTCGTCGGCGTCGACCTCGGCAAGGTCAACCGCCGTGTGAAGCGCCTCGCGCTCGCGCAGTCCCACGACATCACCGCGTCCGTCACGCGCGCCGGCGCCCGCGTGCTGCGCGGCCGTGGCCGCCTGGAGGGCCAGCAGGACACCGACGGCTCGCGCAAGGTCGTCGTGCGCGCGGCCGACGGGAGCGAAGAGACGCTCGTCGCTGACGCCGTCCTCATCGCCACCGGTGGTCACCCGCGCGAGGTCCCCGACGCGCTGCCCGACGGCGAGCGGATCCTCAACTGGACCCAGGTGTACGACCTGGACGAGCTCCCCGAGGAGCTCATCGTGGTCGGATCCGGTGTCACCGGTGCCGAGTTCGCCGGCGCCTATCAGGCGCTCGGGTCGAACGTCACGCTCGTGTCGAGCCGCGACCGCGTGCTGCCCGGCGAGGACCCGGACGCCGCCGCCGTCCTGGAGGACGTCTTCCGCCGCCGCGGCATGAACGTCATGTCGCGCTCCCGCGCCGCCTCCGCCAAGCGCGTGGGCGACCGGGTCGAGGTCACGCTCAACGACGGCCGCGTCATCTCCGGTACGCACTGTCTGATGGCCGTGGGTGCCATCCCGAACAGCAGCGGCATGGGCCTGGAGGAGGCCGGGGTCAAGCTCAAGGACTCCGGGCACATCTGGACCGACAAGGTGTCGCGCACGTCCGCGCCGGGCGTGTACGCCGCCGGTGACGTGACCGGGATCTTCGCGCTCGCCTCCGTCGCCGCCATGCAGGGTCGCATCGCGATGTACCACTTCCTGGGCGACGCGGTGACGCCGCTGAACCTGAAGACCGTGTCGTCGAACGTCTTCACCGACCCCGAGATCGCGACCGTCGGCTACAGCCAGTCCGACGTCGACAGCGGGAAGATCGACGCCCGCGTCGTCAAGCTGCCGCTCCTTCGCAACCCGCGCGCGAAGATGCAGGGCATTCGCGACGGCTTCGTCAAGATCTTCTGCCGTCCCGGTACGGGCATCGTGGTGGGCGGTGTGGTCGTCGCGCCGCGCGCTTCGGAACTGATCCACCCCATCTCGATCGCGGTCGACAACAATCTGACGGTCGAGCAGATCGCGAATG